>JAFADI010000158.1 GCA_023424965.1 Bacillota bacterium
CGTCCAGAATGATGCTGCGGGCATCGGAGGAGGCGGTAATGTCCAGAAAGGTAAGTTCGTCGGCTCCGGCTTTGTCATAGATTGCCGCAACCTCCACCGGATCTCCCGCGTCCCTGATATTCACAAAATTAACTCCTTTTACAACCCTGCCCTCATGTACATCCAGGCAGGGAATGATGCGTTTTGTAAGCATGACACTACTCCAATCCATACTGTATATTCGCCTTGAGGCCCAAGGCGCAGAATGTATATACGATACTTGAGCACCGAGGGCCGACGCCTGACGCCGCTATCCGACGCTTGCAGCGCGTCCCCGTTCCCTGGCGCGTCAGAAGCGAGGAGAGCACCGGGGAACGACGCCTGACACAGCTATCCGACGCTTATCACGCGCCAGGGACTATTTCGCTGCTTCCAGGGCCTCTCCAAGGTCCATATCTCCCGTATACAGCGCTTTTCCTATGATGGCGCCGGACACGCCGATCTCCTTCAGATTCCTTACATCCGACACTCTGGTCACTCCGCCGGCACAGATGATCTCCATGCCCACCGCCTTCACCATCTCTTCCATGGCGGTCAAATTCGGCCCTGCCAGCATACCGTCCTTGGAAATATCGGTATAGATAATGGTCCTGGCACCAAGGTCCTCCATCTTCTTCGCAAACTCCACGGCGGTAAAATCGCTTGTTTTCTCCCAGCCCTCGATTGCCACTTTTCCATCCTTGGCATCGATGCCGATGACCACATTGTTTTCGAATATCTTCAAAGCCTTCTTTACAAGTTCCGGATCCCTCACTGCGGAGGTCCCCAGGATGACCCGCTGCAGGCCCTTGCAAAGGATGGTCTCAATCATTTCTATCGTCCGGATTCCCCCGCCCAGTTGCACGGGAATGCCCAGCTTGACGGCCACCTCGCTGGCAACCGCCACGTTCTGCGGGACGCCGAGCCTTGCGCCGTCCAGGTCGATTACATGCAAATACCTGGCCCCTAACTTTTCCCACTTCAACGCCATTTCCACGGGGTTCTCCGCGTATACCGTCACAGCATTAAACTTGCCCTGCGAGAGCCTTACGCATTTTCCATCCTTAATATCCACCGCCGGATATACAATCATCTTCGATAATCCTCCTATATCCACCTGCTGCTTTGTTCCATATTCATTATGATTTTACAACTGCCCATGGCCGGCTTTCACAAGCCCGGCCCAATTCTTTAATAGGTTCAGCCCCACATCTCCGCTTTTTTCAGGGTGGAACTGCGTGCCATAGACATTACGGTCCCCTATAGCCACATCAAATTTTATGCCGTACTCCGTTGAAGCGATTACGATATCCCTGTTTTCCGCCGTCAGGTAGTAGGAATGCACGAAGTAGACAAAGGGCCTTGCAGGCAGGTTGTCAAACAACGGGCAGCCTTCTTTTATCTCCAGTGCGTTCCATCCCATATGGGGCACTTTCAGGTCCATATCCAGCGGGAGCTGCCTTATGGAACCTTTAAAGATTCCCAGGCCCTCCACCCGGTCTCCGCCTTCTTCGCTGTAATCAAACAGCAGCTGCATCCCCAGGCATATGCCCAGCAGGGGCTTACCGCTTTTGGCCACGGCTTTGACCACTTCCACCATGCCCGCCTTTTCCAGGCTGTCCATGGCATCGGCAAAGGCTCCCACACCCGGAAGTATAACTCCGTCGGCGTTTAAGATGAAATTTTTATCCGAAGAAATCTCCGCTTCAACCCCGATGAAGTGAAATGCCTTTTCCACACTCCGCAGGTTTCCCACGCCATAGTCTATAATCGCAATCATGGTATCACCCCAGTTTTTTTCCGGTTATTCTTTCGTAGGCCTCTACATACTTGGCTTCCGTCCTCCGGATAACGTCCTCCGGAAGCTTTGGCGCGGGAGGCTGCTTATTCCACTTGATATCCTCCAGGTACTCCCTCAGGTACTGCTTGTCAAAGCTCTTCTGGGGCTTTCCCGGCTCATAGGCGTCTTTATCCCAGAACCTGGAGTTATCCGGCGTAAAAACCTCATCTGCCAGGATGAGCTTGCCGTCCTCCATGCCAAATTCAAACTTGGTATCCGCAAGGATCAGTCCCTTGTTTTCCGCATGCAGGCTCGCCTTCTTGAACAACGCAATACTCGTGTCCCTGAGCTGCTCCGCAAGCCCGGTGCCGATCCTGCCGCACAGTTCGTCAAAGCTTATGTTTTCATCGTGCCCCTCAAGGGCTTTGGTGGAGGGGGTAAATATCGGCTCAGGGAGCTTATCGCACTGCCTCATTCCCGAAGGAAGCTCTATCCCGCAGATGCTGCCGCTGTTTTGATATTCCTTCCATGCCGAGCCCTCCAGATAACCTCTGACAATGCATTCAGCGTTGACCATCTTGATTTTTTTCACAAGCATCGACCGGCCTTCAAGCTCTTCCCTGAAGCCGGAAAGGGCAGGGGGGTATTGGTCGATGTCGGTAGTGAGCACATGGTTTGCCACGATATCCTCTGTGTAGTCAAACCAAAACTGGGATATCCTGTTCAAAACCTTTCCCTTGTTGGGGATGAGGTCATCAAAGACCACATCAAAGGCCGATATCCTGTCGGTCACAATAATTAAAAGCCTGTCACCCAGATCATATACATTGCGCACCTTCCCTTTAATGAACAGGGGTAAGTCAATAAAGCTGGTGTCATTGATCAATTTCGCCACTTTGCCACACTCCTCAGAAATTTTATTCTATATCCTCTTTAAAGATTTCAAAGCATGCCTTTGGTGGAAGGCACTCCCTCAATCCTTCCGTCCAGCCGGGTGGCCTCGTCGAGGGCCCGCCCAAAGGCCTTGAATATGGCCTCTGCCATATGGTGGTTGTTACTTCCCTGCAGTATTTTTATATGCAGAGTGATTCCCCCGTTAAAGGCGACGGCCCTGAAAAACTCCTCTACAAGCTCGGTGTCCATTTCTCCCACCTTATCCGATGTAAACCGGGCATCAAATACCAGAAAAGGCCTTCCGCTCAAGTCCAGGGAAACCATGGCCAGGGTCTCATCCATGGGAACAAAGAAGGTACCGTAGCGCTTTATCGACTTCTTGTCGCCCAGGGCTTCCTTTATCGCCTGCCCCAGAACAATGCCCACATCCTCTACCGTATGATGGGCATCGACCTTGAGGTCGCCCAGGGCCTTCAGCTTCATGTCAAAAAGTCCGTGTTTGGCGAACAGGACCAGCATGTGGTCAAAAAAGCCCACGCCGGTATCGATCTCCCCTTTTCCTGAACCATCAATACTGACGGACAGTTCTATCTCCGTTTCTCCGGTTTTTCTTCTTATCTCTGCAAACCTGCTCATCCGTTCCCTCCCAGTTCCTTTTTTTGATTATATCAGAAAAAACTTATCACATTCCACTTTTTTATGTACAAGCCTCAACAATTTCAGCCGCAGCCTTCACCAAGGCCTCCATGTCTCCGTCCGTTCCTATGGACACCCGGAGGAAATTGTCAATCTTGGGCTTGTTGAAATACCTTACGAGGATTCCTTTTTCCCTCAACTGCTGAAAAAGCACTTTGGCTTCCACCTGCCGGTGGCTGACGAACAGAAAGTTGGCTTTGGAATCCAGCACTTTAAAATCCAGTGCTTCCAGCCTCTTCGACGTCCTGTCCCGTGTAGCCTTTATCTTTTCGGTTATTTCACGGAAGTAGGCCTCGTCCCTTATGGCTTCAACGGCACCTGCCATTGCCAGCCGGTCCAGGGTGTATGAATTGAAGGAGTTCTTTACCCTCTCCAGGCCCTGGATAAGCTCCTCCTGTCCCAGGGCAAAACCCACCCTCAGACCCGCCAGGGCATGGGACTTGGAAAAGGTCCGTACCACCAGCAGGTTGGGGAAACGGTTTATAAGTCCAATTGCAGATTCTCCCCCAAAATCGATATAGGCTTCATCAATGATCACAACCCTGTCTTCATTATGCTCCAGTATCCTTGCAACGGCTCCAAGGGAAAGAAGGCCTGCGGTGGGGGCATTGGGGTTTGACAGTACAACCCCGCCATTGTCCCTGTAAAACTCCTCTTCCGGTATGTTGAAGTCCTCATCCAGAGGAATGGTCCGGTAGGGGAGCTTGAACAAATCCGCGTAGACGGGGTAAAAGCTGTAGGTAATATCGGGGAAAACAATTTCCCTGCCGGGATTGAAAAACGCCATGAAGGCGAAGGCAAGCACTTCATCGGACCCGTTGCCCACAAACACCTGCCGGCTTTCCAGCCCGTATTTCCCGGCAACGGCAGCCTTAAGGCCGTCACAGTTGGGATCGGGGTAAAGCCTGAGGCCTTCGCCGGCCTCCCTCTGAATGGCCTCAATGACCTTTGGAGACGGCGGGTAGGGATTTTCGTTGGTATTCAGCTTGATATATCTTTTGTCCTTGGGCTGTTCACCAGGGACATAGGGTTCTATGTTTTTGACAAGATCGCTCCAAAACCTGCTCATAGCCTGTTCCTTTCCATCATTCAAACCGGATTTTTATTGCATTGGCATGTGCCGTCAGTCCTTCGGACTCTGCAAAACGGACCACGTCATCTTTTACGTTTGCAAGGGCTTTCCTGGTGTAGGAGATGACACTGGATTTTTTGATAAAGTCGCCTACGTTCAGGGGCGAAAAGAATCTTGCCGTACCGCTGGTGGGAAGCACATGGTTGGGGCCGGCAAAATAATCCCCCAGGGGTTCGGAGGTATAATGTCCCAGGAATATGGCCCCTGCGTTCCTGATGTCCGGCAGCAGGCTGAAGGGCTCCTCCACACACAGCTCCAGATGCTCGGGGGCGATGCTGTTCACCACCTGTGCCGCTCTGTCCAGATCCTCCACAAGAACGATGGCCCCATAGTCCTGGATGGATTTTCTCGCGATTTCATTTCTTTCAAGCAGGGCCAGCTGGCGGCCGATTTCTTCAGAAACCTTTGAAGCTATGGCTTCAGAGGTCGTTATAAGGATGGAGGATGCCAGAGGGTCGTGTTCCGCCTGGGAGAGCAAATCCGCCGCAACAAACCTGGCATCGGCGGAGCTGTCGGCCACAACGGTTATTTCACTCGGACCGGCGATGGCGTCAATGTTGCAATATCCGTAGACCAGTTTTTTTGCAGCTGTCACATAGGCATTTCCGGGTCCTACAATTTTATCTACCTTGGGGATGGTTTCCGTCCCAAAGGCCAGAGCTCCAACCGCCTGTGCCCCGCCTACCCTGTAGATTTCATCCGCTCCCGCTTCATTTGCGGCTACCAGAACCGCAGGATTGATACCGCCGGGCTTTGGCGGTGTCACCATGATTACCCGGTCCACACCCGCCACTTTGGCAGGAATGATGTTCATGAGCACAGAGGACGGATAGGCCGCGGTTCCTCCCGGCACATACACCCCGACCACTTCCAGCGCCCTGTAAAGCTGGCCCAGGATGACTCCGTCCTTCTCCGTGGTGAACCAGGAGTTCTCTTTTTGTTTGGAGTGAAAGCTTTCAATGTTGTCCTTGGCCCTTCGGATGACCGCAAGAAGCTCTTTATCCACCTTCCCATAGGCCTCTTCAATTTCTTCCCGCGTGACCCTGATGCCCGTTTCCTTCAGATCCACCCGGTCAAATCTCCAGGTATATTCAGCAAGGGCTCCGTCCCCTTTTGCTTTGACCTGTCCGAGGATGTCCTCCACCTGCTTCAAAACATCTCCCAGTTCCATCTGGCTTCTCGCTGCAAGCTTTGAATAAAGGCCCTCCGGACTTCCCTTCCGGCCGTCAAAAGTCTGTATCATTGCTGCTCCCTCCCCCTGTCAAGCTGTTTTCTGATCCCTTCAATAATCCTATTTATCCTTTCACTCTCCATCTTCATGCTTACCCTGTTGACCACAAGCCTTGCGCTGATGTCCGCGATGGTGTCCAGCACTACCAGGCCATTCTCTTTCAGCGTCCTGCCGCTTTCCACCAGGTCTACGATGACCTCCGATAGCCCCACCAGGGGAGCCAGCTCCACGGACCCGTTCAGCTTGATCACTTCGATGGATTCTTTTCTTTTATGCTCGAAGTATTCACGGGCGATCCTGGGATACTTGGTAGCCACCCTTTTGTTGTTCAGCTGGTCCAGCCTTCCCTGCAATTCCGCGGGTCCCGCCACCACCATCCTGCAAGCCGCAAAGCCCAGGTTCAAAACTTCATAGAGGTGCCGTCCCTCCTCCATCAGCGTGTCTTTACCCACAATTCCTATATCGGCAGCTCCATATTCCACATACGTGGGAATATCGCTGGGTTTTGCCAGGAAGAACTTTATTTTATTGGCCTCATCCGTCAATATCAGTTTTCGTGAAGACTCTTTCAATTCGGAGCAGTCGATACCGACCGCCTCAAACAACTCAATGGACAGGTCTGTCAATCTTCCCTTTGAAAGGGCTATGCTCAAATACCTCATGTTACCTCCCTCAAATTTAACGCCTGGGTCCTCCATCCGCCCGGTGCAGGCTTCATGCCTCAGGCTTTGTCCAGTAGCTCATCGATGCTTGTGAAGGTGGAATCACCCGATTCTATATTTATAATCTCGATGCGCTTATCATCCAGTACCCGTAAAATTCCTCCGATTCCTCTGGCTGCGGCGTACTTGCGCAAGGACTCCATATCCTTCCCTGAAATATCCATTTCCACTGTCAGGCCCTGCTTCCTGAGCTCCCCGCATATATCGAAGGCCCTTTTCCTGCCTTCCGCCTCATAGCAGATGAGGCTGTCGGTCAGCGGTTTTGCCGTGGATATCTTCTGCCTGTCCAGGGCCGTCATAACCATGTTGATGCCCAGTGAAAAGCCCACTGCAGTACAGGTCTTCCCGAATTTCTCCACAAGCGTGTCATAGCGGCCGCCGCTGAGAATGGGAAATCCCACCCCGTAAGTAAAGCCTTTGAATATGATCCCGGTATAATAATTAAGGCTTTGTACCATCCCCAGGTCCACGGAGACATATTTGCTGAATCCATAATCCTCAAGGATGTTCAAAACCTGCCTCAGGTTTTCCAGAGCCATGAGAGAACGCTTATTCCCCGTCAGCTTTTCCACCCTGTCGATCACGTCAAAAGATCCGAAAAGGCCCGGCAGGCTGAATATAAGCTCTTTCAGCTCGCTCTTTATGTTGTGCTCCTGGACCAGCTCCTCAATCCCCAGGTAATCCTTGCGGTCGATGAGCACCCGCATCTGTTCGGTTTGCTGGTGAGCCAGGCCCGTTTCCTCCATCAGGCCCTTGAAAAACTCCACCTGCCCGATATCGATCTGAAAGTTTTCAAGCCCTGCTTCCTTTAATGCGGTAATGGCGGTGGCAATCACCTCCGCGTCCGCCTCCGGCTTACCGGCTCCCAGCACTTCGATGCCTGCCTGGGTAAACTCCTTTTGTTTTCCTCCCCCAAGCTCATTGTACTTGAAGGTATTGCCTATATAAGATATCTTCAGAGGGTGCTGCATATCCCTGTACTTTGTGGCCGACACCCTTGCAACGGGGATGGTTATATCAGGCCGCAGCACCAGTATCCTGCCCTGCTGGTCAAAAAATTTGAACATCGTCTCCTGGGGAGTAATGTCCGAGTCGGCAGAAAAAACATCATAGAATTCCAGGGTGGGCGTCTCAATTTCGCTGTAGCCGCAGCTTGTAAACAGGTTTCTTATTTTATGCTCCAGACTTCTTTTGGTGAAACAGTCTTCAAAAAGTATATCCTGCACACCCTCCGGGGTATAAATCTTCCATTTAGGCAAATCTCACACCTCACTTTATCGCTTTACCATGATAAATTGCTAAAATTTATTAAATAAATTATAATGTCTCCCTCTCCGTTTGTCAATATTATGGTTTCCCTATTTACCCATTGGCAAACAAAAAAGAAGCCCCTGTAAGAGCTTCTCCTCTATTTTTTAGTATTGACTGTTATTCACCGCACTTATCAGCCGCTCCACCACCACAACCACTTCAGCCCTTGAACCGGTGGCTTTAGGCTGGAAAAGTCCGTCCCCTTTGCCGAACATCAATTTCATCTTCACCGCTTTTCCGGAATCGGTCCTGAAAAGTTCGCCGATTTGGTCGAAATCCTTGAATTGCTGCAGCGTGAGTTCATCTCTCTCGGCAAAACCTTTTTTATATTCATAGGCCCGCACAATATAGTGGGCCATTTCTTCCCTGGCCAAAAAATCATTGGGCCGGAAGCAAACCTTGTCGTCAACGATGCCTGTTGCTATCAGGTCGTACAGGCTTCCGGCATACCAGTCCTCATTCTTTACATCCTGGTACACCTCGGTTATGTCCGTCTCTCTGAAGTAATTGATCTGTATCCCCAGGGCCTTATGCAGCAGGGATACAAATTCACACCTCTTCATGGCGGTATCGGGCATGAATTTGTTGTCTCCCACGCCATGCACAATTCCGCTTTCCGACATTTTCCGGATGGAGTTCTCCGCCCAATGCCCCGAGATATCGCTAAACCCGGCTTTAATTTCATCTCCCTGTACGGTGGCTGCATATAAAAAGGAATTTACCAATAATGCTGTCAAGGTTAAGAGCACAAATACAGGTTTCTTCATTTGTTTTCCCTTCTTCCCGGTATGATTTCCAACTGTCGGCAGCAGGTTCCCGCACTTGCGGAGCGGGCCCCAGGCTCCGCAAATCCCACATTGCCGGTTGTTATATATAGACGTAAAGAAGAGGAAAAAGTTTCAGAATTTGAAATAAAAATTTTTTAGGGCAGCATCCTTTCATCGCCTGTCAGCACGAGCTTATTCTACCTTCTTAAGGTTGGCAAAGCCTGCCATGAGCCGCTTCATTCCTGCGTCCTTGAACTGGATTTCAAGCTTGAAGTCCTCTTTTTCCTTTTCTACGGAGGATATTACGCCGATGCCGAACTTTTTGTGCTCCACCCGGTCCCCCACACGGAAGCTCTCGCTTGAAGCAGGCCTGGCAATCCCCATGGCTCCGAAGGAACCGAAGGTTCTTGCAAAAGCCGCAGGCTTTGCCTGCTGGACTCCCATGCTTTTTTCGGTCTGCCCGCCAAAGGCCTTCTTTTCCTTCTTTGTCGGGTTCTCCAGGAGTTCTGCCGGAATCTCCCGCAGGAATCTTGAAGAGGAATAGCATTCCGTCTTGCCGAACAGGGTTCTGCAGAAGGCATTGGTCATATACAGCTTTTCCCTGGCCCTGGTGATTCCCACATAGCACAGCCTCCGCTCTTCTTCAAGCTCACTCTCCTCGGAAAAAGACCGGTAGCTGGGGAATATCCCTTCCTCCATGCCCACCATGAACACCACGGGGAATTCCAGCCCCTTGGCGCTGTGGAGGGTCATCAGAATGACATTGTCCTTTTCCCCCTCCATATTATCCACATCGGAAACAAGGGAAACATGGGCAAGCAGGGCTTCCAGGCTCTGGTCCTCGCTCTTCTCCTCAAATTCCAGGGCTACGGAGATAAATTCCTGTATGTTCTCTATCCTGGTTTCAGCTTCCACCGTATTCTCATCCTGAAGCTCCTTAAGTATGCCGGTGTGGTTGATGACCTCCTCAATCAGCTTGGAGACCTTCATGCTGTCCTTAAACACCCTCAGTTTGGCGATCAGCGTCACAAAATTATCCAACCTGGTTGACGCCCTCTGCAGCTCCGGTATCTCCACTGCGGAGCCTATGATGCTGAATATGCTGCAGCCGCGTTTTGCCGCCAGGCCTTCGGCTGTATCCACGGTAGCATCACCGATGCCTCTTTTGGGTACATTGATGATCCTCTTGAGACTCACATCATCGGAAGGATTCTGGATGAGCCTCAAGTAAGCGATGATATCCTTGATTTCCTTTCTGTCATAGAACCTCAGGCCCCCCAGTATTTTATAGGGAATCCCCTCTTTTACAAGCATTTCTTCCACCACACGGGACTGGGCATTCATCCTGTAAAGAATGGCAAAGTCCTTATACTCTCTATTCTCCGCATTCTTGAGCTTCTGTATCTCATTGGCCACGAAATAGGCCTCCTCATGCTCATTGTTGCCGATAAAATTCTGAATGGCTCCCCCTTCACTGTTCTCCGTCCACAGCTTCTTGCTCTTCCTGCCGGTATTGTTCCGGATGACATTGTTTGCGGCATCGAGAATGGTCCCTGTGGAACGGTAGTTTTGCTCCAGCTTCACGGTCTTGCAGTTTTTAAATTCCTTCTCAAAGTCCAGGATATTCCTTATGTTGGCGCCGCGCCATCCATAGATGGAGTTGTGCACGGCTATGCCATTTGCAATATATTGCCTGAAATGGGGTACGGATAAGTCATATACATATCCGCGGTATTCTTCAAACTCTACCTGCTCAATCACATCTTCGACGATTTGTCCATTGTCCAATACCGGAATGCTCATCGACGGCTTCATATGGGCGGCAGGCATGTACATATAGCTTGAATCTGCCGTCAGCCTTGCTCTTTTCAGGATTTCAAGATTCTCGTCAATGCCTGCAATTTTTCTTGCGTAGCTGTCGGCTTCATCATAGTCCTTCCTTTCCGTCTCCACTCTCCAGGTATTGCGGCTGCCGTTTCTGACCGGGAGGCTGCAACTGACCACCCTGGTTTTCAATTCTTCTCCCGATGTGTTCAAACAAATCCTGTGACTGCACCAGCCTGCATCGCTCCCTGTCTCTTTCCCTCCGAAAGCGGTAATATTGATGATCTGTCTGGCTGTTCCGCCTCTTATTACTGCATTACAGACGTGATGGGGATATTCCTCAAAGATACCCAGTTCTTTCATTAGCCTTTGGGCTGCCGCTTCCGTATCCACTTCCGCAAAAATCCTGTTAATATACTCCTGTGTCAGCGATATTCCTCTGCCAACGTTATGGAATACCGTTGTGGGTATTCCGTATTTAAATGAATACAACTGTTCAAAGTATGCGGCGGCTTCTTTGTCAAAGCACACTTTCAATATCCAGAGCTTGTCCCCATGTTCCTGGTTCAACCTGACAAAAAGGCCGTTTACGATTTCCCCTTTCCGGCTTCTCACCCCCTGGGTCTGGCCTATACGGTACCCTTTTCCTTTCTTGTACATCAAATAGACATAGTGCACTCCCGGTTGCGAATTAAGGCGGGCAAACCCGATATGGTTGGGTGTAGTTTTTATTTCCTTTCCGGACCTTGTCCTGATTTTAACTACAATGCCCTCATATTCTTTTTTAAGTTTTTTCTCCAGTACTCCCGGAAGGATTTTTCCACGGCCTGCCGCACAAAGCAGACTATCCCCTTCCTCAAGCTCTTCCACCCTCAGCTCGCCCTCCGGCGTGCTGATCCTGGTCCCTTCGATTACGCACTGGTCATCGTCGCCCACCACGCAGAGGTTCTTGTGCATGTGGGCAAGCATGCTGATGAGCACATACTGGGCCGTATTGGTATCCTGGTACTCATCCACCATGATGTACTTGAATTTTCTCTGATAGAATTCCAGCACCGGGGGCACTTCATTGAAAAGCCTTATGGTGAGCATGATGATATCGTCAAAATCCAGGGCATTATTCTGCTTGAGCTTTTTCTGGTAAAGCTCATAAATGGAGGCAATCTTGCTCATCCTGAAGTCGTTGGCATAGGCCTTGGAAAAAGTCGTGGAATCCATCAGCTCGTCCTTCGCCTTGCCGATAGCCTCAAGCACCGACCTGGGAGGATAGTTTTTATCGTTCAGGTTGAGTTCCTTGAGACAGGACTTGATGACCGTCTGCTGGTCCGCCGTATCAAAAATGACAAAGCTCCGGTCATAGCCCAGCTTGTCGATATCCCTCCGCAGGATCTTGACGCAGGTGGAGTGAAAGGTGCTGATCCACATGTCCCGGGCCATATCGCCAAGAAGCCTTTCAACCCTCTCCTTCATTTCCTTTGCCGCCTTGTTGGTAAAAGTGATGGCCAGGATACTGGCGGGATGCACATCCTTTTCCTTGATCAGATAGGCAATCCGGTGGGTCAGCACCCTTGTCTTCCCTGACCCCGCTCCTGCCAGGATCAGCAGGGGCCCGTCCACGTGGAGGGCGGCTTCTTTTTGTTCTTTATTTAAACCTTTGAGCAATTCCATCGTTTCATCTCTCCATTTAAAAGTTAAATCTGTGCTATAAATTATATACTCCCCGCCTGAATAAAACAACACGAAAGAACATACATTCCCCAACAAAAACATTGCGGCCTCGGAATCCTGTCCCTCCTTTATCTCCATTTCCTCCCCAAAGGTGCTCAAAAATCACAAAAGCCGTGAATTTTCACGGCTTCTGTTGGTATTTGCATTTTTTAATTTTTATCGTTCATCAGAACTCCGGCTCGATAAGGCCGTAATTCCCGTTTTTCCTCTTATACACCACATTGACTTCCTTGGTTTCGGCATTTGAAAACATAAAGAACGCATGTCCCAGCAAATTCATCTGGAGGATCGCCTCTTCCGTGGTCATGGGCTTGACCGCAAATCTCTTGCTGCGCACCACCTTAAACTCATGCTCCTCCGGAATATCATAGTCCACATTGTAATTATCTGTCACAAAAGCGCCTTCGCGAAGCTTCTTTTCCAATCTTGTCTTGTTTCTTCTGATCTGCCTTTCAAGGATATCAATGACCTTGTCGATCGAAGTATACATGTCGTCATTCGCTTCTTCAGCCCTGATAACAACTCCGTTAAACGGTATGGTCACCTCGATGATCTGTCTGTTTTTCTGTACGCTCATTGTGATGTGAGCTTCCGTGCCTGGATTGAAGAACTTTTCAAGTTTACCCATTTTTTTTGTGACTTTTTCTTTCAAGGCATCCGTTACTTCAAGGTTCCTGCCGCTAACAATGAACTTCATATACGTCCAACCCCTTTCATGTGACTATAAATCCTCCAGCTTTGAGCTTCCGCAGAATTTACACTTGTCCTTCTCGCTAATATTTTTACCCGAATACGGTTTTGACAAACACCTAAATTTGAACTATTTGAAGATGCTGCGGTTGCTCCGGCCTTATTATTACTATTCTACATTTATAGTCCAATTCCTTCAACAGTTCCTATATTTTTACGGTTTATGGGTGGCTGTGAAAAAAGCCATCCTACAGGTTTCGCTCTACCGCTGCAATGTCATTATATTATAGGTCAATCTTTGCTTAATTATTCATGGTATTCCAATTATTTGTATTAGTCCCGTTATTTGTTTCCACATTTCTCCCACAAAACATTTGTTTTGTGTATATAATCCCTGTGGATAATGTGTATAAATCTGTGAATAACTTAAAACAGCTTGTTTGAGGTGTGAATAAATAGTTTGTCAAAGTTTATATTTTTTTGTATTATGTGAATATGTTTTCGACAAACTCTTTTATCTTAAAGATCGCTCTGCCGTTGAATTTCCCGCAAAGGCACAACGCATATACCGGTTTTAATGTCAAGCCCTTTTAGAATAAATTTTATTACATAATCCGACATTTATCTCATCAAAGTTATCCACAGCTCTTCAACTTCCGGACATCTGCGCTCCAAAGTTGCAGAACTCAAGCTCGTACCCCGCAATTGCCTGTCTTATTTCACTCTCGGTGAAGCCCCTCTTGAGTAAAAGGTCAAAGAGTTCATTCCTGTACAAAGACATATACGCCCTTACGGCTTTGAACTTTCCATTCATTGAATAGTTATCCACACCCGCAGGAATGAACACCGACTCCCCTGCCTTTACATCCACCCTGGAATCTCCCGCGGCAATACGGCAGCCGCCTTCCACAACCGTATAGATATAGAACCGTTCACCTTTTGTAGAATGATAAATCTCATCCTCAACCTCCAGCATTTCAACCGTGAAATAGTCATTGGAAATCAAATACTTGATTCTGTGGAAGGGGGTGATTTCATCGTACAGGCCCGCTATTTTATCCTTGCAGCTCTTGCAGGCATAGTTCAAAACCGTCAAGGCCTTATCCACATGAAGGGCCCTGGGCTTTCCCGAAGGGTCAAGCCGGTGGTAGTCGTGAATCCGGTAGGTTACATCGGAATTCTGCTGTACCTCCACCAATACGATCCCCCTCCCGATGGCATGGATGGTCCCCGCATCCACGTAGACGGCGTCCCCGCTCTGAACGGGAAAGTCCTTCAGTATCCGGAACAGGTCGTCTTCTTCCAGCGCCTTCCTCACATCCTCCTTCTTAAGGCCGTCACGCAGGCCCCGATAGATCCTGGCTCCCGGCTCGGCGTGGATGATATACCACATTTCGTTCTTTCCCAGCTCTCCGTTTTCATGTTCCCTGGCAAAAATATCGTCGGGATGGACCTGTATGGACAGGTCCTCATTGGCGTCAATCAGCTTGACCAGCAGCGGAAATTTTTCTCCGTATTCCACAGGCAGCTTTCTCCCCAATATGCCGGCCCCATGTTCCTTAATCAGACTCCGGAGGGGCCTTCCTTCAAAAGCCCCGTTTGCCACTACACTCTCCCCGTGCTTATGGCAGGACACCTCCCAGCTTTCCGCAATCTTTGGGCCCGGAAGCTTTCTTCCGAATTTTTCAAAATAGCTGCCTCCCCATAGGTAATCCTTATACACCGGTGAAAACTTAAGCGGATAAAACATATACCTCACCCCTTACCTGCATTTACGGCTTGCTTGATTGAATCCTGCCGGGTGCTTGTCTTCTTTTTTCTTATAAAGTATCTTATAAAAAGTACTGCGGCGATACTTCCCGAAATATCAATGAATATGTCTGTCAGCAGGGAAGTCCTTCCCTGGATGAAGCCCTGGTGGAGTTCATCGAAGAAGGAATAGGCCGTACAAACGATCACGGCCGCCATCCTGGCCCTCCCCTCCCTGATTTTCAGGTGGAGCAAAAGAACGCATACCAGCGCCGCCAGGATAAAGTATTCAACAAAATGGGCTCCTTTCCGAAGAAGCTGTTCAAAGGCTATGTCCTTTCCCAGGTCACTTTGCTTGAATTCCGTAAGTAATGGGCTCAAATCCCTCACATACCTGGCAATGCTTTTGGAAAGCCGGTGGGATTCATAGCCGCTCTGTGAGGAAAAGTAAAACATCATACCCATGAGACCCAATATGCAGATAAACGTGACCAGCACCTTTAACACCGTAGAAAGTTTAAACTTTTTCAATCTTCCCATCTCCAGTTACGTGTCTTTTCTATTTTTTCCCCATATTTCAGTAAAATTAACCACCTTTTTGAGGTCCGGGGACATGTTTCAATTCCACTGCCTAGAGGTATATATAGGGCAATATCAATGCTTTCTGCGTACCGATGTGAAGGTTCATCCGGTACGTGGAGGACATGGAGGTTCCATATGAAAATTTTTTCAGTTGTGATGGCAGGAGGGGGAGGCACCAGGTTCTGGCCGTTGTCCAGGCAGTGCCGCCCCAAACAGGTGCTGAATTTGAGCGGAAGCGACGTTATGATCAACGAGACAATAAAGCGCAACGCCCCTATCATCCCTGTGGAGAACACCTATATCGTCACTAATAAAGCCCAGAGCGAGGTATTGAAGAGTGTGCTTCTGGACGGCGTGGACACAGGAAATATATTGGTGGAGCCAGTGGGAAGAAATACCGCCGCCTGCATTGCCTATGCCGCCGCTAAAATCCAGCAGGCTCACGGGGACAGCATCCTGTGCGTTTTCCCCTCAGACGCCTATATAAATAAAGACGAGGAATACCTTAGGGCCCTTGACAGGGCCGTACGCTTTGCTTCCGAAAGCCAATCCTTTGTCACCCTTGGTATAACCCCTTCCTTTGCGGCGACGGGTTATGGCTATATAAGGTATGCCGCAGGGAATAGCGATGGAATATACCACGTGGAGGAATTTGTTGAAAAACCCAATTCCGAAAAAGCCAGAGTCTATTTCCAATCGGGCAATTATCTCTGGAACAGCGGAATTCTGATCGGCCGTTCCAGTGTGGTGATGGAAAACATCCGCCGTTTCCTCCCCAAGCTGTACAGGCAGATGGTCGAAATGGCGGAGCATTTCGGAACGGCCCAGGAAGCCGAAATGATTGAAAAGTATTATCCGGTCCTCCAGAGCATCTCCATCGACTATGGGGTCCTGGAACGGAGCGATGACGTAATGGTGGTCCCCGGCGACTTCGGCTGGAATGATGTGGGTTCCTGGGACATGCTGGGCGTGCTGATTCCACCGGATGACAGCGGAAACATCATCAAGTCGGAGCACCTGGGGATCGACACCAGGAATACCATCATCTACGGCAACAAGCTGATTACCACCATCGGTCTGGAAAATATGATCATCGTGAACACCGAGGATGCCCTTCTGATATGTCCAAAAGCAAGGGCTCAGGAGGTCAAAGAGGTGGTGGAGCTGCTGAAGGAGCAGGGAAAACTGCAGTATCTATAGAAATTCAAAACCCTTGTCTCCCCTATGCATAAAACAAGGCTGACGGATAGAATCAAATCCGTCAGCCTTTGAAGTCTGGCTCAGCTTTCCTGGGCGTTTCTGCTTTCCTTCTCCGCCCTCAGCTGGCTTCTTATATATTCAATGAAAAAGATCAGTACAATGCTCCCGAAAATCCCCGCCATCAGGCCCAAAACTATGTTTTGCAGCGGCTTGGGGCTATCGGCGGCATCGGGCACCGTGGCCTTGCTTATGACCGTAACGTTGTCGGTCTTTATAAGCTGCAGGGACTGCTCCTTGAAAATCTCCGCCGTCTTATTTGCGATCGCGGTGGCGGCCTCCGGATTCTTCTGCCTGGCCTGGATATCAATAAGTCTTGTGCCCGGCTTGACCGACACGGTGATACTGTCGGCGATTTCCTTCGGGGATTCGTTCTTGATAACGGGATGGTCGTTCTGCAGGCTTTCCTTTACCTCCTGTATGATAATATCCGCCTTTACCATCTCCTTGTAATCCTTGACCAGCATTTCGCTTGCCAGGAGGTTCTGGTATACGGAATCATTGTTTGCTGCGTTCTCATCTGCTATTTTCAGGACATACAGCGTTGTGTTGGCGCTGTATATCGCCGGGAAGAAATAAAAACTCAAGTAAGCAGCCGCTGCCGTTGTAATCAGGGTTACCACAAGCATGATCCACCAGTACCGCAACAGTATCCTGATATTTTGCAACATGACCCCTCACCCCTTTCACTTCAGATTAAAAAGTTTTTTATATGCCTTTAACAGGTTTTCCTTTTCATAGTGCCATTCCAACTGGTTTTTCACCCTGTTGTACCCGAACTCTCCCATTTTTGCCCTGCGCTCCGGGTCCTCCAGGAGCTCCAGTATTTTCTCCGCAAGGTCTCCGGCGTCATTGGGCCTGGCGTACAGGGAGGCTTCCTGGGCGGAGAATTTGCCTTCCGTCATGTCAAATTGTACAATGGGCTTGGCCAGCGCCATATATTCCATAATTTTATTCATGGTGGACTTGTCGTTCATTTCGTTATATTCGTCGGGATTTACACAAACATCCGCCGTATTCAGCGCCTCAAGCAGCTCCCGATCGGGTACCCTCCCCGTAAAAGTGAAAAAATCCGCCACACCTCTCTCGGCAGTATATTCCTTTATCTTTTCCAGTTCCGTCCCGCCTCCCACACAGATGAAGTGCACATCCTGGCGCTTCCTGGCATTGACGATGCAAGCGGCGGCGTCAACCAGATAATTCAAGCCTTCCTGCTTCCCGATGACTCCCACATAGCCCACCAGGTATTTTCTTCCTCTTTTCAATTCCTCCACCGGAGGTATGATCTTGAGCCTTTCAAGGCTGGGACCGCTTCTGACGATAAAAACGTCCTCTTCTTTTTTACCGCCTCTCTCCATGGCAATCTTTTTATAGGATGCATTGGTTGCAATGGATACACTGGCACTCCGGAAGGTTCTTCGCTCAAAAAACAGCATCAGTTTGTACAGCAGGTCCCTTCTCCCGAATTTGGCTTCGTAGAGCTCCGGATTGATGTCATGGTGGTCGAAAAGGAACTTCTTTCCCAGGAGTTTGAAGGGAAGGGCCACCAGAAAAATCAGGTCCGGCGGGTTGCAGGCATGAATCACGTCAAAACCCTGGCTGAACAAGCATTTCAACGCCAGCCTGAATTCATGGAACAGGGCCGAACCGTATTCCAGCAGGTACCCCCAGGCCCCGTCCGCTTCTTTGGGAAGGGAATGCCTGTAGATCGTTATACCGTCAATAACCTCAAACTTTTTCTCATAGCCCTTTCCCGTAGGACATATGATGGAAACCCGAGCACCGTAATCCCTCAAAGCCGTGGCTTCCTGCCACACCCTCCTGTCAAAGGGCGAGGGCAGGTTCTCAACGATGATCAATACCTTCCTACCAGCTAATTCCTTCGTAATTTTCTCTTGCATCCGCCACATCTCCTATCCTGACCAGGTCGAATACCTTCTGGTCGTCCCTGGAATCCGTCAGGATCCTCTGGAACTCCTTATCCTTGTTGCCTATGATGATGATGTCCCTGTCAGTCAGAAGGTCATCAAGACTATCTACCATCAGCGTGGAGATATGGGGAATCTTTTCGTTGATGTATTCCTTGTTTGCCCCGATAAGCCTGGCCAGATAGACATTTTTGTCGTAGAGCTTCAGGTCGTAGCCCTTTCCGATTAATATCTCGATGAGCTCCACGATGGGGCTTTCCCTCAAGTCATCGGTTCCCTCCTTGAAGCTGAAGCCGGCAATGCCAATCTTTCTCTTTCCGTAGGAAATAATCTTTTTTGCCGTATTGCTTATCTGCAGGGAATTGCTGTTCATAATGGAACTGAGCAAGGGTGTTTCCACATCGTGCATTCTCGCCAGGCAGCTGATGGCCCGCAAATCCTTGGGGAGGCAGGAGCCGCCGAAGGCAAACCCCGGCTTCAAATAGGTGGTGGATATGTTCAGCTTGTGGTCCTGCATGAAGATGTTCATGACCTCGTGGCTGTCCAGATCCAGGTTTTTGCACAGCATGCCTATTTCATTGGCAAAGGTGATCTTCAGCGCATGGAAGTTGTTATCCACGTACTTTACCATTTCTGCCACTTCGATTTTCGTTTTTATTTTTGTTCCGGGAATCTCTTCATAAATATTCATAACCCGCTCCGCCACCTTGTCGGAATCGGCCCCAACCACGGTCTTGGGAGGATTATAGAAGTCGTAGACCGCCGTGGATTCCCTCAAAAATTCGGGATTGAAGGCGGCAAAGAAGCCTTCGTTCTGTTTCTTTCCGGAAGCCTCTTCAATCCTTGGTATGACGATATCTCTCATGGTTCCCGGAATCATTGTGCTCCTGAAAACCAGGATGTGCTTTTCATCTTTTTCCTTAAGGCTTTCTCCAATCTGGGTGCACACATTTTCAAGGTACGCCGTGTCAAGGCAGCCGTTGGACCTGCTGGGAGTACCCACGCAGATAATGGAAAGCTCTGATGCCAGGATTGCTTCACGGGTGTCAACCGTGGCCCTTATGTTCCCATTCTTTGTATTGGCCTCCAGAAGCTCCGGCAAGTCCTTTTCAATAATGGGAGACACCCCGTCCCTCAGCATCTGCACCTTGACCTCGTTTACATCCACACCGATGATTTTGTGGCCTTTTGCCGCAAGGCATCCGGCCGTTACAACTCCCACATAGCCTAATCCGAAAATACTGATATTCATAAATCCATCCACCCTTTCTCTTATAAAACTTGCAAAGCCGCTATTGGTCAAATTCCACGGCAAACCTGGTTTCAATTGTTGCAAACCCGTTAATTTCCCTGTAAAACCGTATGGTGTTTGTGGGATACTTAACGTCATAGGATGGGGAATACCACCCCATCGGGGGTTCTTCTTCCCCCCTGTGTATCTGAAGTCCTGCCGCACCATCTTTTTTCAGCCTGCAGCAGCCCTTCTCGAAATATATTTTCAAATCCTCCGGGCCTTCTTCAATACGGCAGTCCGGGTGGAGGTGGAAGAACAATTCCACCGTGTGTCTGTCCCTGCACCGGATGCCGTCTCTGATTACCCAAAGGTTTTTATCTTCCATATACTCTATTTCTCTCTCGTGGCTGACCTGGTCCTCCAGCCTTTCATAGCCGTCATGGGCCCCTTTGACCTTTCTGAGGGGTACATACCCGGCAAGCCGGGCTTTTGCCTTTTGGCTCCACATAAAGTTGCCCGCCATTTCCGACTGGTCTTTGGCGTCTACCCTCACCGTGTTGTGTGCCCCCGTGCTCCTGAAATAATTCCTCCACTTCCTGTCCGCATGGTAGGCATAGGTCCCGGGATCGATAAAAATGGGATACCCGCCGGCGGAAAAATAAATGGATAAGGCATCCGCGTGGCCATGGGCCGCGAGGGACAGGTAGCCAAGGCTTCCGCAGTCAAAAATCAGTTTTTGCTCTTTTACGGTATTGAGGGAGGAACCCAGAATATAGTATCCGCCTTCTCTAAAGCTCACCGGGAGCGTCTTTCTAACCGGTTTTACCTCTTCTGCCGGACCTTTTTTCATAGCCAGCAAAAGCCGTGTCTTCAAATCAATGTTCCGTGAAGCTTTGAGAAACTCGCCCCTTTTAAAAAGATAGGCCCCCGTGTTCAGCAAAGAACGGTATATGCCATATTCCCTCTGCATGAAGTCAACCACAAAGCCGTCATCTTCGTCCCCAATCTGTGGAAAATTTCCCTTATTATCCTCTATTGAAGCTAAATATACCAACATCTTCTCCACCGTAAACCAGTAATTCCCGGGAAAGCTGTCATTGTTTGCTTCTCCCGCCAGGCCGGACAGGATGAGGAAATCCAGTACAAACTGCTGATAGGACAGGGCCTGCTCTTTATTCACTCCGTCTTCATAGTTCTGCTTCAAAGCCTCGCCGATAAGGATGCTGCGGGCCTTCTTCGCCCACCTTTTCGAGGGTTTGAAACGGGGCATTGCCACGCTGGCAATATATAATCCGGCGGCTTCGCCAATCCGATGGTTATTGGCAGAAGAGAACCCGCTGAAATTCCTGTCGATAAACCAGCAGTGCCGGTAAACCGAGTCCAGCCACCTTTTTTTGAGTCCTTCCTCCAGATGGGTATTTAGAAGGTGCCAGCAGACCGTCCAGTTGATAAGCCTTATTCCAAGCTCCAAAGAGCTGGCCCAGTTTACCCCCTTCATAAAGGGATTCTGTTCAAACCACGCCTCCAGCAGGTATCTGAACTTCGCCAGATACCTCTCATCACCGGTGCTTTTGTAGGCCAGGGCCAGAACAGGCAGGTAAAGCTGCCGGTTCGGCTCCCATATGTACTTGATGTCTCCGAGGCTATGGCTGTCCCTGTAGTCGATGGTCCTGCCGAAGGCATCTTTGGGTGCCGTGGCACCGCTTTTATAGTCCTTGTGGTAATCGATGCCCTCCCCGATGTAAAAATCCTTCAAGGCGAAAAGGTCAAAGCTGTGCTCCAGTATCCTGTCCGCTTTTTGCAAAAGTCCCTGCACATCTTCCAGCTCAAGCTCCCTGGAAAAGAGGCTGCAATTTCCGTCCAGCACCTCCGTATCGAAGGCATATCCTTCATATATGCCGTTTTCCGCGAGAATTTGGCCCTTCTGCGCCACCCTGAAAAATATTTCTCCCGGAGACATCCTCATCAGCCGGTTGAATAAAAAGTCAAGCCTGGACATGCCCTGCACCTCCTGTCTCCAATTCCGAATAGAGCCTTTCCAGTTGTTCTCCCACACTGCCGATGGAGAATTTATCCCCTGCAAGCTTAAGCCCTGCCCTTCCCATAGCCTCCCTCAGTCCTGCGTCCTCTATCAGCCTTCCCATGCGTTCCGCCAGGCCGGCTACATCGCCGGGCTCCAGGATAAATCCGCTGTGCCCGTCCTCAACGGCTTCAGGTATTCCGCCTACTTCCGTTGAGACCACGGGAAGTCCTTTTCCTATGGCTTCCAGCACCGACATGGGCAGGCCCTCCGCATAGGAAGGGAGGACAAGCAAATCCGCTCCTTCATAGATTGCTTCCACCCTGGAATGCTCAACCCAGTTGTTGACGGAAATACGCTCCTTCAGGCCCTCCGTCTCAATAAGAGCTTTTACTTCTTCCACGTCGCCGTCGCCGTACAGGCGGAGGAGGAATTCCTTTGCCTTGATGAGTTTTGCCGCTTCAATCAGGTCGTAGGTACCCTTCCTTTTCCCCAGCCTTCCCATAAAAATGATTACAGGCCTGGGATTGGACCTGGGAATATACTCAGGACGGTAGGTGGGAGTGGGGTTGTACACCACGCTGATTTTGTCCTCCGGAAGGTATTTTGCAAAAAAATCCTTCCATTTATGGGACAGCACCACCACCTTGTCGGCAGCTTTCAAACAGCCCAGGATTTTTTCTTTCTTCCGGGGCGGCGAGTCCTCGATGAATCTGTCAAACATCGCCCCATGGATATGAAAAATAATTTTTTTATCAAACAGGCGGCATATGCCTGCGATCATCGATTTTCTTAAGAAACTTCCCCTGGATGCCACATGGATATGAAAAACCGGAGCTTTTTCCACCAGGCAGGCCAGGAAGACTCTTGCAAGGGCGGCGGAAAACAGCAGCAGGTCTTTATGGCGGCCAAACCCCGAATAAGAGGGTATGAATACCATATTGAACCTGGCTGCGTAATTCGATCTGTAAAGCTTCAGTACGGAGGATATGCCCCCCTGGGTTTTAAAGGAGGGTCCGATGATGTATATCTTCTGCCTGTTGTTTCTGTGCGCTCTTTTGTTCATAAGCCACCTCACGGGATTTCCGCATACAGCTTTTCCAGTTGGGCTCCTACCCTCTCTGCGGAAAATTTGGCCCTGGCTTTTTCCAGACTTCTTTTTCCCATTTCCTTCCGGAGTCCCGGGTCTGTAATCAGTCTTTTCAGCCTTTCGGCAAGTTTATCAACATCTCCGGGCCTTACCACAAATCCGTTGTCCCCGTCCTCCAGGGCTTCGGGAATTCCCCCCACATCACTTGCGATAATGGGAAGGCCCCTGCCCATCCCTTCGATCACCGACATGGGCAGCCCCTCCGAATAGGATGGGAGCACCAGTACATCGGAGCTGTCATAAATCCCTGTAACTTCACTGTGGGGTACCCAGCCGTGGACCTTTATGTGCTTTTCCAGTCCATAGCCCTTGACAAGCCCTTTGACCTTTTCGTTTTCACCGTCTCCATAGAGGTCAAGGACAAACTCCTCATCTGCAAGCCTTCTTACCGCCTCAAGCAGATCATAAGTGCCCTTCCTCTGTCCCAGCCTCCCCATGAAGAGAATTTTTGCAGCACCGCCTGAAGGCGGCTCTGCATAAGCTTCTCGGGTTTCCCGGATTGGATTATATATAACCGTTATTTTCTCAGGAGAAACATATTTCGATAAATATTGCTTCCAGCTTTCGGACAGCACCACCAGCCGGTCAACCCTGTTTAAAAGGCTTACAACTCCCGGCTGCCAGCTCTCTTCCTCGATAAACCTGTCGAAATCCGCGCCGTGGATATGAAGCACCACGGGCTTGCGGAACAGAAGGCACAAGCGCGCCAGTATGGATTTTCGTATATAGCTTCCATAGGTGGAGGTATGGATTTGAAACAGTGCCTTCTCCCCCGACAGGTTGATAAAAAGCACCCTGACAAAGGCGTACAGGAAGAAAGCCAGATCCTTTATACGGCTGCGGCCTGAATAAGTGGGAATAAACTTCATATTCAGCCTGCCGCTCAAATGCACGCGGTAGGTGTAAAGCACGGAGGAAATGCCTCCCTGGGTCCTGAAAGAAGGCCCCAACTGATAATTTGTCCTTTTCGTCTGCCTCATGGTATGCCTCCTCCCTGTTGGGCAATATGGAAGCCTGGAGAATGATTAAAATGTTTCAAGTCTCCCGGATGATGGAGTCGATAACTTTTCCGTTGGGCCCTCGGGGGATTTTATCCACTTCATTGATCTTCACCAGCATATTGGGTGACGTATGTTCCTTTATGGTCTTTATAATTTTGTTGGCATCCTTTTCGCAAAACTTCTCGCCCTTCACGATGTTGAGAATGATCTCGCCCCTTCTCTCATGCACAAACTGCACTTCATTGATGTGATTGTCGAAGTCGATGGAGTCACTGATGAGGAAAAGCGATATTTTCTTTCCTTCGGGAGAAACAACATAGTGCTGATTTCTCCCCAGTATCCTTGAAACCACCCGGAAATGCCTGCCGCAGGAGCAGGACTCCGTCCCCAGCTCAACCACATCTGCGGTCCGGAACCGCAACAAAGGCATGATGTAATTGTTCAGATCGGTGCCTACAATTTCGGTGCCGCTCCCGAAATCCACGATTTCCGTGATCGAATAGTCTTCAATAATATGATAGGTGCCCTTTTCGCACTGTCCGATGGCGGAGACCCTTTCAACCTGCCCATACCAATCGAATATCTTGCACTGGAAGACCTCTTCCACCACGCTCCTCTGCTTTTCCGAAATTGTCTCCGAGGAGGTGAAAACGGCTTTTAATCTGTATGTGCTGCCCCTTTCCTTGAAATATTTTGCAAGGAGATATACGGAAGAGGGAAAGCCATAGATTACCTCCGCACCGAACTCTTTCATCTCTTCAAGGTAGTAGCCCGCATTTCCGCTGCTTATGTGGTAGGAGGACATGTAGAGCTCCCCATTCAAGGGATAGTGCTTCCAGAAGGGTGGAGAATCCCTGTCCACCGGTGTGATGATATCTCCCCGGAGTACCACCCTCCGGGCCCCGTTGCCTCCTACCGCTTCCCGGAAGCGCCAGAGGGCGGCACTTTCAAAATTGACGGAGTAGTAGTCCCTCAAAAATTTGGAAGGTGTTCCCGTTGTACCGCTGGTTTCAGCAACAGTGCTTAAAAAACTGGGAAGCTTCTTGGCGGTCAGCTTGTGGAAATTCTCCCTGACGATATACTTATCCATAAAAGGGAGCTTCTGCAGATCCTGTTTTGTTTTGATGTCCTCAGGCTTCAGTCCCAGTTTGTCAAAGAGTTCCCTGTAATAGGCGACATTCTCGTAACAGTGCTTTACCATTTTCCTGAGCTTTTCGTTCTGTATTTCTTCCAACTGCTCCATGGAATAATATTGGGACTGCATCAGTTCCCCCAATATTCTCTTGAAGGTAAAGCCCTGCCTTAATAATTTATAAAGTAATGATTTAAGCTGATCGTACATGCTGCACCTCTTTTCAACATTTTGCAGTCCTTTTCATACCATCTTTTCTGAGCTGACACATCGTAGTGCCGGCGGGTACCACCGCAGCTATGCTTCCAGCTTCCTTCTCCACAGCAGCCCCTTTAGCCGGTTCAAAGCCGCTTCAAGGGTTTCCCGGTGGAAGCCCGACAAATAGGAGGTCCCGATAAACAGGCCTGCATATACTGATGCCACGCAGATGATTCTTACCATGTCGGCAATATGTCCGGTGCCGGAATCAAAGCCGCGGAAAATCAAAAGTACCGCCCCCGAAACGCAAAGATTCAGGATAACATGCTGGAAACACGGCCTTATCACCGCCCAGGGGCCGATGAATCCGAATTCCGACTTTAACAGGAAGTAACAAAGCAGCAAAATATATATTATGTATGAAACCAATATGCCGGCAGGATAGCCCACATACCCGAATCTTCCCACCACATACCACATGATGGCTATATTGAGCACATTCTGGAATATTTGCCAGCGGAACGCAATTCTTTGTATCTGTTTTGCGATAATCAGTATGACGATAAAGCCGTTGACCAGCTCCAGCGGCACCGTCAGCACAAAGAGCCTCAGGAACAGGGCGGTAATTTCTGCATCCTCGCTGCCAAAGCTCCCTCTTTGAAACAGGAGGGAAATAACAGGCCTGGCATTGAGTGCAAGGATAAAGCACAGGGGGAAGATGATATAAAGGCTTGTGCTCAAATATTTCAAAAAAACCTTTTTCAGTTCTTCAAAAGACTTTCCCGCGTGAAGTTCAAGGATCTTTATCCCCACAACCGTGGTAATCTGCCCCACAATAACCATGTTCAACACCGTGTCTATTTTGAAAGCGTAATCCATGGCTGAAAAAACTCCCGCAGTAAAGCCCGACAAAAGGAAAATCATCAGGAAATCGTTAAGCATGGTGGAGGCACGTCCTGTAATTACGTACAGGATATTTTTCTTAATGGCTCCGCTCACGGCATATCTCCTGAAGCGGGGTCTAATCTTCAGCTTCACCACCATCAAGGTGTTGAGGACCAGAAACTGGGCGGTATTCCCTGCAAGTATCCCTATGGCCAGGCTTTCCTCCCCCAGCCTGCCGCGGAAACCCAGCACCACCGCGATGATCATCAGGTTCTTCAGGATATCGAGAATCATGGGAAACGTAAAATACTTATAGGAAGTAAAGATGTCAAGGATGTAGGTATTCAGGATGATCAGCAGCAGTGACGGAATAATGAACCGGATGATCCCCATGTTTTCACTTACGGCCTCCCCGGGAAACCTGGAGAGCAGCGAAAGGACATTTTCCGGCGAAACCATGAGCAGGCCCACGCCAACAAGCCCTATGCCCGCATAAAGTACATAGATGTAAGACATGAATTCCTTTGACCGCTCTTCCGATTGGTTATTCCGCAGGTCAATCACCGTGGGGACAATGACCTGATGGTTTACCGCTCCCAGAAAGGCCGTCAGCAGCAACAGCATGGACAGTGAATAAAAAAGGATGTCCGTGCTCTGGTTGGTGCCAAAAGCGTAGGAAACAACCATGGATTGCCCGAAATTCAAGGCCTTTGCACAAAGGCTCATGGCCATTGAAAGCATTATTGCTTTGTTTGTGTTGTCATGCGTCGCCTTTTCGCCCATAAAATATCATCCGTTATCCCTTAGTTTGTATTTCTAACCGATTCCTTCATTGATTACATACCTGAATTTGCCCCTGGGATCCCTTTCAATGCTGTCCGCATACTCTATCCTGAACAGTTCGGCGGGGATGAAGCCCGCGATATGGGAACTCAGTGTCCGATGGTTTTCCTCGCTGAAGCCTTTTGCCCTTACCACTTTTACCAGCACCGTTTTATCCTTTTTCTGCACCACCTGGGCCTCCACTACATTGTCCATGCCTTTAAAAAGGAAAGCCAGGGTTGTTTCGTGGAGCTTGCCGTTGGGCAGTTCAATATAGCTGTTGCTTCTTCCGTGGATCTTGACGATGTTTTTTCCCTTGTTTCCACAAGGACACGCCGCCGGCGAGATTTCAACCAGGTCGTGCACATTGTAGCGTATGATGGGCATTATCCTGTTGTACAGCGTGGTTCCCACAATTTCATAGGTATTGCTTCCCACCGGCAAATACTCAACATAGGAATAATCCTCCATCTCATGGTAGTTCCCGTGTTCACAGCGGATCAGCGCCGCAACCCTTTCAGCCTGTCCATACCAGTCCTTTACCTTGCACCCGAAGGCCTTTTCGATGATTTCCCGCTGATAATCCATCAGTACCTCCGAAGAGACGGCAATGATCTTGAAATCCAGCTTTATGCCGTTCCTCAGGCAGTATTCCGCCAGCATATAGGCGGAGGATGGATAGGCCCAGAGGCTCTTGTCCCGCACCTGTACAAGCTTTTCCACCAGATCCGCAAGAGTCCTGTCGTTGACGTGGAAGGATGAAACATAAATTTCTTTTATAAGGGGCAGTTCTCTATAAATCCTGTCTCCCGTATAATTGACGTCAAAGATTCTTTCTCCCCTGAAAAAAATTCTCGTGGTGCCCTTCCAGTCAAAATATTTGTTCTGAAAGTACTGCTCCATGGCCATGGAACGGATGTCCCTGTAAAAGACACCGGGTGTTCCGGTGGTACCGCTTGTAAGGCCGGTATTTTTTATTTTGAAGCCCTTCTTTACAAAGGCGTGGAAATTGTCCATCAGCAGCTTTTTATCGATGATTTCATATCCCTCTGCCGAACTGCCCTTCCCTCTATAAAAGTCAATCTTCCCGGAGCTGTAGGCAAGGATTTTTTCAAGTTGATTCTTACCGGGTTTATAGAAAAGCATCAGTAGGTCAAAAATTCTTCTTATTAGAAAGTCCTTGTATTTTTTGTAATAAAACAAGCGCTACACCTCCGCCGATTCAACTTTCAAGCAACTCTGCATATTTGTCCGTCATATTTATCCTGTTAAACAGCCTTCTGGCTTTATCCGCAGAATTCTTCCCCATGGCTTCCAGTTGATTCCCATCGATCATCTCTTTGAGGGCGTCCACCAGCTGCCCTACATTCCCTGCTTTGTACAACAGTCCGTTTTTTCCGGAGTCCACAAGCTCCGAAGCCCCCCCTATATCGGAAAGCAGCACCGGCTTGCCAAGGGCCATGCTCTCGATGATAGCGATGGAAAGCGTTTCCACCGCCGTGGAGGTCAAGGCTGAGATATCCACACAGGATAGGTACGGCCTCACATCCTGTACAAAACCGGTAATGATCACATACTCCGAAAGCTTTTTTTCACTGATATATTTTTCAAGATACTTTCTCCTGACCCCGTCCCCGATGAACAGGAGCCTGACGGGATAGCCTTCGGATCTCAGGGCCTCCAGCGCATCCACCATGTCTTCGTGCTTCTTTTCAGGCCGGAAATTTGCATTTATCCCTATGACGATCTCCGAGGGTCCTATGCCCAACCCGGCTCTGATAGTTTCCCGGTCGGCACGGAAGCCTTCAAACCGCTCAATGTCAATTCCATTGTAAATGACCACCGTTTTTTCAGGTTTTATTTTGAAGGTCTTAAGCCAATGGAGCCTCTGGTTGCCGCTTACAAAAACAACCCGGTCCATCCTTTTGATAATTCCCGTATAATAGGTATTCTGTATGGCATCCACAATTCCCTGGAAAAGAGTGGTGTGCTGCACCGACACCAGCTTGAACCGGCGGCCGGTGAAAATACTTGCAAGATAACCATACATGGCGGAGTAGGAGTTTACCGTCAGAAGAGCCTGAGGCTGGAATTCCTTCAGCAGACGGATGATTTTGAAGAGTGCTCTGACATCCAGATAGATCTTTTTGTCCACAATCTCTACCCTCACCCCGGGACTGATCCTCTCACGGACTCCCGTTTCGCTGTCCATACTCATCAGCAGGATGTCGTAGCCCCTTGCCGACAGGTTGTTTGCCAGTTCTACCGTCTGGACCTCGGCTCCGCCGAATCTAAGGCTGTTAACGATGATGGCCGCTCTCATGGTGTCTTCTCCTTTCCCACACAATATAGCCTATTCATACCACCTTTTTTCCCCTTATAACTTTCTCCCTCATTTTTCCTTTATGCTTTCGTAGTGCATGACGGATCCTGTATAAAGGAATTCGTCGGCTCCGTCTGCAGCTGTACCCTGTTCTCCCTCCTGTACCGGCAGGTCCTCTGCCGCCTCAATCCCCCCGGCCTTTTGCTCCATCTCCGGCGCAGAAGCTTTTCTGCCGCCGGCAGGCTGGCAGGAATAGACAATCGCAGCTCCCAGACCCAGATTTATCCACAGGAAGGCGTTGGTCAGGGTAGGGAAGAAGAAACTGTCGCTGAAGCCCCGGATGAGGAAAGCCACAACGGATATCTCAATCCCTATGAGTATGTCAAGCAAAGACCTGTCCTCAATTATTTTGTGCGCTGCGATAAACCTTCTCAGGAAAAGGAAGAAGAAAATCAGGAAAAAGCCCAGGCCGATGATTCCTGAATCCAGGAGGGTGTCAAGATACATGCTGTGGGCATGGCCTACCCTGAGCGTAAGGCCGTTCTTGAAAGCTTCCGTTCCCATGATGGCATACCTGCCTGCCCCGATCAGGAGCTTCAGAGGCTGGCCAAGGAATTCATTGATCAGGGGGAGCCATATGTCATTGATCCTCCCTGCGGAAATATCGTTGAGGTCGTTGTTTGCAAAGCCAGTAACGGCCCTCTGTATGATCGTCTGGGGTATGAAGGAGAACCCTACCGCTCCTGCGCCCAGTATCAGCGGGACGAACTTCCCCCTGCGGGAAAATATGAAAAAGGCAAAGGTACAAATAAGGACTACCAGGTATGCGCTTCTGGAATAGATGATGCCGATGGCTCCCAGGGAGACCGCCAGCCCCATCACAAAGAAGGGATTCTTTTTACTCACCGTATAAGCCAGCAGCAGCGGGTATACGGCAATGAAAAAATCCGCCAGATTGTTCCCATGCATTCCCAGCATTTCCTTGAAACCTTCCCTCACCATTTCAAAGTTCAGTTTGTCCGGCGTAAAAAGTGCATACAGCACCAGAAGTGTGAATGCAAGGGCAACAATGGAAAGCATTGTGGCCACGGCAATCTTTTTTACATCCTCTCGGCTCCTCACATAGCATACGATCAGTATAAAAGGTGCAAAAATCAGCAAAGGCCTTATAAGGTGGGACAGAATGTACCTGCCGAAAGAGTATTCATCCTGCCAGATCATATTGTAGGTCAGCCCGATATAGGAGGTTGACCGGAATACGGCAATGGTAAAGAGTATGATCACCCCATAGATGAACGTCCGGTCCAGCTTGTGCAGCCGGGCAGGCTTCATGGAAATAACAAGGAAACCGATTGCCGCCATGACAAGGAGATTGGTTATTTTAGCCCCCGGAATTCCTGCAATTTGCTCGTCCAGCCACGCACTTCCGGAAAAAGGCGTGGCCAGGATGACCAGTACGATTCCATAGACAGGCTTCCGTATCAGGAACAGGAAGACCGCCGCCGCGGCAGCTACGCCGACGGAAAGCAGGGGGTCCACCATTCCCGCAAGGGAAATTACGAATGCTGCCACCAGTGCCGCAGCTAATAAGGTTTTTGAAAATGTTCCCGTCCTGTCCATATTAGCCTCCATGCCCCCGATGCGCCGAGTAAATCATCACATCGGCCGCACAGAAATCATCTGCAATGCTTTCTTATGGGGTTAATCCAATTCAATGCACCTACCGGTGCATGCTTTGCAGACTTACGTCTTTCAAGCTAATCTCCATGCCCCGTTGAGGTGGTCAGGTTTCCGATAATTTCCTCGTAAACCTTCGATATGCTCCCGATGTCATGATTTGCCGCCACATAGCCTCCCGCATTTTCTCCCAGCCGTGCCAGTTCCGCGCCGTCAAACCCCCGGATGAACGCTACGGCTTTTTCCAGGTCATCCTCGCAGTGGAAGCCCAGTCCGTTTGTCTCAATAAATCCGTCGGGATTCACATTGAAGGACAATATGGGTGTTTTCCCCAGGCAGGCTTGCACAAAGGCGTTGGGAAAACCTTCGTATTCGGAGGTGTTTACAAACAGCTTTGCCCTGTCGTAATAGCTCTGAACCTCCGCAAAGGGCACATAGTCAACAAACCGCAGGTTTGCAAGCGCCCCAGCCCGTTGTTTTATCCTTGCCTGGAGCTCGTTTTCACCGGGCATGACCATGACAAAGCTCTCCTCCGGAAGCCGCTCGGCCAGTTGGAGGAAAATATCCGGCCGCTTCCAGTCCTGGGCCCTGGCAATCCATAATATATATTTTTTGTCACTAAGGCTGATTTTGTCGTTGATGAAAAAGCCGTTCTTTATGACCCGGCTGTCGAGCCCCAGATTTTCCGCCAGCATTTTTTTCTGCCTGTCGGTCTGGCTTATCAACACGTGGGCCTTGTTTATCCCGTATTTATACAAATTGTAATAGAGCGGACCCTTGCCCTTTGCATCGGCAAAGTCGGTATCCAGGTCGTGGGCCAGCCGGAAGATAAGCCTGGTATTCCTTAACTTTCCAGGCAGCAGGGCCGCCCAGCCAAGCATCTCGTTGTAGGCTTCGACCATGCACACATGGCTGTCCATGGCCGCCATCTCCCTGATAATGCTGAGCTGTCTCAAAACCTTGGAAAACCCGCTTTTATAGGTATCCAGGTTCATGTACCTGACCTTCCTGACCTTTATTCCCTCATACCGTTCCACCGGCTCCTGGCCGTAATCCCCCACATAAAAGGTAATGTCGTACCGGCCGCTTTCCGACAGCTTTCTTGCAAGGTTGTAAAGGTCTACCTCCGCACCGCCGAACACCGCATTGATTTTACCGTTGAATAGCGGATATGCCAGAAAGGATATAAAACTGACTTTGATTTTTCCCATAAGCTTCACCCTGTCTGTGTCTTTTTGTTACACATTTTATTTAATTTACCACCCCGTGGTTTGCATCACGCAGAATTTTTGCATTACTCGTGATGCGAAGCCACTTCCTTGAGTTGTGGCCTGCTTGCTTATGTTCTACTCCTTAAGCAGTTTCAGGCCGCCGCCTTTAAAGAAGGAGCCGGCGGCAGCGGCCAGCTTCCCTATAATGGACCGGTTAAGACCCGTTACATATCCCAGTACCAGATAGGCCGCCAAAAATGCCAGCGATGTCCACAGCACCTTGATGAGTTTTGTAAAAAAGCCTCCCCCGGCCCCGGCCTCCAGTCCCGCCAGCAGAAAGCCCGCCCCAATCCCGGAAGCCAGCAGCATGTTGAGCAAAAAATACTTTATGACTTCTTTGCGCCGGATGAACCCGAACTGCTGCTTCAGCAAAAAGTTCAAAAGCAGGAGGATATAAGTGTAGCTGGCGATGAGGCCCCCAATCGGATAGCCCATGTATCCGAAAAGGCTTATCATCACCCACAGTACGATGACGTTTCCTGCGCTCTGGGATGCCTGCCACCAGAAGGCGACCCGCTGTATCTGCTTGGCTACGATGAGCTTCACGATGAAACTATTGATCAGCAGATAGGGCAGGGTCAAAACAAAAAACCTCAGGAATCCTCCGGTAAGCTCCACGGATTCCAGCGTAAACCTTCCCCTCTGGAATAAAAGGGAAATGATGCCTTCGGAGTTCAGCGAAACAATGAAGCTGAAGGGTATGGTGAAAAAGAGGCTCATTTTTATATACCGCACAAAGGTCTCATTGAGCTTTTCATGGTTCTTTGCCGCATATAGCTCAAGAATGTTCATGCCTACCACCGTGGTTATCTGCCCGATGATGACAAGGCTGAAAATGGTGTTGATTTTCTGCCCGTAGTCAAGGGCCGAATAGACTCCTTCGCTGAAGCCCGACATCAGGTAGATGGCCGCAAAATTACTCAAAAAAGTTGTCAGGTGCCCCACCACCACATACAGAATATTCTTTTTCACCGTGCTGTCCAGGGGATACCGTTTTAAAGAGGGCCTGCATTTCAATACCGAAAACAGCATATAGTTCAATGCCAGAAACTGGAGCAGGTTGCCCATGAGAACACCCAGGGCGAGGCTGGAAACGGAAAGTGCCTCCCTGAACACCAGCACGAACAGGATAATGACCAGGTTCTTGCCCATGTCCAGCAGCATGGGAAGGGTAAAATACCGGTAAGCGGTGAAGATGTCGAGGATAAAGGTATTGGAGATGATCAAAATGAACGTGGGCATAATATACCTGAGAATGTCCATGTTGTCCAGGATCTGCTCCCTCCCGAACCGGGAAAAAAGCTCAAGCACCCTGTCCGGCCACAGGACCAGCAGCAATGTGGCGGCAATACCAATCAAGAGATACAAAAAATAAATATAGGAAATAAAGCTTCTGGAATCTTCCTCGGAGCGGCTGGTCCGGATGTATATCACATTGGGGACAACAACCTGCTGGTTGACCGAGCTTAAAAGAGTGGAAAACAGGATGACCATGGCCAGCATATAAAACAGTATATCCGTGCTGGTTTGCGTTCCAAAAGCATAGGAGACCACAAGGGACTGTGCAAAATTAAACATTTTGGACAGCAGACTGAAGGACATGGAAAGTAAAATGGCTTTATTGGTACCTTCCGCTCTTAAAAAGTTCAGCTTCATAAGGAATATCCTCCTTTATGGCAAGATAAATACCCACATTCCCGTAGGTTGTAACATATCGCAGCTCAAAGAGCGGAAGGATTTCTTTGGAAGTTCGTATACAGGCCTATTTACACGCAGATAAACAGACGTCAGCGTTTTTACATGTTATGTAAATATATAAAATTATTGTCGCTATTGATTCAAACTCGAAGAAATGTAAATTATATGCCAGCCCGTAGGACCATGGCACTATTTTCCTCTAGAGACAAAGTTTTATTGACAAACTATTATATATTCCCTTATTATTAATATATAAACAGAAACATAAACAAAAATGCAAACAAGTTTATCTACACATCACCATATCCTGCCGCAGGGCGGATAACTGACCTTTTACTTATTTGGCTTTCTTAATTTTTCTATCAGGTGTTGGAATTCTAAATTTCTGTATCTGCATTTTTAAAAAGCTTTCACACATAACTTCATTACACATAATTGCACCAAACAATTTTTTAAAGGGAGTAGATTACTATGTCGACTAAATGCATCAAGCTTTTCATCTGCTTAGCACTGATGTTTTCACTTTTATCCACAACCATTGTCCAGGCCGAAACATCGCCTTCCGTCACAACGTTCACCCCCACCGAAATTGACAGCGTCCTCACCAATCCTTATATGGGTTGGGCTCCATGGGCAAGCGGAGGCCCTTATTCACAGCCTCACAGTCTTGTTTACATAAATGTCACATGGAGGGAACTGGAGCCCACCAAAGGAAACTATGCCTTCGACGCCTTCGAAAGAGAGAACAAATTCAGCTACTGGAGCGCCAACGGCAAGAAAATCATCCTGAGAATAAACATGGACTATCCGGAGTCGACCTCTCACAAGGATATCCCCGACTGGCTGTACAATGAGCTGAGCGGAGACGGCACCTGGTACGACATCGACTGGGGCAAGGGTTTCAGCCCCAATTACAGCAACCCCAAGCTAATCGCATATCACCGGACCCTGATCAATGCTCTGGCCGCCAGGTACAACAACGACAAAAGGGTTCCCATCATCGCTCTCGGCAGTCTCGGGCAGTGGGGCGAATTCCATACCAAGAAGAGTTCCAGCTTTACAATTCCTTTTCCGAAGGTAGCCATCTCGGATCAGTATGTTCAACCTTATGTAGACTATTTTACAAATAAAATGCTGATTATGAGAAGACCTTTCCAGATCGCAAAATCCAATGGTATGGGGCTCTTTAACGATTCCTTCGGAAGCTCCAGCCAGACCTACGATTATTTTGTGGATTACATAAACAACGGATATACAGATTACCTGACCGGTGAAAAACATCCGGCCATGCCCGACTATTGGAAAACCGCTCCTTCCGGCGGCGAAATTGCCAATTACCCCGGCCTTACCTACCTGCAGGATTCAACCATAAACACCAGCCTGCAGATGCTCCGTGACAGCCACACCAGCTGGCTGGGCCCCTGCGGACCAGGTTCGCAGCCCACAGGGACAAGCCTTCAGGCCAATTTTGACAAGATGCTGAAAACCATGGGTTACCGGTTTGTGCTCCAAACGGTGTCCCATCAGAGCCAGGCCGAGCCCGGCAGCAGCCTCGATGTCTCAATGAAGTGGCAGAACAAAGGCGTAGCGCCGTTTTACTACAAGTGGCCCCTTGAATTGTCCCTCTCAGATTCAAACGGGAATATTGTGGCAAAAAGCACCACCTCCGAAGATATAAGAACATGGCTGCCCGGGAGTAAATCCGTGGCCCACGGCCTGAATATCCCCTCCTCCCTCGCGGCGGGAACCTATAACTTATGTGTGGGCATACTGGACCCTGATACGGGCTTGCCCGGCATCAATCTGGCCATTTCAGGCAAGAGGCCCGACGGCAGGTATACCCTGAGCCAGATCAACGTGGCAAATACCTCCGTAGCTGCAGGTATAGAAATTTCCGGACAGGACAGCGCGGTCATTCCTTCCTCCGGTGAGCGTACCTATACTTACAGCGCGTCTGTAAAAGACCAGAACGGCAACGCCATGACCGGTGAAAAAGTTCAGTGGTCACTGGAAACCCCCGTTTCCGGAGTTTCCATCGATGCTTCCTCCGGTACATTGACGGTAGCCGCCGGAGCTCTGGCCGGAAACATCCGCATAAAAGCTGTTTCGGAAAATTCTCCTTCCCTCACGGCTTCAAAGGCAGTCACCCTTGCGCAGGAGGCCTCACAGGCGGGCTCTCTGGAGATAAC
>JAFADI010000168.1 GCA_023424965.1 Bacillota bacterium
TTCTGGGCTTCCTTTATGAACTTTTCAAATTCCGCATTGTCATAGTCGGGGTCGTTGTTGCCGTTGCCCTGGGTAAAGAGGTCCAGGAAGGTCAGGGGGTCATTGAAGTCCGCCAGCCAGCCGGCTCTTGCAACCTGGAAGTCGTGGTTCTGTCTCTTGGGGATCAGCACCTTGAATTCCATGTTGGAAATCTTGACGTCAACGCCCAGGTTCTTTTTCCACTGGTCCTGTACATACTCGGCAACCTTCTGGTGCAGTGTGGAATTGTTGTAAACCAGCTCAATGGCAGGCAGGCCCTTGCCGTCCGGATATCCGGCTTCCGCCAGCAGCTGCTTGGCTTTTTCAGGATCGGCCTTGGGATTGAGGAAGCTGCCTGCATCCTTTTCCGACCTGAAGTCGGTGCCCAGCTCAGCGCCGTTGGTTCCGTAAGGCACCATGCCGATGGCCGGCTTTTCTTCCGCCCCGGTGATGTTGTCAACCAGGTACTGCCTGTCGATGGCAAGGCTGAAGGCTTCTCTCAGCTTGGGATTGTCAAAGGGCGCCTTCTTGACGCTGAATTCATAGTAATAGGTACCGAGGGAAGGATGCAGCTTCAGTTTCTTTTCCTCTTTGAGCTTCTTCAGCTCCGTTACGGGCACCCTGTTGTTGAGGAGTGCATCCACTTCTCCCGACTCATAGGCGCTCAGGTTGGCGTTATCGTCATCGGAGAGCTTGAATACGACATTTTTGATAAATCCGGTATTCTTGCTGTCCCAGTAATTTTCGTTCTTGGTTATTTCAAGGGTGTCGTTGTGTGTCCAGGCTACCAGCTTGTAAGCACCGTTTCCTATGTAGCTCTTGGGGTCCTGGGTCCACTTGTCGCCGTACTGCTCGATGATATCCTGCCTTACGGGATAATAGGTGGTCTGGTTGCAGAGATTGAGGAAGAAGGCGCAGGGAGCCTTGAGGGTGATCTCCAGGGTTTTGTCGTCCTTGGCGTTTATTGTAACATCTTCAGCCTTTGCTTTTCCCGCATTGTATTCTTCGGCATTTTTAATGTAGAAGACAAGGGAAGCATAGGGCGAAGCCGTTTCGGGATTCAGGACCCTCAGCCAGGCATATTTGAAGTCCTGGGCTCTGACGGGCTTGCCGTCGGACCACTTCGCATCCCTCAAGTGGAAGGTGTAAACCAGTCCGTCACTTGAGATCTCCCATTTCTGGGCAATACCTTCCACGACTTTTCCTTCTTTGTTGACCCTGGTAAGGCCTTCAAAGAGGTGCTGTATCTTGGTTGAACCGTCAACGGAAGAATTGAGCCCGGGGTCCATGGTTTCGGGTTCTCCGCCGTCAATTACCGTTATTGTATCTTTGGCACTTTTTGTGCCGCCGCAGCCCGCAAACACCGTTGCAAGCATGCATGCCACCAATAGCATGGCTAAAAGCTTCTTTACCATTTTATAACTCCTCCTTATACTTTATTTTTGCGGCCCTTGCGTAACAAAGCGCCAATCAAGCATTTTGTGCAATGGCGTATATAAACATTAAATACACATGACACACCTGATTATACCTATTAAACCTACAAGCCGCTTATTTAAATGGTTTCCCATTTAATATCAGAATAAATGGCAGGCACACATATGCCCCGGTGAAATCTCCTTGAATTCCGGCTCTACTTCCTCACACTTCTTCATTGCGTATTTGCATCTCGTTCTGAACCTGCAGCCCGAAGGAGGATTTATTGGACTTGGCACATCACCCTCCAGGATGATTCTTTCCCTCTGCCTGCTGGTCTTTGGATCGGCGATGGGGATTGCCGAAAGCAAGGCCTGGGTATAGGGATGCCCCGGTTTTTCATACAACTCGCTGCTGGGCGCCAGCTCAACCAGCTTGCCCAGATACATGACACCCACCCTGTTGCTTATGTGCTTTACCATCGAGAGATCGTGGGCGATGAACAAATACGTGAGGCCCAGGGATTTCTGCAGATCCTCCAGCATATTGACGATCTGGGCCTGGATGGAAACATCCAGGGCGGATATAGGCTCGTCGCATACGATAAACTCCGGCTGCACCGCCAGCGCGCGGGCAATCCCGATCCTTTGCCTCTGTCCCCCGCTGAACTCATGGGGATACCGGTTTGCCTGCTCTTTGTTCAACCCTACCATTTCCAGCAGGGAATAAATCTTTTCCTTGCGCTCGTTGCCTTTTTCCAGGTTGTGGATGTCCATGGGCTCTCCCACAATATCTCCCACCGTCATTCTCGGATTCAGGGAGGCATAAGGATCCTGGAAAATCATCTGTATTTTCTTTCTTAAGGGCTTCATTTCAGCCTTTGTAATATCTTTTCCGTCAAAAATAATATTTCCTGCTGTTGGCTCGTAGAGCCTTATAATCGTCCTTCCGGCAGTGGTCTTCCCACAGCCGCTCTCACCCACAAGCCCCAGGGTTTCACCCTGGTCTATATGGAAGCTGACGTCGTCCACCGCCTTCACCAAAGCCTTTGCGTTTCCAAAAAAGCCCTGGTGTACGGGAAAGAACTTTGTCAGGTTTTTCACTTCCAGCAGTTTTGCACTTCCGGCGCTCATTCAAGTCCCTCCCCGCTATCCATCTGGTAAAGCCAGCAGCATGTGCCGTGTCCTTCACTTACTTCCTTATATTCAGGCTTTTTGATATCGCATATTTCCATGGCCCTGGGACATCTGGCAACAAAAGGACATCCGGCGGGAGGCTTGATCATATCCGGCGGCTGCCCCTCGATGGGCACCAGGCGTTCCTTCCCCATGTTCAGGCGGGGAATGCTCTTTAGAAGCCCCACAGTATAGGGGTGTTTGGGCTCGTAAAAAATCTCGTCCACCGTTCCCTGCTCCACGATGGTGCCGCCGTACATGACCATGACCCGCTGGCATATGTCTGCAACCAGACCCAGGTCATGGGTGATCAAAATAATGGATGTATTTATTTTATCCTTCAAATCCTTCATTAATTCCAGTATCTGCGCCTGTATGGTAACATCCAGGGCGGTGGTGGGTTCATCGGCGATCAGCAGCTTGGGCTCGCAGGACAGCGCCATGGCAATCATGGCCCTCTGACGCATCCCGCCGCTGAATTCGTGGGGATACTGGCTGATACGCTTTTCGGGACTTGGGATCCCTACAAGCCGGAGCATGTCGATGGCCCTCTTTTTCGCCTCTGCCTTGGAAATTTTATTGTGCTTCAAAATTGCTTCCATCAGCTGGTTTCCCACTGTAAATACGGGATTCAGGGAAGTCATGGGGTCCTGGAAGATCATTCCGATCTGGTTTCCCCTCAAGTCCTCCATCTCTTTCCGGCTTAGATCATTCAATCTTTTCCCGTCAAACAGGATATCCCCTTCCACTACCTTGCCGTTTTCCGACAGCAGCTTCATGACAGACAGCATGGTGACGCTCTTGCCACTGCCCGATTCTCCCACAATCCCCACGGCCTCGCCCTGGCGCACTTCGAAATTGATATTGTTCAGGGCCGACACCTGTCCGGCATAGGTATTAAAAACAGTTCTCAGATTTTTGATTTCCAATAAATTGTTCATCACTTATATCCACCCTCTATATGCGTCCGCCTATTTTCTCATCCTTGGGTCCATCGCATCCCTCAAGCCGTCGCCCAGCAGGTTGAATGCGAGTATTGTAACCGATATGGCCAGTGAAGGAAAGAGCAGCAGGTAAAAATAGGACCTTATGCCTGTAAGCCCATCCGAAGCAAGACTCCCCCAACTGGCCATGGGTGCGTCCACGCCCAGGCCCACAAAGCTCAGAAAGGATTCGGTGAATATGGCTTCGGGGATGAGCAGCATTGTCGTTACGATGATGGGACCGATGCAGTTTGGAATCAAATGCCTCAGAAGAATCCTGAAATTTCCCGCTCCCAGGGTTCTGGCAGCAGTGACGTACTCCTGCTCCTTGAGGCTCAGTATCTGGCCCCGCACGATTCTCGCCATGGTCATCCAATAGGTGATGCCGATGGCGATATAGATGCTGATAAGTCCCGCCCCCGCAGTTTTGAACATCGACAGGAAGGGCAGTTCAAACCAGTTGTTGATCTGATCCTTTAAAACAACCATGATCAATATTACGTAAAGCATCAGGGGAATACTGTAAAGTATATCGATAATTCTCATCATGACAGTGTCGATTTTGCCTCCGAAATACCCGGAAATCCCACCGTACAGCACACCAATGGTAAGATTGATCAGACAGGCCACAACCCCGATACTCAGGGAAATCCTGGCCCCGTACATCACCCTTACCAGCATATCCCTGCCAAGGGTATCGGTACCCATGGGATGCTCCCAGCTTGGCCACAGGCCTTCCTGCCCTTTTACCTGATCGGAATAGGAATAACTGGAAAACATGGGACCCAAAGCCGCAATCAGGAAAAGCAGGATAACCACGCCAAGGCTTACCATGGCTACTTTGTTCTTCTTGAAACGCCTCCACACATCCTGCCAGTACGTCAGGCTGGGCCTTACCACTTCTTCCGTGTTTGTATCCTTTTTATTTAATGGCTTAAAAAGTTCTCCCGACAACTGCATAAATTAGCACCCCATTCTATCCCTTAAGTTTAATTCTAGGATCCAGCACAACATAGATTAAATCCACGATAAAATTCATCATGATGAGGAAAGCCGAATAAAAGACAATGACACCCATCATTACCGTGTAATCCCTGTTGGATATGCTGTCTACAAAATACCTTCCTAGACCCGGAATGGCAAATATTTTTTCTATGACAAAGCTTCCTGTCAGCAGGTAAGCAATAAACGGCCCCATATAAGTTACTACCGGCATGATGGAATTCTTAAGCGCATGTTTGAGTACGACAACTGCTTGAGACAGGCCTTTTGCCCTTGCAGTCCGGATATAATCCTGTTCCAGCACCTCAACCATGCTTGAGCGCACCATTCTGGCGATAAAAGACATGGGCATGAAGGAAAGGGCGATGGCAGGAAGCACTGCGTGCATGAATGTCCTGAAGCCGATGACCGGAAAAATCCTAAGCTTTACTCCCAGGAAATACTGTGAAAGTGTGGCAACCACAAAGCTTGGCACCGATACGCCGATGGTCGCTATGATCATCGCCGTCTGGTCCGGCCATTTTCCGGCCTTGAGGGCTGAAATAATTCCCAGGGGGATACCTACCGCAAAGCAGAACAGGATGGCAAACAGCCCAAGCCTGGCTGAAACCGGAAACCCCTGCTTTATAATATCGTTTACCTCCCGCCCGTCATTTTTCATGGACATGCCGAAATCCAGGCGGAGCATGTTTCCCATCACCCTGAAATATTGTTCGTGTACAGGCTTGTCGAGACCGTATTTGGCTTTGAGATTCTGCTCGATGGCAGGCGGAAATTTCTTTTCACCTGTAAACACACTGCCGGGAATAGAATGCATCATGATGAAGGAAAGAGTTGCAATAATAAAAAGCGATAGCAGGGAATAACCAAACCTCTTTAAAATGTAGGACCCCAAAAGCAATACACCCCTTTACATAACATAAAAACTTATGAATCTTAAGGGTCATTTACAACCCTTTTGGCTCTGCATAAGTGCTCAAAAAAAATGCACATTATCTAAAATATGCATAGCCTCACCGTTGTCCATGCTTACACTTTAAGCAACAAAATTTTCACTGGATTATAGTACCAAGCAATACATTTATGTCACTTAACCATCATTAAGCCTGTTCTTTAAAATCTTCAGTGACTTTAAACAGCATTCCGGCCCGACAATTTATAAGCATTTTACTTTTCTGTATCCATTTTACAGTCTATCCCAGATAAATATGTTTTGTTTTTAAGATAGACGGAGAATAGACACTTAACATAAGCCATGCACAATATTCTTATGTTAACATAATTAACTTCCGTCTGCAACAAACTAATTTTTACACCGGGTTTAGCGTTTCATCCCATTAATTAAACCCTTGAAAACCAGTGGCTCCTGAAAGTTTTTCCTCAAATGGCCTTCACTTTATTAATTAACGAATATTTAACATAAATCTGATTTAACTATTATAGTCTATCAGCTATACTATAAATTTTCAATAAATTTTAAAAAATGTATAAATATTCACAATGATCTTATTTATACAATATTGTTCTTAACCGCAAACACTGCCAGTTGGGTCCTGTCCTTCAAATTAAGCTTGGAAAGTACCGCAGAAATCATGTTTCTGACGCTGCCCTCACTCAAAAAAAGCTCTCCGGCAATTTCCCTGTTGTTTTTCCCGAATACAATCAGTTGAATAATTGTTTTTTCACGCTCCGACAGGTGTCCCTCCGGGATTGCAGACCGGTGTTCCGGATGTTTTTTTCCGCTGTCCAGCTGCTTTACAACCGCGTCAAAGGCATCTTCGTGGATCACTCTCAGGCCTTTTGCAATACTCTTTAACGTAAGCAGCAGTTCCTCGGTTTCGATATCCTTGAGCATGAACCCGTCTGCGCCGTTTTTCAGAGCCCTGGAAACATTTTCATCCTCATTGAAGGTTGTCAGTATCAGGACCTTTGTACCGCCGCATTTCTCTTTGATGAGCCTGGTGCCTTCAATACCGTCGCATACGGGCATGACGATATCCATTAAAACCACGTCAGGTCTGAGTTTTTCACACAGTTCACAGGCTTCCCTCCCATTGGAGGCACAGCCCACCACCTCAATTTCCTTATCCTGCTCGATAATAAACTTGATTCCGTTCCTGATCATGGTCTGATCGTCGGCGATTAAAACTCTAATCATTTTTCCTTCCGCCTTTGCTCAAAGCTCTCTATCCACAGGGATATCCGCATAGATGTTGAATCCGCTCTCTCCATCGGACCCATACCGGATGCTCCCCTCCAATTCCCTTACCCTCTGTTCCATTCCCGACAGTCCGAAGCCCTTTTTAATACTGCCGCACCCATAGCCGTCATCGGTGATAAAAAGCTTCAAATGGCCGTCGGCCGCCTTTATAACCAGGGTGATTTTCTTTGCATTCCCATGGCGCAGGGAATTGGTCATGGCCTCCTGGCATATCCTGAATACGGCATTTGAATATATTGTATCATTATAGGGCTCCATTCCGTCAACCGTGAGATCCACAGCCACACCCGAGGCCTGAAATTCCTTGACCAGGTCGCACAAGGCATTTTCAAAGCTGTTTACTTCCAGCCTTTCGGGCGCCAATCCTGAAATGGACCTTCTTAACTCCTTCAAGCCGTCCTTTGCAACATTCACCGCCTCCAGGAGGGTCTTCCTGGTTCCGGCGGCATCGGTTTCGCAGGTAATGCTGCTCACCTTTAAAAGTGTGATTAAAACGGTCATGGTATGCCCCAGGGTATCGTGTACATCTCTCGCAAACCGGTTCCTCTCCCTGACGACAGCCAGCTCCTTCTCCGTATGGGCGCTCTGTTCCAGATGGGCATTCAATGCCGCCAGTTCCTGGTTCATCCCAGTGAGTTCATTGTTTTTACCGTTCAATTCGTTTAAGAAGTCCCGGTATTGCGTAACATCCGTGAAGGTGATAATCCTGCCAAACCTTTCGCTTTTTGTCGTTGTCAAAGGCTGGATGTTTACGGAGAAATATTTCCTTTTCTCCTGTTTCAAAATGACCTCGGCAGTGAGGTTTGCAGGAATTTCACCCTCCAGTCCTCCGGCCACCCTCTCCAGTTCTTCGTTGGCCTCGAAAATCTCCCTGACTGCCGCCCGTAAATCAGTAAGCCCGGTGATTTTCCTTTTTTCCTTTTCCAGCCGGAACAGTTCGGAAAATGCCCGGTTTGAGAACAGTGCCTCCTCCTCTTCACCAAATACGGCAATTGCCTGCTGCATATTGCCCACCAGCTTCTGGAGGGCAAAGGGCACATAATTTAAAAACCTGTACCGATAGGTGGCAAAGGCGATAATGGTCATTCCCATTGAGAAGCCAATGGGTGTGGGATCAAATTCACTGATAATGCGCCCTGCCTTTAAAATAAACAGGTTGAAATCCTGGGCCAGCCGGAAGCTTATGGGGATAAGTCCCGCCAGCAGGATAAACAAGGACTGTTTTCTCTCATGTCCCTGCTGTTTGAATACATGCCTTATCAGAAGGATGAAGCCTGCGGCACAATAGGCATATTCCAGCAGAGCTACCATCGAAAAGAAGCCTTCCAGGTTATATACGCTGCTGGGGATGAGATTCTTTTTGGCCAGCACAATGGAAAAAAGAATCAAAGGGGGAAGGAACAACGCAGGTATCAGATATTTCTGGCAGGCCCTTACAAACCGCGTATACACCAGGCAGAATACCAGCCATCCCAGCCCGATAAAGCAGGCGTTATAAAAACCTGCATAATACAGGAACCTGTTGACATAAAAATAGAAGGCCTCACTGCCCATCATCCCGAACATACGGTAGTGATAATAATGCAGCAGAATCACATGTACCGACCACAACAGGACGATGCTCTGGAGCCAGATATAGCTGTACAGGAGCGGTCCTTTTCTTGACTTGGCAAGGAAGAACACCATAAGTCCAAGGGATACAAGGGATGAAATCAGGTATATGGCTATCTTCAAATCACTCTGTATGAACATAAAGCCTCACATTCATCTTTATTATAACCAGAATTCAACTGCCTGTCAGCAATTCCTTCCATCCTGCCCATGTATTTTCCGCATCCGCCTCTATCTGAGTACCATCCTGATAAACCAGGGCCTTTTGATATCAACGGCATTATAGCTGCACAATTCATGGCAACAAAAGCACCGTATGCATCTATTCAAGTCCACCTGGGGCCTCCCGCCGCCCATTTCAATGGCTTTGGGCGGACAGGCCCTGGCACACATGCCGCAGCCCTTGCAGGCGCCGTTTTTGAAAAAGGGCCTTGGCTTTATTACCTTGTTCAGCCAGCGGGTAATAAATTTGGGAAGAAAGATGTTATAAAAATTGAATGCCACTTTCACCGTGGGTTTTTTGAAATCCTTTACCCTGACCCCCTCTATTTTTTCTCCCAGGATGGAAAGGTCTTTGAGCCGGCCTGTACAGAGCCCCCGTTCCGCCGCCTTTCTGATGGTAGGCACCTGTTCGGGCTTAAGGCCTATGATATCCACCGCTGCCACATCCAGGGCATAGGGATCTGGCGAGGAAATGACCAGTCCCACCTTTTTTGGCGTTCCATTGGTGGGGCCATAGCCTTCCATGCCCACCACAGCATCCATCACTGTCAGCACAGGCTTTACAAAGCTGCATATGTCAATCAGCACGTCGGCAAAATCTCCTGTATCTTCAAAACGGAGATGGTATTCGGCCTTGTAGCTTCCGGGGATGATTCCGAAAAGGTTCTTTACGGCTCCACTGTAGACGGTCATCATGTGTGTCTTGACTTTGGGAATGTTGATTATTTTGTCCACTTCCAGGACGGGACGGATGGTTTTTATACTTTTCATGATGCGGCCTTCAGGATAGGGAACATCGATCATGTCGGTATTGTAGCTCAATTCCGCCCCGCTCCTTTGAGCCGCCTCCTTCATCCCGCAGGTATCATAAACCGCCTCCAGGGTCCCCCGGGTATAAAAATGGTAACCCCCCGGGCTGTCACCGATGACGGGCTTTCCCCCCGCTTCAAGCACAAGTTCCGCCAGAGCCTGTGCGAAGGCGGGATGGGTGGTTGTAACCTTTTCCGGCCTTCTTTTCATCAGCAGATTGACCTTTAAAAGCACTTTGTCGCCGGGGCTCACAAAGGCGGAAATTCCCCCCAGCAGGTCAATGGACTTCTTTATGGCCTCCCTGACCTTTTGTATGTCATAATCCTCACATTTTACCACAGAAACAGTTTCCATATTTCTTCTCCCACACTCCATACCGGCTATCAACTACCTGATCAGGTCATTTTATATAGTGTATGATCCCGAAAATGAAATCGGTGCCAAATCCCGATACAACGGCAACCAGGATGCTAAAAACAATATATAGGATAAAATTCCTTGCGCCAAGAATTATTTTTACCGCACTCAGGTTTGTCAGCTTTGTGGCCGGTCCGGACACCATGAAGGCCACCGCCGAACCCGGACTCATCCCCGCATCAAGCCAGGAGCGGACCAGAGGGATGGTTCCTCCGCCACAAACGTAGACCGGCACACCCATGGAAGCGGCAAGCAGAACCCCCAGCCCGTTGTTATTCCCAAAAAGGTTCAAAATAAAGGTTTTGGGAAAATACTGCTCGAACAATGCCGTCAATAGAATTCCAAGGAGAAAATAGGGTGCAGTGATGGTAACGGCTTTGTTCAAGTCCTTTAACAGCCTGATGAGAGCCCTGTCGCCATGGCCGGTTTTCTTCCTTTCTTCAAAACCGCTAAAGGAAAAAATTTCTTTTCTCTTAAAGAACACTTTCACCAGCAATCCCGCCAGCACTCCTGCCAATATGCAGACAAAGGCCCTGACAAGGGCCAGCGGTGTTCCCAGGGCAAAGCTGAAAAGGAGCAGATTGGGATTAAGCAGGATTGAGCTTACCATAAAGGTAGCCAGGATGTATTGGGGTACGCCTTTCCGTCCCAGGGCCGCGATGAGGGGTATGGTTCCGTACATGCATATGGGCGAGGCGATCCCCAGGACCGAGGCAGCCACCGCCGCACCCGGATTGTATTTTTCCCCCTGCAGCCGGGAGACGGCATTTTTTATTTTGTCCGAAGCAAATACCGACAAAAGGGAACCCGCAGCCACACCGGCAATCCAGTAGGGAAAAATCAATTTGAATTGAAATACTGTTAAATTGGATAAAATGTACAATTCTCTATATAAATCCATTTTAGCCTCAGCGGTCGAATTTCATTTTTATGCTGTTGAGGTCCGCCCCGTTGACCTTGATTTTGGACAGGTCGGATATCCCGATCTTTTCCTCTCCCGCCCGCTGCACATGGGGGACATCCTCCACCTTGAAGCCCATAAAGCTCAGCCCCACGGTATCCAACGCCACCGGATCCTTCCCCGCCAGCATGATGTTGGATTTGACGGGAGTGTTGTTTACGGGTCCATGGCCCTCTCCTCCCACAATTCCCTCAATGACGTTCAATTCCGGCCTTCTTATCCTGTTCAGGTCCAGTATGACCTCCATCATGCCCAGGCCGTGAAGTCCGCCTTTATCGCCCGACCCGCCGTAGAGTTTGGCGGGAGGAATTCCGAAACAGTTTTTCAGGCTCAAAGACACCACTGCCTGGGGTATGAAATGAGTCTTCATTTTGGCCACATTGATGACCACATCTGCGTCCATGAATATTTTAGGTACCAGGATTCCTTTTCCCACGAGGCTTTTCTCGGGCTTCAGCTCATAGCAGTTTTCCTTTTCGGCGTCGTTGAAATTGTAGAACTCAACCCCTGTCAGGCTACCGTATTTGCTGTCCTTCAAATTGAACTCATCAAAAGCATTGCCGTAGAAATTTCCCTCCGCCACAATAACGCTGGAAGCTCCGCACTGCCAGGCCATGTCCGCCACCTTCTGGACGGCCCTGTAGTCGGTGGTCCTTGCCGAGTCCGGCAGGGCCATGGTACAGAGATTGGGCTTTATCAACACCATGTCGCCCTTTTTTACGATATCCTTCAAACCGCCTGCATTTTGAATGGCCTCCTCCGTTACCTTTGCATAGTCCTCGCCTCTCCCGATGCCTACCACCGGATTGGGGTCCGGTTCTCCCCCCGCCTTCTTTATCAATTCTTCCACATGCCTGTTTTTTTCTTCCTCATTTTTAAATCTGGGATTTTCCGCTTTTTTCACCAGTACGGATTTGGCCTTGCTCTTGTCCTCACTGCTTGCCGGGGAAGTGCCCTCATCCGCCTGTGCGGCCGTTTTGGCCCCATCCGCTGCAGATCTGCTCGGCATGTTCTTTATTAAATAACTTCCGAAGGCTGCAATGCACAATACAATGAGGATCCCGTAAACCACCATCATTTTCATTTTTTTCATCCAACCGTCCCCCTTTTCATTTTTTCATCCTATAAAAGCCGGAATTGCCAGGAACACCGCCCATATCACATAATACCCCGCAAATGCGGCAAAACCTTTGGGCCTGAGGATTGCAAGCAGCGCCGCCATTTCCGCCAGGTCCATGAACATGTTGAGAATATCCGTAGCCAGCAGGAAAAAGGGATTGACCACATCATACCTGGAAAACAGGGCCGGTATAAAAGATGTGCTGGGATTGGTGAAAAGCACGCCCATGATACTGAACAGAATGTACCTGTGAAAGAGCTCATTAAGGCTCACTCCCACAATAAGATATATCGCCGCCCCATTGAGGGTTTCCCGGAAAAGCCGGATGCCGCTGATAAAGCCTTCAGGCTTTTCCTCCAGCACAGGTATATTTACATTTATCAAACGTCCTCCATTTTCAGGCTTCAGAGCCTTCAGCACCACTCCGGCAAGGACACCGGCGGCAAAGGCCAGCAGAACACGCCGCACTCCCGTTTTCCATATAAAGCTAGGGTCGTTGAAGGGCACCAGCATGTTGAACAGGGCATTGGAAAAAAACAGTGGAAGAAGGACATAAATTCTGGTTCCTGCCGAATATAACACCGCCGCCAGGGGAATCAGGCCGAAAATATCCAGGGGGAGCAGCATCCCCGCCGCCGATGCCAGGATAATCAACCATCCAGCCCTGACAGGACCGGCCCCCGTTGATTTTCTTTTATGGATAAAATAATAGAATGGAACCGCCAGGATACAGCCTGCGGCAATTTGTATCATCTGGCAAAAAATAATTTCTCCGATTTTCACGGTTGTCTCTAACATTCCGGCCTCACAATCCAACTGAAATTATATACCACTACTATATAGTTAAATGGGTTGACAAAACAGATAATGACTGTAATCACTTTCTGACACTTTGTCACTATTTTGGGCCATAAAAAATGACAAATGTCATTTTCACGACATTTGTCACCGTCCTTCCAATCCCTTTATTTTCCTTTATGCGCTTCCTCATACTCCAGGGGCGTCATATTTATGATGTCTTTGAACACCTTGAAGAAGTAGGTATAATTGTTGAAGCCCACTTCCTTTACCACATCCTTCAGCTTTATCCCGCCTCTCTGGATCAGCTGCTTTGCATACTCCACCCTCACGTGGTTCAAATACTCCACAAAGCCCTTGCCGCAGTCCTCCTTGAACACCCTGCTGAGATAGGAGCTGTTTATACCGATATGCTCCGCCGCATCGTTCAACGAAATATTCCTTGCGTAGTTCCGCTGAATGAATTCGATGGCCTTCTTTGTGGGCTCTGCGTAATTGGGATTTATGCGGGAGATCTCCACCAGTTCCAGGAGCTTTTCATAGACCTTTCTTATCCACTGCTGCACCTCTGTGACCGTCTCAAACTTTTTCATCTCATCATAGGGTATGTCTTCGTCGGAATACACCATTTTTACATCGATTCCCAACTCCCTGGCCACCCTGTTGATGATGTTGATCAGCTCGGCGCAGATCATTTGAATTGATTTGTAGCTTACTTTCTTATCGATGATTTTTTCAAAAACCGAGTCCAGGCTTTCGTTCACTTTAAGACGGTTGACGGCCTTCAAAGCCGTAATGATATCTTTTTCATCATTGATGTCCAGGTTGAAGTATTCACTTTGAATGGTAGGCTGGGAAGACTCTTTGATGATCCTGTCCTTTCCCTTGAAAAACCTGTCCTGCAGTGCAACTTCAGCCTCTTTATAAAATTTGCTTATTTCCGAGATGTCGCCGAATATCCTGCTGAGGCTGAAGCACGCCGTAATGTTCAGGTACCGCTTGATACTGACCTTGATTCTGTCTACGGCAGTGATGATGTGGTTATAGATATACAGGTCGCTGCGCATGTTTCCGAAAGAAAATATCACCACGAATTTGCTACCCTCCAGGTGTATGACCAGCGCCTTCCCCGAATCCTTCAATATCTCCGTGGAGATGTCTGCCACGGAGGAAATGAGCTTGTTTATTTCTTTTGTGGAGAATTTCTCCTGGAGGAAATGGTAATCGTCAATCTCCGCAACCACCACCGCCAGATTTTTTGTGTCCAGCTCCAGATTCAGTGAAGCGATTTTCTCTTCGATCTCGCTTTTTTCACTGATAACACCTTGTACCAGCTGTTTTATGAAGCTCTGCCTCAAAACCGTCCTGCTTTCGGTAAGCTGCTCTTCAAGCAGGTTTTTCCGGGCATGCTCCTGTCTTCCCCGCTGAATAAGTTCTCCCGTCGTCTTCAGTACCCCCAGGAGAACATCGGAGGTCAGGGTGTGCTTCAGCAGATAATCCACGGCGCCTCTTTTCATACTCTGCCTCACATAGTCAAAATCATCATAGCCGCTCAGGGCGATGACCTTGATGCCGGGGTGATTGTGCTCCACATATTCGATCAGGGCAACGCCGTCCATTACAGGCATACTCATGTCCGTAATCACAATGTCCGGTGCCTCGTTCTCAATGAGCTGAACCGCATTGGCCCCGTTGGCCGCCTCTCCCGAAATCTCAAAGCCGTATTTTGCCCAATCGACGAGGGTCTTTATGTTCGTTCTGGCAACGGAATCATCATCCACGATCAATATCTTCAACACGCTTTTCACCCTTTAGTCCAAAATTATTGGCAGAGTTATCTCCACCGTTGTGTAAAGATTGGGAACGCTCTCTATCTGAAGTCCATACTGCTCTCCAAAGTTCATTTTTATCCGTTCATGCACATTGTTGATCCCGATGCCGCTGAAATGGGATTTGTTGGTGGCTTCGCCCGAACGGATAATTTCCTCCAGCTTTTCCTGGGGGATCCCCACGCCGTTATCCGTCACGGTAATCTTTATATCCTTTTCGTACCTGAAGCCTTTTACAACAATCATCCCCTGTCCCTCCATGGGTTCTATCCCATGGATGAGCGCATTCTCCACCACCGGCTGAAGGAGGAATTTCAATATCTTATAGTTCAGGATTTCTTCCTCGATTTCGAAGCGCACGTGGAATTTATTGTAGTATCGGTATTCCTGGATGTTGATATAGTTCTTTATATATTCTATTTCTTCCCCAATGCTTATGAAGTCTCCGCCCTTTCCCATGCTCACATGGAGGAGCTGGATCAGCGAAGTGATAATATTTTCAATATTTTCCGCCTTCTGGACACCGGCCAGCCACTTGACCGTGTTCAGGGTGTTGGATAGAAAATGGGGGCTTATCTGGGCCTGGAGGGCTTTGAGCTCCGCATTGCGCTTCTGCTTCTCCTTATTTTTAACATTGTCCATCAATATCCGGATGTCGTTTAGCATCATGTTGAAGTTCCCCGTAACCTCCCCGATCTCATCCCCGCCCGTATCGGTGATGTTGACGGATAGGTTGCCCTTTTTGGCTTCATTCATCGCCTTTACCAGCTTTTTCAGGGGGCGGGATATGCTGAGGGAAAACACATAGGACAGCAGCACTGCCAGCACAAAACAGCCAATACTGAGAAGCAGCACATTTACCCAGATTTTTTGGGATTCCGAGTTCAAATAGGAGTAGGGTACGGTGCACACCACATACCATTGGGCCCTGTTCAAAGGTGAAAAGGCCACAAGGTACTGCTTGCCGTCAATTTCCAGATTGAATACCTTTTTGCCGGTACCGTCGCCGGAATTGATTTTCTCAAGCAAAAGGCCATTTTTATAAGGCGCTGCCACGGGAATCCCGGAATTCCTGCTGGAAACCACCAGTCCGCCGGAATTGATGACGAAGATGTCCGCCCCTTCCCCAATGTCGATATTCCTGTATATGTTGGAAAAAAACCTTTCATTGGTGCGGATCAGCATGGACCCGATCACTTCCCCCGAGTTAATGGATTTTATGGCCCTCCCCAGGAGTATTCCGTTATTTCTGTTTATCTGGTCCGCACTGGTGGCATATTGGACCAGCCTCTCCTCATAGTCCTCGTTTATGGCTTTCCATACGGGTTCCCCTTCTTTGTTGTTGATTTCCTCCAGGTATTCGTCAAGGATGTCTTTTTTGAGCTTTAAACTGAAGCCAAGGTCACCGTAGGCAATAATTTTTTCTTTCTCCGGACTGAACAGCAGCACATCCGATACATCGTGCAAAAAGGAAAATTTCTTCACCAGGTCGTCCTTCATACCCATCTGGGCATCCTTGACGTCCCACTCCGACATGCTGCCGATCTGGGAAAGGGTGTTTTGAACCTTATTGGAAAACTGAATCTCAATACTGTCATACTCCAGCCTTGCCAGCTCCCTTTCGATGTTCTCGCCCACCTGGCTCATGACCTGGACCGAGTATGTGCTTATTTTGGAGGTTATGGCATTGTTGGATTCACGGTATGAAAAAATACCGGTGATAATCAGCGGCACCAGTGAGAGTATGAGGAACAGGATAATGAGCCTCGCCTGTATTTTTATGTTTCTAAAGAGTTTTGCCAGTGTCGAAATCAACTGTAAAAAATGATGCAAAAAGCCTACGAGTATATCCAGCTTAATTCTCACAATGATCTCCTTGTTCTATGGATAGGATGCGGGAAACCAGCTTTTCTCTGATACAGTGGGAAACTTCCGGTTCAATTATACCACTCTTTTAAAACAAATTCCATCCAAAAGGAAAGGGCCTCTGAAAGCCGTTGTTTCAGAAGCCCCTCCTTTATTCATCCATTCCCGTCACATCCCGTGACGGAGGCTGATTTTTAAAACGGAGCCGCAATTTTTATGCAATCGATATTCGGCGCATATCCGTTGGTGCTTCCGAACCGGATGGTATTGTTCCCTGCGTTCAATGACACATCAAATACAATCGTGCGGTAGGTGTTCCAGGCCAAAGTGTTGTACCAGTAGTAGCCCACTGCCGTACCGCCGTTCACACTCACGGTGGCATACCGGTCCACGATGTTGTTATTATAGGCGTGATCCCCGATCTTTTCGGCATTGGCAAACTGGACCACCATCCGGTAGGTACCTGCCGCGGCCACATTTACATTGTTGAACTGCAGCGTGTTTGCAGCACCGTTGCCTATATAGCCCACATATTGCCCCCCGGAAGCCGCACTGTCGCTGGTTCTCACAGCCGTTCCCCCCAGGGTGTTGCCGGAAGCCTCCGCTTCATAGTTGGTGATGGTGCCGGTGGTGGCCGCCACATCAATGTAGTCGATGTTCACGCAGTCGGACTCATCGGTGGTATAGGCCTTAAAGTCCAGCCGGTTGATACCTGCCTGCAGGAATACCTTGGTTGTGGCACTGGCCCAGGTGCTCCAGCTGCCGGTCTGGGCGCAGGCCACATCCTTGGTCAGACCCCCGTTTACCGCCATCCGCAGGTATCTGGTGGCGGGCGCTCCGGAGTAAGGTCCTGCGGCGTACCGCAGGGTCACATTGTAATAACCGTCGTTTGCCGCCGTTACCACAAAGTTGGTGCTTGCATTATTTGTATTGCCGTAGCCCTGGGAGTAGCCTGTTCCGGAATAACCCGTTTCAGCGCTTGCAATGTTTGCCGTTCCGGTAATTTTTGCATACTCCGCTTCATACCGGTTGGAAACATTGGCCGTAGAAAGGTCGGTATTGGGAGTTACAATCATCTGATAGGCCGACAGCGCCTTCATATTGGTTACAGGCACCAGGATCTGCCCGTTGGATATGGTGTAATCGCCCTCCTGCTTGAAAACCGGGCCGTTGGAAGGGTTTGTCCCCGTGGTGGCGATTTCCCACAGGGTGATCCGTACAGAACTGCCAAAATAGGAAGGGAAGCCCTTTACCACAACATCCGTGGCAAAAACGTCTCCGCTGCCGGGTGCTCCCCCAAACAGGACGCGGGCCTGCTTTTTAGCGCTGTCGTGAGCGGCAAGCCCCTGCAAGGACCCATTCTGTGTCGGAGGCGTCACCTGTACCGTATTTCCTGTCAGTTCTCCATACCACTTATACAGCCACCAGCCGCCGGTTGCCTTGTTGTTTTGCGTTACCAGGTCATTGAGGCTTCCCGCAATGGTCCAGTAAGCCAGGCATCCTTCTACCTTGCTGTTCTCCAGTCTCGTCATCCACTGGACCAGATTTCCCGGGACTCCCAGATCTCCGGAGCTCCTTGCATACTCATTGATGGAGATGGGCCGTGCGGATATGCCCAGGTTTGTCTCGATGGCCCTGTAGTTGCTGACGTTGCTGTACCAACTGGTGAAAAAGCTGTTCCCTAATTCATGCCAGGTAATTACATCGGGAAGGCAGCTGTTGTTTTTGCAAAAAGTCATGAACTGGTTGTATGCCGTATTATTGTATGCTGCAAAGTTGGGTCCTGCAATTTTGGCCGTAGAGTCGATGGAACGGATTTTATTGTATATTGTTTTCCAGTCGTTGCACAAGCCGGTGACGTTGCCGCTGTACCAGATCTGGTCCGGTTCGTTGAATGGAACGTAAACATATTTGCTGCGGTTGGGATCCGCCACCACTTTTCTGACCATGGTGTCCACCTTGGCCAGGTAATCGTTGATTCCCAGATTCTCATAGGGCCAGTTCTGGTAGATGTCCTGCATGTATATCTGGACATACCTTCCGCCATTTCTGATAAACTGGGGTGCAATTTTAAGGGCGTCCCCATTGGGATGCTGCAGGCCGTCCGGAGCTTTTTGCGCCGTAGTATACGGGTTCAACGGCAGCAGTACATTATCGGTGGGTACTCCTTCGCTGCCCATCCCATAAAGAAATCCTGAGGCGCCGTACTTGATTGCACCTGTGTTTACCGACAGGTCCACCACCAGCTGCTGGGCCGCAAATCCCGTTGAAACCGGCAGGCCTCCCAAAATAACCGCCATGCATAACACCAATACCAATACCTTTTTAACACCCATCTTCTTCATAATCCTTTACCATCCTTTCACAATCATGTGATTTGAAATAACTGCCTGCTCTTCATAAAGCCCCGGTCAGCTCACTTCAACCATATCCATCCCCCCCTTTCCCTTCTCCAGGCTCAAAACTCTATCTCAAAAAGCCTTGCGGAATTTTGCCTGTCCATGATGACAGTAAGGCTTGAGCTTTCAGCATTCCAGCGGAATTTACAATCCCCCGAGGAAGGATAGGCGCACCGTACGGATACCTCCCTGCCCCTCAGGAAATCCATGGGCAGGACGCAACTTGCTTCACCGCCCTCAAGCCTCCACAGGGCCAGGTATGCTTTACCGCTGCATTTCAGCCCCAGGCTGAGCCATGGCTCAGTGTACGAGGGAAGCCCCAGGGGCCAGAAGGGCAAACCTTCTTTTATGTCCTGCCTGACGGCTTTATAGTATTCCAGCGCCTCTTTTACCAGCCCGAAGCCTTCAGGGGAAATTTCCGCCAGGTGTCCGCTCTGATGGATTCGCATCAACAGAGCGTTTACCATGTTGAAGATGACTTCCTCCCTGTCCCCGTCCCTTAAAGGATAGGACCAGATGGCAGCCTGCTCGGGAGTTACCGCCGTAAGGCAGCCTGCCGCAATGGAAGCCATCTTCCTGTAGTCTGTCTGATCGGTGACCGACTGGATGCTGTACCTGCTGAGGAGGGCATACTCCATCCGCATGCCTCCGCTGCCGCAATTTTCAATGACCAGGGAGGGATGCTTGCGGAATATGCCGTCAATCCAGTTCAAATAGGCCCGGTTGTGCTGCAGCAGGCCGTCTCCGAAACTGTCGGCATCCAGCTCCGTCCCTACTCCGGCATTGATGTTGTAGTCGATCTTGATGTAGCCCACGCCATATTCATTGACCAGCCTCTCCACAACGCCATCCGCATGCCGGATGACCCTCGGGTTCCTGAAGTCCAGCTGGTACCTGCCCCGGTCGATCACCGGCTTTCCATGCCTTTTGAAAAACCAGTCGTCGGGAATGTGCTTCGCCAGGGGGCATTGGATCCCCATGACCTCCAGTTCCAGCCACAGACCGGGAATCATTCCCTTTGACCGGATATAATCCAGGGGTTCTTTGATTCCCCCTGGAAACCGTCTGCCCGACGGCAGCCATTCACCGACGCCGTCCCACCATTCCCCGTCGGAATACCAGCCCGCATCAATGCAGAAGTACTCACAGCCCGCTTGCGCCGCGGCGTCAATCAGGGGAATCAGCTTTTCCGTGGTGGGGTCTCCGAAAAGGCAGTTCATGTAGTCGTTGAAGATGACCGGCAGCCTCTCGTTGTCTTCGTTGGGCCTCCGTATCCGCCTCCTGTATTTCGTCATTTCCCCGATGGCATCCTGGAAATTGCCGTTTGTGAAGACCACCGCCGCCGTCACCGTCTCAAAGCACTCTCCCGGTTTAAGGTTTTTCCACCAGCCGTTCTCCTGCTCCGCAGGCCCGCTCAGGTGCAGGTAAAGCTGCTTTGCCACGTCGCTGATTTCCCAGTGCCAGGAGCCGTTGTTTTCAATCTGCCACAGGAGGGTGCTGCCGGTTTCCCCGTTCTGGAAGCAGCCCATGGGCAGGTGTTCGGAGCTGGGCCAGGTCCCTGTGCTGCTTAAAGCGATGCGCTTCATGGAAAATTCGTTGACGGGGTAGAGTCCCAGTTGGGGAAGACTGTATTCCTTCCACTGGGCTTCGCCGTACCAGGTGCTGTGGGGGATGTGCATCCTGCTTTTTTCTTCCCAGCTTCGCAGACCTTCCTTTGCGATTCCCGTAAGGGCAAAAGAGGTCACGTACTCCAGCCCCTTGCAGCTGTCTCCCGTGTTTTCCACCACCGTCCAGGACCTTATGGCCTGCACGCCGTCATAGAATTGCAGGTGGCTGGTCACCAGCAGGCCCTCTGCCTGCAGGAGGATTTCCAGCTTTCGTCCCGCCCCATTTCTAAAATCCCTGTGGCCCTTATATTTTAAGCAGCTCCCCGGGGCGCTGCCCGTATGCTTGGAACCGTGATTGTCATTCTGGTTTCCTCCTGATACGTGAACCTCTACCAGCCGGAACCATTTCCGCTGTTCCTCCGGTATTTTCTCTTCCTCCAACGGCGTGGAGGAAAAGTGCAAAAGCCGCGCATCTCCCTCTTCCGTTATTTCCACTACCAGGTATAGCTTGTTTTCATTTATGGAAATCCTTTGCGTCATAACTATCCCTCACCTTTTTGTAAGAATGCGTACCTGCCTTTAACCCTTCACTGCGCCCACCGTCATGCCCTTGATGAAATACTTCTGGAGAGAAATAAAAAGGATTGCCACCGGCAGGACGGATAATACGATGGCTGCGGATGCCGTTGAGTAATCGCTTGCCTGGGCGTTGAACAACTGCTGTATGGAGACGGTCAGGGTTTTCATTTCCTTATTGCTGATATAGAGATTGGCCATCAGATAGTCGTTCCATATCTGGAAGGCCTGCATGATAACAAGGGTCGCCATGGCCGGTTTCAACAGCGGCATGACAATGGAGAAATAGGTCCTGTAGATGGAGCAGCCGTCAATCCGGGCCGCCTCCTCCAATTCGATGGGAACGGTATTCATAAAGCTGGTCATGAGAAATACACCGAAGGACATGCCCGTAGCAATGTACATCAGGATGATCCCATACCCCTGGTTCACCAGCCCCATTTTGTAGCCGATAATATAGATGGGCAGAAAAAGTGCCTGGTAGGGAATGAGAATACCGATCAGAAAATACACATAGCTGAATTTGAAGAAGCCCTTCTTGCACCTGGCAATGGCCCATGCGGACGCTCCGCAAAGAAGTGCCAGGATGATTACGGACAGGACGGTATACAGCAGGGTGTTCCGGTAGGTGACAAGCAGATTCAGCTTTTTAAAGGCGTTCACATAGTTCTCCAGGTAGAAGCTCTCGGGTAAGGCCAGGGGATTGCTCACCAAAAGCTCCCGCTTTGTCTTAAAGGAGTAGTTGACAATGATCACAAGGGGCGCAACAAAAATGATTCCTACGATTGTCATAAAAATCTGGCTCAGGAAAGTTCCGGACGTATACTCCCGTCTTTCAGCGCTATCCGCTGAATGATTGTTTCCCATCACAGCTGCACCTCCTTTTCCCGCAAGAACTTGAGCTGTATGGCGGCCACCGCCAGCAGCACCAGCACAAGGGCGATGGACATGGCAGATCCGTAGCCATACTGTCTTGCACCGATGGCAGTATTGTAAATCAAATAGATAATGGACGTGGAGGCCCGGCCCGGTCCGCCTCCCGTGGAGGAAACCATCAGTTCGTAGACCTTCAGCGACCCGGTGGTTATTCCCACAATGCAGATGGTAAATGCGGGAGCCAGCAGCGGAACCGTGATATTCAAAAATTTCCTGAAGCGGTTCGCACCGTCAATGATGGCCGCTTCATACAATTCCGTCGGTATGGACTGCAGGGCGGCAAGGTATATCAGCATCCAGTACCCGATCCACTGCCAGTTGTTTGCAATCAGCAATCCGGTGAGGACTGTTTCGGGGCTGCCGAACAGAAGAAAATTGATGTCCGTTCCCAGCAGGTTGTTCACCGCCGGCAAAACATTCGAATACACCCTGAGCCAAATAAAACCGGCAATAACGGCGCTTATCAGGCATGGAACAAAAAATACCGTCCTCAATATCCTTTTTCCCTTGATGGCGCTGTCCAGGATAAGGGCAAAAAGCAAAGCAAACACATTCTGGATAATGGTGTTCCAAACGGTAAACTTTACGGTGAAGGCCCAGGCATCGCGCACATAGGCATCGGTAAAGAATCTGGCATAATTCTGCAGGCCCACAAAGGGCTGCTCTGCCGTCATCCCGTTCCAGCTCGTCAAGGAATACCTGAAGGCAAGGAACATGGGAAAGATCAAGCCGATGGTAAAGATGATAAAACCCGGCAAAACCAGTGAGGCATATTGAAGGGTTATGTTCCGGTTGATAGATTTTTGGTGCATAATTCCGATCTCCTTTTGAACAAACAGGGGAATAACAACCTGCATTATTCCCCTGTGATAGTAAAGTTCCAATATTTTTGTTCCGGTTTTACGGCTTGCTAGCTTCCTTCCTTGCGTCGGATGCCTTCAGGGCCGCGTCGATGGTTGACTTGCCCTGCAGCCAGGTAGCGATGTCCTTTGCATTTTCTTCCTGGAAGCCGCCCCATTTCAACTGGTTGTTGCCGATGTTGGCGTCAATGATTTTTCCTTCGGCGGCATACTTGTCGATATCCTTCTGGCTTGCATTCGGGAAGGTAGGACTTACACCCTTCAACATGGAAGCGGTCTTGGTAAAGTTGTAGATTTCAAGGGCCAGGTCCTTGTCACCGGTCATCACTTCCAGCACCTTGTCTACCGCATCGAGATTCTTCGATTTGGCGCTGGCCATAATGGTGATGTTGGGCTCAAAGATAAGTTTTGAGTCGCCGGTCTGGTTGGGGAACGGGAATATGCCGAAATCAAAGTCCTTATCCACGTTTATGAAGTTCTGTATGGACCAGGAACCGGATACCTTCATGGCCGCCTTCCCCTGTACAAGCCTTGCGTCGCAATCGGTCTGGGCCAGGGAGAAGGTTTCCTTGCTCCAGGTGTTGTCATAAATCAGTTTGTTGTATTCATAGCACTTTTTATACTCCGACGATGCGGCGAAGGACACCTTGCCTGCACGGAGCTGGTCGCCCCAATCGGGGGTTCTGCTGAACACGTCGTTGATGGCAAACTGCATGGTGATATTGCCGATGCTCCAGGTGTCAACCATATGGGTTGCAAAAGGAGTGATTCCTTTTTCCTTCAGCTTTGCAATTACCTCCTGAAGCTCCGCCTGGGTGGCAGGGACCTTGATTCCGTTTTCTTCAAACAGCTTTCTGTTATAGTAAACACCCTGGTAAAGTGCGTTGTAGACAACACCGTAAGTCTTGCCGCTGATTGTAACTCCAGGGATGGCCGCATCCAGGATATTGGACAGGTACGGCTTTCCCGTCAGGTCTGCCAATACGCCCTGGGAACCATAGGTTGCAACGTCCTGTGCCTTACCGATCATAATGTCGGGCAAACCGGACTGCAGGTATTGCTGCATCTTGGGCTGGAAGCCGTCTCCCCATCCGACGGTTTCCCACTGGAGCTTGATGTTGGGGTATTTTTTTGCCAGCGCCTTGTCAATCATATCCTCAATGCCGGCATCCGTTGTTGATTGTCCCGCAAGAACGGAAAGCGTGACTTTTTCATCTTTTTTGTCTTCCTGCGTCTGTTCCGTCTTGGCAGGCTCTTCGGTCTTTTTCTCCTCGGTAGCTGCAGGCGCTCCGCCGCACCCGGCCACGGAAACGAGCATTGCCGCCACCAGCATGGCTGTAATCAGGCTTTTGATTTTTTTCATAATTGACCTCCCCATAAATGGTTGTAAAGTTGACTGCAATTCCTGTACATTTTGCATTCGCGGTACCGTAATTCAACTATACCTCCTGGCGGCCCCAAAACGAATGTACATATTTAACTTCTTCGCATGTAGATTTTTTACCATGCCCCGTTGCATGCAAAAAACCTGTGGTTCGAAATCTCAAACCACAGGTTTTTTAACTTAATTGTACTATGTTAAAATGGCATTATTTATTCCAAAAAGGCTTCAAAGCACCCCGTGCAGTGGAGAACAGCAAACCATTGGCACGAAAGTTCGAGGTCCTTACTCACGGGTCATCCCAGTTTGTTTCCCATTCCTTTACTGCCTCGAAGCATTCCTCATAGAGTGAAGCCTTTTCTCCATAAATAATGCCTTTTACCACCATAACAAAGTAGTATTAACTTTCTTGATTGTCAAAATCCCGGAAAGTTCATCTGCTTCCCCACCCGGTTGCAGTACCGGTCCCAATCGGCGGCGACCTCTTCCGGCGTTTTCCTCTCGAAAAACAGGGCGGATAGGATGGAATTGAAGTCCTCCGCATAAGGGATCACATATACATCGTTCCAGTGGGAATTGGTCCTCCCCTCCGTTACGGCTGCCACCACGTCGGCGGTGCATCCGTCCAGCCTCCCCACTTTGGCGTCCTTGAAGGAGGCGATGGAGGCCTTCCGCTCATAGTAGTAGTCCAGTTGCTCCGGCTGGCACCAGAACCTTACGAACTCCCTGGCAGCCTCAATATTGGGGCTTTTGTTGGAGATGAATATCCCGCCTTCCCAGCCCACCTCATAGACCACATCGCCGTCGGCAGACAGGCCTCCCAGCTCTCCCAGGTCCCGGGTGGACCCGGGATACCGCTTCTCCATTTCCTGTCCCATCCACGATCCCTGGAAAGCCATGGCCGCCGTTCCGTCCGCCATGGCTTTCACCTGCATGTCATAGGTGGCGGTGGCCATATCCCGGTTGAAATAACCTTTTTTAATATATCCGTCGATTCTTTTCAGATAATCCACCAGGCCGGCTTTGGACCAGGTGGTTTCGTTCCTGTTCAACCGGTCCAGGAGGGTTTTGTCCCGGTTCCACCACTGGGCAAATTCGCTGCCGATGATCTGAACCATGGGCCAGCTGTCTTTGGCCGCCATATAGATGGGGGTGATCCCTCTCTCTTTGATTGCGGCGCAGGCCCTGTCAAATTCCTCATAGGTCTTCGGCGGCTCCAGGCCTAAAGTGCGGTATATCTTTTTGTTGTAAATAATGCCCACCCCCGCTCCGCCGGAGAAAGGCGCGCAGTAAATCCTGCCGTTGTAGGTCAGGGAAGCCAGCCTGGATTCATGGACCCTGGAAACCCAGTTCTCACCGGTGAGGTCCACAAAATTTGCCGGAGGGTTGTATTTGGCCCCGATGGCCCCGGGAAACCGGATGAGGATGTCCCACATGTCTCCGGAAGCAAGCTTTGCCATGATCATCTGGTCCACCTGAGCATCTTCAAAGGCCTGGATCTCGATGGTGTTTCCCGTCTCTCTCTGATACTTGTCGGTAATATCCTTGAAGCCTCCCCAGCCCACCCAGAGGTATGCCATTCCGATGGACAGCGTTACCGGAAGCTTTTCTTCCTGCACCCGGTTGTCCTGCTTTGACCCGGTACCGGAGCTCCTCCCGGTGATTCCGGTCCGGTCTCCCTCCCCGCACCCGGCGGAGGAAAAAAGGAGCGTCAGGACTGCAAGGGCTGATATCATTCGGCGGTATATTGCTTTCATACATGTTCTCCTGAAGGAACAGAAAATTTATGGTATACTTTATCTATATTGTATCTTAAAATTGACGCCGGGGAAATCCTTATGCTGAGAAGATTGAGTTTTCAACAAAGACTTTTTATTAGCCTTTCCATCATCATCGTGGTGATGGTGGCAGTACTTTCCTCCGCCTTTTATACCTATTCCGCCAATTCCTTCCTGACCACGGAATTCAAATCCTCCCTGCAAATGGCGCAAAAGGTATCGAGCCAGATCGACGAGCTCTTCAAGCAGATGGATATCGCAGCCTCCAACACCGTCAACAACGAGGAACTCCAGAACATCATCTACGAATTGAATTTTGCCCCTGCTGTCAGCGACGCGGACATGCTTCTCTACGATTCTTCCGTCCGGAAAATCATACAGCAGATTTATACCTATATGCCAAAGGCCACCAAGGCCGCCATATTCAACTCCAAAAAACACTTCTATTTCTATGGAGGACTGTATGACGACAGCCCGGAAGTGGTAAAGAAACGGATATACGATGTGAAATGGTATGAGAACCTGCTGGAGCCCGGCAAAAACATGGGCATCATGCACCCCCACATCAACGACTGGTCCGATAGGAGAAATGTCGTCATCTCCCTTTACAGGAAATTTGTCAACATCACCAATACGGAATTTGCCATCTTTGAAATACAAATCCCCTATTCGGTTCTGGAAAACATATGCAAAATTGAGTCCTCCGCCAATGAGAGCCAGATCATCATCTACGACAACAGCGGAAGGCTGCTGTTCCCTTTCGGGGAAAACAGGTACAGGCTTGACCGCGAAAGCTTTGAACCGAAAGCGGTTTTTCAAAATACCGTATCCGGTACGGAAGGCTCGGGAAGGATGAAGGGAAAGGAGGGCTACCTGCTGTATTCCTTCCACAAGTCCGCCTATACAGGCTGGAATGTGATTCTGGTGAGCAAGGAAAACGTCCTGGTGCGGCAAATGAATTTCTACAGAAACCTGACGGCCGTCTTTGCCCTGTCCATCGTCGCCGTCATCCTGCTGACCTTCTTTATCCTCACGCAGCGGATGACAAAGCCTTTGAAGCGGTTAATCTCCACCGTTGAAGGTGTAAACCTTGAAAACATGAATCTCCGGGTTCCCCACGAGGGAAACGACGAATTTAAAATCCTGAACGAGTCCTTTGAAAATATGTTTTCCAAGCTGAAGGATTCCATCAACAGGGTATATGAAGCCGGAATCAAGGAAGCCAACGCCCACTTCCTGGCACTGCAGGCGCAGATGAACCCCCATTTCCTGTATAACACCCTCAATGCCATCAGTGCGGCGGGAGAGCATTACGGGAGCCGGGCCACCACTTCCATGTGCAGCCAACTGGCGGACATGCTGCGGTATACCACCTCCTCCGCCAATTCCGTGGTGTCTTTGAAGGATGAGGTAAGCCATGCCGTCAATTACCTGGAACTGATGAAGGTGCCCTACGAGGGCTGTTTGAGCTATGACCTGCAGATTGAAGAGGAAATGCTGGATATCCGAATCCCCAAGCTCACCCTTCAGCCCCTGGTGGAGAACTGCATCAACCACGGCCTGGAAAGCATCCTCCCCCCATGGCATATTTTGATTTCCGGCCGCCGGACGGAGGACCGCTGGGAAATCTCCGTCGAGGACAACGGCTCCGGCTTTGAAGGGGCGGTGCTTGAAAAAATCCACCACCAGCTTTCGGAATACAAAACCAACCTGGAAGAAGGGAACTTCAAGGAAAATCTGGCCATCGGAGGCATGGGTCTTCTGAACATCTATGCACGTCTGGCAATTCATTTTGGGGACAGCGCCGTTTTTTCCATCGAAAATATGCAGTCCCGGGGCTGCAGGGTCACCTTCGGGGGCCATCTGGAAAGCAAAGGAGATAGGGGAATATGATCAAGGTAGTTGTTGCGGAGGATAAACCGCTGATATTGAGGAGCATAAAAGAAAAAATCCGGAACTGGGGTCCCGAAATAGAAATCGCGGGCGAAGCCACAAATGGTGAAGCCGCCCTGGCACTGATACGGGAGTTGAAGCCCGATGTGGTTTTCACCGACATCCGCATGCCGTTGATGGACGGGCTGAAGTTGATCGCCGAGGCCAGAGAAAGCGGCCCTGAATTGCACTTTGTGATCATCAGCGGTTACGATGAGTTTGAATATGCCCGCCAGGCCATGAAGCTGGAGGTGTCGGAATATCTGTTGAAACCGGTGAAGCAGGAAGAAATCAACGCCATTATGGACAAGATCAGCAGTAAAATTAACGCCGCCCGGCTGGAAAAGCAGAAAAAGCTTTTGCTCAACATCCTCAATTCCAACAGCACCACCACGGCCGCACCGGTGCCTGAACCCGGCTGCGACCATTACTGGACCCTGCTGTTGAATGCGGGCCCCTACAGCAATTTCGTCATTGACTACGCCAACCCCTTCAACGGCTTCTGGCCTTCCATCAATCTCAAGGATAGGCTGCCGGACCTCCTGCATAAAGAAAACAGCTTCTGGATCTTCGACGGAAAAAGCTTCAACGAGGTCATCCTCGTGCTGGGCATCAACGGCAGCCAGGAGTTTGACATCAAGGAGTTCACCGGGCGTTTGAAAGCGGGCCTGGAAGGACACCACACTCCCGTAACCATTGCCGTCAGCCAGAGACTGGGCACATTGTCGGACCTGGGCATCGAATCCCAATTGCTGCGGGCTTTGCTGAAAAAAAATCTGCTTTTGGGCAAATCCGCCGTCTTTTTCAGGGGTGAATCCCATATCTCCTCCGGCAGTGAGCAAACGATCATGGAATCCTCCCTTGAAAAGAGACTCATGACCTATATACAGACCAATCAGAAAGGCCCCTTCTTCCGGGAAATGGAAAAGCTCTTCAAGCAGTGGCAGGAGGGCAGCTTCTCCCAGAGCAGCATTGAGAGCCTGTTAAAACAGATTGTGCGGCTCTGCCAGAAGGCCTGTCTCAAGTCCTCGGCCCACGATACCGACCTGGAACTGGAAACCGATGAGATCATTTCCTCCTCCCGGGACTTTCACGGGCTTTTGCAGGGAATGCGGTTTATTTTCGAGCAGTTTTTCGCTTCCCAGGATAAAAACGAGGTGAAGAGCGATGTGGGCAGGGACATCATCAAAACGGTGGAAAACTACCTGAACACCTGCTATTCCGACCCGATCAACATCAATGATGTGGCCAGGATGGTCAACCTCCATCCCGTGTACTTAAGCAGGCTTTTTAAAAGCTTTAAGGGCACCTCGCCCATGGAATACCTGACAACCTTGCGGATTGAGAAGGCAAAGGAGCTGCTGCTGTCGGATTCCGGCCTCTCCTTAAAGGAGATTGCCGAAATCGCAGGCTATTCCGATCAATTCTACTTCAGCCGTATTTTTAAAACCATCACCGGCAGGTCTCCCTCAGAGTACAAAAATGCAAACCGGGCATAGAGAGGGAGTCGTCACAGTGGATACTGCCTTGAAAAAGCCTTGGAAAGCTCCCGGAGCTGCCCTACCTCGGTACGGTTTGCGGAAGTCAGCTTTGTATGGCTTTCCACACGGCTGAAGCAGTTGGACATTACTCCCTCCAGGGTCAGGTAATACTTTGCATTTACAGGATAGCACTGCCTTTCTATCTGGGAGCTGACGCTGAGGAAATTGCTCAGGTGCCTTGCTTCGAGGGGCTTTTTACTCCAGTTCTTCACCAGCCACACATACAGGTCCGGGTGGAAATTGGCCATTACGCCGCTGTAGCCGGCGATCCCGAGCTCCAGGGTCTCAAGGAGCGTGGCGGAATTGGCATTGTATATTTTCAGCCCGCTGCCTTTGATGGCCTCCATTTTCTGCTTCATGTTGTCCACGTCACAGCTGGTATCCTTCAGAAAATAAAAGCGGCCTGTATCTGAACACCATTTGAGAAGCTCCGGTGAAATAATCCTTTTATAGGGAACGGGGCATTCATAAAATCCAAGGGCGATGTCCTCCGGTATTTCCTTTAACAGCTTCTTAAGGTTCGACAGCCACACTTCATCAGACTCATTCTGGCCCGCAAGGCGGTTCGTAATCAGAACCACGGCATCCACTCCCGTCTCCGCCATTAGGTTCAGTTCCTTGACCTGGTCTTCAAAGTCTTCGGAAATATGGCCGGAGGCAATCACCGGCACACGGCCTGCCGCTTTTTCCCTGACAAAGGAAGCCAGCTTTACCCTTTCCTCCAGTGTGAGATAGATCATTTCGCTGGACTGGCAAACGGCAAAAAGACCGTCTACACGGTTTTCAACATACCATTCCACCATTTTTTCTACCGCTTCATAATCAATCCGGTTCGTTTCTGTAAAGGGAGTTACCATTGTGGGCCAAACTCCGTCGGGAAAATATTTCTCCATTTATTCCAACCTCCAACGTATAGTTCATTCAATTTCCTCAAGCTTTTATTGTTTCAGCCTTCCATGGACAGCTTCCAGAATGCAATCCGTTCCCGTTTCCAGGTATAGGCCACAAAAATATCCTTCCCGTCGGATATCACGGCAGGATAGGAAAACTCCCCCGGTTGATCCTCCAGCACCCGTTCTTCCTTCCATGTACGGCCGTTATCCCGCGACGTACTCAATACAATGGGCGTCCTCGGCCCCCAACTGATGCCCACGGGATTATATACAAGGGCAAGCACTCCGTTTTCAAGCTTTGCAACATCGATTCCGCTGTTGTTGTTGGGCAGCGTGGTAG
>JAFADI010000242.1 GCA_023424965.1 Bacillota bacterium
AGATAATTCAAAATTGTAAAAGGCTTTTGTGCAAACAAAGGCCTTTTATTGCGAAGTTGGTGTAAATATATTGTAATGTAAGATTAATATGGAAGTAATAATCGGGTTGTAAATATATGCTAAACTAAATTTGGTGATATCTGTAAACTTTTGTATGGATACATTCGTTATAAATCAGGGGTGAACGAGTTTGAAGAAGATATTTGTAATTTTGCAAATGTTATTCTTATGTGTAAGCATGATATGCGTGCAAAAACAAACCTATGCCAGTACTCTGGATAGCATTGAAGTACGGCAACCCTGGTAGAGGAATAAGTATGAATTGAAAGTTGAATACTTGGAGGTACCGACAATGTTTAAAAAGCTAATTACACTTTTGATTGTCCTGTCCTTACTAATGGCAGAAACCGCTTGGGCAGAAACGCAAAACCCCTGTGAGAGTTACAGCATCAGCGAAGAGACGCTCTTAAGCGGCCTTAATGTTTGGTGTTCAACCGGAGAGATAACTGCACTGCCCGGAAACCGGGGCTTAAAGGATGATGAGATTAAAGTCAATGAGGATGTATATAAAATAAGCCCTGAGGACCTGGAAGCCTATAAAGCGAATACTCCCGGCAACGAAGTCAAGTTATTTTACAAGCAAACGGACAGTGAAAAGAGGGTTCTGATGATCCAGTCCGGGCCTGATGCCAGTGAAGCTGAGATGTTCAAACTGCTTCAATCTTTAAATATCTTCAATGGCTATCCTGACGGTACGTTTAACCCTGCAGGGAATATTACAAGGGCCGAATTTTCAAAAATCGTTGTCACCGCATCTGGATACGGAGGGGATGTGGCGGCAGCGGCAGGAGACGCCAAGTTCAGTGACATGACCGGTCACTGGGCGGCAGGCTATGTGAATGTGGCGAGCTCAGTGGGAGTTATTAATGGTATGGGTGACGGCAAATTTGCTCCGGATGAAAATGTTACTTATGAGCAGGCAATAACGATGCTTGTCAGAATGTTGGGGTATGAACCCAGGGCAAAAGACGATGGCGGATTTCCCCAGGGCTATTTGCATGCGGCAGCGGAAACAGGAATGACAAAAGATGCGGAGGGAGCAGTTGGAACACATGTTACAAGGGGCTTAACAGCCCGGCTGCTGTTCAATTCCCTATCTATTCCTATAATGAAGCAAGTAGGATATAAGCCGGTGATTTATTTATATCCTGCCTATGAGCAAAATGTCTCCGTAAAAGTAAATCTCAAAGGCAAATTTACTTTTACCTATCCCCCATACAACAATGGCTGGAATGTGATTGCCAAGCCGGATGGAACAATCATAAACACACAGGATGGAATGGAGTACTCCTATCTATTCTGGGAAGGAACATTTTCAAATATCAAAATTGACCTCAGCAAAGGATTTGTGGTAAAAGGCGGGGATACAACAAAATTTTTGCAGGAAAAGCTTTCGCTGATGGGCCTTACACCAAGGGAAAGAAATGAGTTTATTGTCTATTGGGCTCCGAAAATGCATAATAACAAGTATAACCTGATAACCTTTGCGGGGGAAGAGTATGAGAAGGCTGCCCCATTGGAGATAAGTCCCGCACCCGATTCGGTTTTACGCGTTTTTATGGCTTATAAACCTATAGACGAACCGCGAAAGATTGAGCCACAAGAGATAAAACCCTTCGAAAGAAAAGGCTTTACCGTGATTGAATGGGGCGGTACGGAAGTAAATTGACGTAATAACTTGCGTTTCTTTAAAATTGAAAGAGCACTAAGTCGGTGCTCTTTTTCATAAATTTGCTGCTACCTTTATTTTTCCTCCCCGTCCCTCTATAGTTCCTGACTCAATGCCATAGAGCTTCTCATGAATTGTATAGCAATTATCCATTGTCATCTGACCTCCAGAACATATCATACAGGCCTTACCGCCCAAGCTGCATGGAAATGCAAGCTGGTGAAGGACGGATAAGCAGCAAAGTTAATTTCATTTCTCATCAATGTTTTGATTAAGATTGTCCACTTTTATTAAATTTTTATAATTTACTCTGCAGTTTAAAATTTATATTATGTAAATACGCGAGAGTGGTGAAATGCGTACAATGCATCTTTAAGTTTTTTATTGTGGCGACTGTAAATGGTATTTGGGCTAAGCCTTAAAATACAAATAATAAAAAAGAAAGAGGTAGTATTATGGTAGGTTCAACAAAAAAAAGCCCCAAAAGAGTATTGACGTTGATGCTTGTTCTTGTGGTTATGCTTACGGCTATTATTCCAGCGTCTGTAAATGCATACGGCCCCTTGACAATGTATACTCCCGCATCGGGCGACCCAAATCCCGGGTGTCAGTATGCCCGCGCAGTTCAGCTTAAGTACAGCGGCTCAAATAATGGAAAAATGTATGCCACCTTTGAAAGCTATGTTAATGGAACACCTACATTCAAAATCTTTGAAAGCACAAACAATGGACAGTCATGGGCAAAAGTCGGAGATGTAACCGATAAAGTAAATGGTTGGGGTATGCGATACCAGCCGTTCCTGTTTGAAATGCCCCAGACCATAGGTTCTTTGACAGCAGGAACTCTCCTGTGTGTGGGAAATTCCATACCAGGCGATATGTCAAAAACAAAAATCGATCTTTATAAGAGTACTGACCTTGGTAGAACTTGGACGTTTGTGAGTTCAATCGCAACAGGAGGGGCTGCCAGCATGGGCAGCGATCCTATATGGGAACCCTTCCTCATGGTGGCAAATAATAAGCTTATTTGCTACTACTCCGATGAGAGAGATTCTGCACATTCTCAAAAGCTGGTTTACCAAACTTCCACAAACGGAACAGCCTGGGGTTCTGTTGTAGACGCTGTAGCACTTAGTAACAGCGCTGCACGCCCGGGAATGGCGGTTGTTGCAAAAATGCCCAATGGACAGTATATTATGACATATGAAATTATGGGTACCAGCAACAATGGCTCTTATTATCAGATATCTTCCAATCCTGAAAGCTGGAACGTTACAAGCTCGGGAACCAAGATTGATGGCGGGGGCTCGCCTTATGTCGTAACGTTGCCAAATGGAAAAGTTGTTATGGCGAGCGCAGGTACCGGCAATGTATATGTAAATGCTGCAAATGGAGCAGGAGGATGGTCCAATGTTCCAACACCTCTTGCAGCAGGATATACACGCGGTTTAGTGCCGCTTTCCAACGGCCGTTTGTTTGTAATCAGGGGAGGTACCTGGAGCGGGCCTAATACTGTTACATATGCCGATGTTGAGGTTGGCGGAAATTATTCCATATCAGCGGTAGCGAATCCGGGATTTGAAGATAATGGTGCAAAATCAACCGAGCCAAAGGGGTGGTTTGTGAACACCTACGGTTCTCCGGGAATTGTATTTTCAGATAATGCCAACACACATCACAGTGGCTCGTGGCACCTGGGTATCACTAAAAACGCTGCACACCAGGCATGGGTCGGTCAAATGGTCGGTGGACTTGCAAATGGCACGTATACGCTGAAGGCCTGGGTCATAAGCAGCGGTGGACAAAGCCAAAAGTTCATGTATGCAAATCATCACGGAGGAAGCCAGGTACAGGTGAACATACCGACTACCGGTACCTGGACACAAATCACTCTTTCCAATATCAATGTAACCTCCGGACAGTGCGAAATCGGATTTTATGAGAATGCAGCCGCAAATGACTGGATGGCAATTGATGATGTTACATTTACTAAAAATTAATATACAGGCATTTACATTTTAGTCGTGTTTTGAGAGAAGATATGGAGATGCAAAAGCCGGTTGCAAAAGAGCAGGCGGCTTTTGCCATTTCCGAAATCTCATAATGCTGTGTTGATATTATAAATATTTAGTAATATACTTTTGGTAAGGCCGTCTTTATGTAAAGTATTAGGGGCGATAGGATGAAAACATATGGTATAAAAGAAAATTTGTATCACGTTTTGATGTCGACGACACACCGGTTTAAGACGCTGAGTTTTAAATATAAGCTTATTTTTTCATTTATTGTAGTCTCCATCATTCCAATCTTGATCCTGCAATCTTTTTCATACTATAATACTTCCGTATCGATGAAGAAAAAGGTTGACAGCCTTGTAAATTTCACTCTTGCACAGACTTCAAAGAATCTGGATACAGCGATAAGCTCTTATACGGACATGCTTTACCAGATCTATATGGACGATGAAATCATAGAGCTGGTAGATAAAGTGAATGAAGGTTCGGAAGCGGAAAGAATGCTGGCATACAGCAATTTAAAGGATAGGCTGAGAGGTTTTATCAATACAAAAGAAGGTATTCGAAGTATAGCAATCCTTTGCTCCAGTGGGAAAATTGTTTGTTATGACCGTGTTAAAGAGGCCTCCAATTCCAATGACAATGTATGGGCAAAATACCGTGACGTGACGCAATCGACAGAATATAAGGATGCATTCAACAGCAATAATGCAACCCTTATATCGACTTCTTATTCGGATCAATGGCTGGGCACGAACTATTATCTCTTCCACATTGCAAAGAAAATGTATAATTTTAATGATATGACGAAAGGCGGAATAGGGGTTGCTGTTATAAGCATCAGTGAGGAAATTCTATATAAGTCATGCAATCAGTTAAGTGAATCATATAGTGGAGATTTAATTAAAAACATTAATTTTATTGTCGACAAAAATAGAAATATTGTATCCTTCCCCGACAAGAAGGTTATTGGAACAAGCCTAAGTATTTATAAGACCTATGGAAAGGATAAACAATATAACAATTACTCCGGGTTATTAATGGATACCGGAATTTTTGACAGGGCCGGAATCATCATAAATGAATACAATGATGAGAAGCTGGGGTGGACAATAATTAATGCCATGGACAGTGAAAGCCTTTTCGGGGATATTTACTGGATGCAAAGGGCTACGGTTATTTTCGGAATCGCAGCCATCCTTATTGCCTTATTGGTTATCCTTTATATATCAAGGAACTTTTCCAATTCCATGCGGAAGATTTTGAATGCTATGAAAACGGCTCAGGAGGGAGAGCTTTCTGTGCAGGTGGACTATGACAACACAGATGAATTATCAACAATAGCGGCAAGGTTCAATAAAATGATGTCCAAAATAAGCCAACTGGTAGAAGAGGTAAAGTATGCGACAGAAAGAAAACGAGAGGCGGAAATCACAGCTCTCGAAGCTCAGATAAACCCACATTTCTTATACAATACACTCGATTCAATCAATTGGATGGCGATAGAAAAAGAAGAGTACGAAATCAGTAAAATGTTGAAAAATCTTGCACAGATCCTGCGTTACAGCATTAACAGAAGCAATAAGGTTTCAACGATTGCCGGAGAAATTGAATGGCTTGAGCAGTATATCTACTTACAGCAAAACAGGTTCAATTATTCCTTTGAGTGTCAGCTTAAAGTAGAGCCGGGGTTGCTTGAATACAAAATTTATAAGCTCTTATTACAGCCTGTGGTTGAGAATTCGATTATTCATGGCTTTGAAGAAATTACAGAAGGTGGGGTAATAAAAATAGAGTTTTGCTCATTCAATGACGATTTCATAAAGATTACAGTTGAAGACAATGGAAAGGGTATAGAGGATGAAACGTTAACAAAGCTTAGACAACATGATGGAGAAACCATAAGGGTTGGTGAGAAGGGGATGGGAATAGAAAATGTATTTAACAGAATAGGAATTTATTATGGCGGTATGGGGAGGTGGAGTATTGAAAGCTCCGTAGGCAAAGGAACCCTGATAACATTCATAATACCTAAAGTGAAGTAGCGGAGGCATTAAATGAGAATCGTTATTGTAGAAGATGAGGCCAAAACAAGAAAAGGGATTGTCAACCTGATCAACAAAATCGGACAGGAGTTTGAAGTGATCGGTGAAGCCGGCAATGGGCTGGAAGGATTGGAGCTTATTACACGGCTGAAACCGGATGTGATTTTTGTAGATATTAAAATGCCTAAAATAAATGGTATTGAAATGCTGCAGAAATTAAAGGAAGCTGGAATTCGAGCAAAATCAGTTATATTAAGCGGGTATTCAGATTTCGAGTATGCCCAAAAAGGAATAAAAGTCGGTGTCTGTGAATATCTTCTTAAGCCTGCAACGGTTGAGGACATAGAGAATATACTTAAAAAACTAAAAAAAGATATTGAAATTGAAAAAGTGCTTGAAAACGATAAAATTCAAGGCAGTTCCTCTGTTGAATATATATTGCAGAATCTGGTCATAAGAGATTCCGAAGAGTCGGGTGATATGCTCGAATTTTTGGAGAAGGTGCATGGAATTAGTATCAACAGTGAATATATAGCTGTACAGGTTTATATGGGCATTTGTGCAGATTCGCTGAAGGGCAGTTTGAAAAGCATTATTGCAGAGGCTTTGAACAAATTCAGGGGAATCAGATTTTATTTTATAGAATTAAATGTATTAAAGGAAATCATCGTTTTAATTCAAACAAATGAGATTCAGGAACTGGAGAGGTGTTTCCAGAATGTAATTTTGAGAGAGATTCACGCCAAAAGAATGGACGGCGTTGTTTTAGGATGGATTCCGGTCAAGGGACTGGATGCGTTAAAAGCGAGCCTGAATATGATGAGGAATGAACTGAAATGGTCAATTGTTTTGGGGGATGATGTTCTTATTTCATACCCAAAGACGCAACAAATATTTACAAAGCTTGTACAATACCCTATCGATATTGAAAATAGAATCAAAGCGGCAGCATATGCAGGGGATGTCGACAAACTATACAAGTACACAGATGATTTTCTGAACTGGTGGAGAAAGGATATATACAGACCTGTCCATGTAATTGAAGCATTTCTTCAATTTGCGTCTTCACTGTTGAATGTACTTAAGGAGGTTGACTATGAGCTTTACGTTAAAGTGAACCCAAAGGAAGTTTTGGGGAAAATCATGGATTCCCTGACGTGGCGTGAAATACAGGAGAGTTTGACAGGAATGATAGGAAAGATAGCGAATTCACAGAAACCGGATGAACGTATTTTGAGTCTGATAATCAGAAAAGCATTGAATATTATTCACAATGAATATATACAGGGGATTTCGTTGGAAGAGGTAGCCAACCGATTGAATATTACGAATGAGTATCTAAGCATGCTGTTTACAAAAGAGACGGGGCGGAATTTTACCGCATACCTGAAGGAATATAGGGTTGTAAAGGCAAAGGAGCTGCTGCTCAACACGGATTTAAAGACTTATGAGATATCAGAGAGAGTGGGGTATTCAGATCCGAAATATTTCAGCAGGGTTTTTAAAGAAGTGACGGGATTTTCTCCAGTGGAGTATCAAAGAATTAACAAAGCAAATTGACAGAAAGATTGGGACTCATTGCTGTGGATAATAAATTGGTATTCGGTCAGGAGTGCTTTTATGAAAAGAATAATTTTATGCCTTCTTATTCCCCTGATTATTTCCATGGTTTTTTACGGATGCGGAACAAATGATCAAAATTTGTTTTCCAGGGATACTAAAAATGAGGCAAAAGGAATAGATGACTCTTTTTCAGCTGACAGTAGGGAGCAGAAAGTTCACTTGTCACTGTGGTATTATTATGCGGATAAGGACCAGCAGGAAACAATGAATGCTTTATTGAAGGAATACGGCGAGCTGTCGGAGGAAGCGGATATAAAGGCATTGGTTGTTCCTTATGTTGATTTCAAGAAACAGCTTTCCCTGGGGCTTGCTTCGAGTAAAGACCTCCCTGATCTTGTGCTGCTTCACAATCCGGAAACTGCCGCTTTTGCAGCGATGGGACTGTTTGCAGACTTGACGGATAAGCTTAAGGACTGGGCAGATAAAGACCAATATTTTGAAGGGCCGTGGAAATCGGTTCAACTGGATGGAAGAACCTATGGCATACCTTTCGGAAGCAATTGCCTGGGATTATTCTATAATAAAGACATGTTTGAAAAGGCGGGAGTCAAAGAACCGCCGCAAACCTGGGATGAGCTCAGGGAGACCGCAAAGAAGCTTACCGGCAACGGTGTTACAGGTATTGGTATCGCGGCGCCGAAGAGTGAAGAAGGCACATTCCAATTCCTTCCGTGGATATTGTCTGCCGGCGGAGATCCAACAAAGCTGGACAGCACCGAGGGCGTCAAGGCATACAGTTATCTTACAGATCTAATTAAGGACGGTTCAATGAGCAAAGAAGTCATAAACTGGAACCAGGGAGATCTTCCTGAGCAATTCAAGGCTGAAAAAATTGCAATGATGGTCATGGGACCCTGGCAATTGGAGCCGATCAAGAGAGATGCGCCTGATGTCAATTTTGGTGTTGCAATGATACCGAAAGACAAACAGTTCTCATCCGTTCTTGGCGGTGAAAACTGGGGTGTTGTAAATGGAAAGAACGCGGATGCTGCGTTGGATTTTGTAAAGTGGGTTACCGCACCTGAGAGAGTAAAGAGCTACATATCCAAATTCGGCTATTTTCCGTCAAGGAAGGATGCTGCTGCCGATCCGCAGTTTACAGCAACGGACGACTTAAAGACTTTTATGCGGCTGATGGAAGTTGCGCAGCCGATATTACCAAATACGAAGTGGCCTCAATTATCCACCTGTATTTTTACAACTCTTCAGGAAACACTGTCTCTGACGAAAACACCTGAGGAAGCTGCGAAAGATGCCCAGGCTAAAATTGATGTGGTTTTGAAATAAATTCGTTAAAGTATATGCAACGATATTTTGACTTTAAGCACCCATAAAAACCGGGTGCTTTTTTATTTCACAAAACCCTGTATTTTTAACCTTAAACTTATCCACCCTTATTAAATTTTTAGAATATTAATGAACACCAGGTAACTTTATAATAAAAACATATAGGCGCCTAATGAATGCTTTACAAGAAGTTTCAATCCAAAATATTCTACGGGAGGGTATCAAATGAAAAAGGTAATCTCATTATTACTGGTTTGCATTTTTGCAATCTCAATATTTGCAGGCTGCGGTGCTCAGAAGGCTGCACCTGATACAGCCCAAACTGATACGACAAAGCAGGAACCAGCCAAAGAAGACGCAAAGAAAGATGCTCCTGCTGAGAAAGCAAAATTAAAAATGTGGTATTACTATGGTGATAAAGGCCAGCAGGAAACGATGAATGCACTTATGAAGGAATACAGCGATCAGTCAAAAGTAGCTGAAATAAAAGCAGAAGTTATTCCTTTCGCAGATTTTAAGAAACAGCTTTCTGTTGGACTTGCAGCAACAAATCTGCCGGATCTTGTTTTGATTGACAATCCGGACAACGCATCCTATGCTGCGATGGGTCTGTTTGCAGACTTGACTGCCAAGCTCGCCGACTGGACGGATAAGGACCAATATTTCGAAGGACCGTGGAAATCTGCTCAACTCGACGGAAAAACCTATGGCATACCTTTCGGAAGCAATTGCCTGGGACTATTCTACAATAAAGACATGTTTGAAAAAGCGGGAGTCAAAGAACCGCCCCAAACCTGGGATGAGCTGAGGGAGACCGCAAAGAAGCTCACCGGCAACGGTGTTACAGGTATTGGTATTGCAGCGCCCAAGAGTGAAGAGGGTACATTCCAATTCCTTCCGTGGATATTGTCTGCCGGCGGGGAACAAACAAAGCTTGACAGCCCCGAGGGCGTCAAGGCATACAGTTATCTTGCAGACCTGATTAAAGACGGTTCAATGAGCAAAGAAGTTATCAACTGGACGCAAGGCGACCTTCCTGAACAATTCAAGGCTAAAAAAATTGCAATGATGATCATGGGACCCTGGCAATTGGAGCCGATCAAGAGAGATGCGCCAGATCTTAAGTTTGGCGTTGCAATGATACCGAAAGACAAACAGTTCTCATCCGTTCTTGGCGGTGAAAACTGGGGTGTTGTAAATGGAAAGAACGTGGATGCCACCCTGGATTTTGTAAAGTGGGTTACCGCACCTGAGAAAGTAAAGAGCTACATATCCAAATTCGGCTATTTCCCCTCAAGGAAGGATGTTGCTGCCGACCCGCAGTTTACGGCAACGGACGACTTAAAGGTTTTCATGCAAATCATGGAAGTAGCGCAGCCGAGAGGTCCGCATGCAAAATGGCCGCAAGTGTCAACCGGTATGTTTACAGCTCTCCAGGAATCCTTGACGTTATCAAAAACTCCTGAGGCCGCTGCAAAGGACGGGCAGGCATTAATTGATAAAGCATTAAAATAAGGTATAAATTGTTGTAAAGCATTATAGCACTGTCTGGCATTGGAGTACACGTCTGTAGGATGTGTACTCCAATTAATTAAACGTAATTGGTAGGTGACAGGGATGAATTTTTTGTCAAAAGCATTTAAGGGAAATAATATAGGGTATTTGTTTACTTTGCCTGCATTGCTCTATATGCTTGTTTTTGTCGGGTACCCGACAGTAGATAATATAATTTTGAGTCTTCAGGATGTAAACGTAATGACGGTCGCGAGCAAAGTCAAGGAGTTCGTGGGGCTTAGCAATTATTTTGAGCTGTTCCAGGACCCGGTTTTAAAAATTGCAATTCGCAATACTTTTTACTTTACGATTGCATGTATCTTTTTTCAGTTTATCATCGGATTTGCATTGGCATTGTTTTTCAATTTGAAGTTCAGCCTGGCAAAGCCCTTAAGAGGATTTCTTATGATCGCCTGGATGATTCCACTGACGGTTACATCGGTTTTGTTTAAATTTATGTTCAGTGTCAGCGGTGGGATCATCAATGAAATATTGATGTATTTTCATATAATCAGTAAACCGGTTGAATGGCTGCTTCAGCCTGCAAGTGCATTGTGGTCCACGATCATATGCAATATCTGGATTGGAATTCCTTTTAATATGATTCTTATAACAACGGGACTTTCAACGATTCCGGCAGAAATTTATGAAAGCAGCAGCATTGACGGTGCAAATCCGCTACAGAAGTTTTTTTATATCACCCTCCCATTACTTAAGCCATCGTTGGAAGCGGTGTTGATTTTAGGCTTTATCTATACTTTTAAGGTTTTTGATGTAATTTATGTTATGACACAGGGAGGGCCGGTAAATGCAACGGAATTGCTGTCAACCTTTGCATACAGGGTCTCATTTGCCGAATTCAGCTTTAGTAAAGGAGCTGCGACGGCGAATATTCTATTTGTCATATTATTTGCCATTGGATTGTTCTATTTAAAACTTATTAAGGATGATGAGGTGATGTAGGCGTGAAAAAGTTCAAACTAAGTGAAAAGCAAAAGGCTCTAATCTTAAATATTATATCAATTTTCATATTAATGTTGATCGCTTTCCCGCTTTACTGGATGCTTGTGAATTCATTAAAATGGAAAGCTGATATTTTCAAGTCACCGCCATCCTTATACCCGGACCCCATTAGTTTCGATGCGTATTACAGGCAGTTGACAGGCATCGATTACAATGTGGGCAGGGCTTTTATGAATAGTATGGTTATCGCAACCTGCACCATGGTGCTGGCAGTCATTCTATCCATACCGGCAGCTTATGGCTTGGCAAGATATAAATTTAAAGCAAGAAAGGCCTTTATCTTCGGCTTTCTGGTCACTCAAATGCTCCCGACGGTTTTTACGCTGATACCTCTTTTTATTCTTTTCAAAAACATCGGAGTATATAATACGTTTCTTGCACCGATATTGGCAGATGCAACCATCGGGATACCCTTCTCGGTATTGATACTGCGAACATATTTTGTGACGATCCCAAAAGAGCTGGACGATGCCGCCAATATTGACGGCTGTAACAGTTTGACTGCATTTCTCAGGATTATGGTGCCGATTGCAAGTCCGGGAATCATTGTTGCCGCGGTTTTCTCGTTTTTGTTTGCCTGGGGAGACATGACAAACGGCCTGACCTATATAAACAATCAGGACCTATGGCCAATTACGACAGCTTTATATAATTTCATCGGCAGGTACGGGATTGAATGGGATAAGACCATGGCATTCGGCATACTGTCAATATTGCCTGTGGTCGTCATCTTTATTACCATGCAGAAATACATTATCAGCGGCCTGACCAACGGGGCAGTTAAGGGATAAGGCAAATAATTAAAGAATTTTTGTTATAGGGTAGGTGTTAATGCAATATTGCTTTCGTGCAGTTAGAATGAGGAGGCACATATAATGATAAAATCCAAGGATTTAAAGAATGGAAATTCCTATTTTAGTAATCTTATAAGAATCGGCGGTTATTTCAGGGATTTTAAAATTCAAACAAGACTTATGCTGTCATTTATGCTTCTGGTTATTTTGTCTTTTATAGTTATAGGTGCATTCTCCTTTAAATTGTCAAGTGATGCTGTCAAGACAAAAATTAGTGACTATTCCGTTCAGTTGAGTGAAAGAGTCTCTTTTGAAATAAGAAACGTACAAAAAAGCTATGAGCAAATGAACGACAAGATTGTATTCAGCGATTTTGTCCAGGAAAATGTTGAAGGCTACGATAAAATGAACGATACGGACAAGGCGACGTTTCAAAGTAAATTATCTGAAAACAGCAGTGCTTTAGGGGATCAACTGATTAAATCCGGCGGGGGTGTGCAAAGAGCCGGTTGTCTGATTACGAAGGAAGGAAATGAACTTGCATTTACAACCGGTGCTTGGTTGGATATTCCACCAATAGATAAAGACAAACTTTTAACGGAAGCAGAGAAAGAAAATGGGCAATTTAAATGGAGTATTGTTAAAGGTATTTCAGTAGAGGACTTTCATGTTGTGGCAATTCGCTCTGTAAAATCCCTTACAACGCAGCAAATTGTGGCACATTCAGCAATAAGGATGAGCCAAAGCGAGTTTTCCAGCATCTTTAAAGATATGAACCTTGGGACAGGAACTGACATTTTTGTGATGGATACCCGTGGGATCGTGATTGCCAGCAGAAGCGACCAGATTCCTTATGGTGTTGAATATGAAGATAAGAGTTTAAGTAAAGCTTTGGAGGAAGCGATAAAAAATAAAAATAAAAGCTTTGCATTGGAATTGAATGGAAGTAAATGTTTGATTACATATTCCCAGGTTGAGGGCAGTACGTGGTATGTAATTAGTACCATACCGTTCTCCTACCTGAATTCTGAAGTAAACAGGACGGGGATAATGATTGCAGTCGTAGCACTTATTTGCCTGTTGTTTGTATATATCTTGTCGGCAATAATTGCACGAAGTATTTCTGTACCTTTAAATGAACTGGTGTTAACAATGAAGAAAGCCAGTGAAGGTGATTTAGCAATAAAAGCTGCGGAAAAAAGCAAGGATGAAATTGGAGTGGTTGCGCACAGGTTAAATGACATGTTAAATAAAATTAGCGGCTTAATAACGGAAGTATATTCTTCATCACAAAATGTTTTTTATAATTCCGATCTGATTGCTGGCACGACACAACAGAATCTAGCCTCAGCCGGGCAGGTGGCAAATACGGTACAGAGCATTGCTAAAGGCTGTGCGGATCAGGCGGATGAAGCTGCCGAAGGCGTGAACTGCATGAATCTGCTTTCCAAAACGATTAATAAGGTTGAAGATGATATCAATAACGTAAATAAAATAGTTTCTGCCACTGCCAGGATGAGTGAGGAATCGAAGGCTGTTGTCAAATCATTGAATGATAAGGCACTGAGGGCAGATGCAGCTTCTGTGAGAATTGTTTCAGATATAGGAAGTTTAAGTGCCCAAATGCGGGAAATTAAAAAAGTACTTAATGTTATCACCGGGATATCGGAACAAATAAACCTGCTTTCATTGAATGCGGCCATTGAAGCCGCTAGAGCGGGCGCTGCGGGGAGAGGATTCGCAGTAGTTGCAGAGGAAGTCAAGAAGCTTGCCGATCAGTCTAAAGATGCTTCGATAACAATCAATAGAATAATAAACAGTATACAGCAAAGTACAGAGGCTTCGGTTGTTGAAGCCAATAATGCCGGTTTGATAATCAAGCAGCAAATGGATGCGGTTAAAGAAACAGAAGATGCATTTATAGCAATCATTAATGCGATGGAGGAAATTACTTTACAGATGGACAATACCGGAAATTCCGTTAATGGCATGATCGCTTCAAGAGAAAAGGTTCTAAAAGCAATTGAGAATATCGCTGCAGTTTCGGAGGAAACAGCGGCGATAACAGAAGAGATTGCTGCCAGTACTCAAGAACAAATGGCTTCAATGACAGAACTGTCCGGGTGTTCAGAAAGTTTGAAGAAAATGGCGGAAGAACTTAATAAAGCCACTTCTGCATTTAAGATATCTTAAATTGCAATGTTTTTAATGGAGGAGCCAAAGATGAAGCAAAATGGAAGACAGCAATCAATACCGTTAAATAAGGTTAGAATTAACGATGCATTCTGGTCAAAGTATATAAAGCTGGTGCATGATGAGGTTATCCCTTACCAATGGGACGCAATTAATGACAGGGTACCTGATGCAGAGCCCAGCCATGCGATAAAAAACTTCAGGATTGCAGCGGGCCTGGAAGAGGGGGAATTTTACGGATTCGTGTTCCAGGACACCGACCTGGCGAAATGGCTGGAGGCTGTAGCCTACAGGCTGGAGACACATCCGGACGAAGAACTGGAAAAATTGGCTGACGAGGCGATCGCTCTCGTGGAGAAAGCCCAGCAGCCGGACGGATATCTCAATACGTATTACACCATAAAGGAGCCCGGGAATCGGTGGACTAACCTCCGGGAGTGCCATGAGATGTACACGGCAGGACACATGATGGAAGCCGCTGTTGCATATTACAAAGCGACGGGAAAAAGAAAGCTTCTGGATGTGATGTGCCGGTTTGCGGACCATATCGATTCCGTGTTCGGAACAGAGCCAGGCAAACGGAGGGGATATGACGGACACCAGGAGATAGAACTGGCATTGGTGAAATTGTATGAGGCCACCGGGGAAGAGCGGTATCTGAAGCTTGGCAAATACTTTCTGGACGAGAGAGGCCGGGAACCATACTATTTCCAGATTGAATACGAGAAAAGAGGTAGAACAGACCACTTTCCTGACAAAGTCATGCATAACCGTCTGTATGCTCAGACACACCTGCCTGTCAGAGAGCAGGCCACAGCCGAAGGACATTCCGTAAGGGCGGTCTATATGCTCACTGCGATGGCGGATGTAGCAGCCCTGACCGGTGATGGAGGTCTGCTGGAAGCCTGCCGCAGGATGTGGAACAATATCGTTTCCAAAAGGATGTACATTACCGGAGGAATCGGCTCAATGGCTCATGGAGAATCCTTCTCCTTTGATTATGACCTTCCCAATGACACCATGTACACCGAAACCTGTGCTTCTATCGGCTTGATATTCTTTGCTCACAGGATGCTGAAGATAGAACCGGAGAGCCGCTATGCAGATGAAATGGAAAGGGCCTTGTATAATAACGTGCTGGCAGGGATGGCACAGGATGGAAAGAGCTTCTTTTACGTAAACCCGTTGGAAGTATTGCCGGAGGCATGTGAAAAGAATTTCACCTATAAGCATGTTAAGCCTGTAAGACAAAAATGGTTCAGTTGCGCCTGCTGCCCTCCGAATGTGGCAAGACTATTGTCTTCCTTAGGTCAATACATATACACCATAAAAGAGAATACAGTTTATACCCATCTCTATATCGGAAGTGAGGCAGATATAAAAGTAGGCGGAGCAGGTCTAACTTTGAAACAAAAAACAAATTACCCCTGGGATGGCAAGATAACTCTTGCGATTTCAGCAGAGGAAAGTAAAGCGGTTACAATTGCATTGAGGATTCCGGGCTGGTGTAGAAAATATGATTTATCAATGAATGGCGTTAAAATTGAAGCAGAAACCGTTGATGGGTACGTTGAGTTAAACCGCATTTGGGATAGCGGGGATATTGTCGAGCTGAATCTGGATATGCCTGTAGAGCTTATTGGCGCAAATCCGGCAGTGAGAGCTAATGCCGGTAAGGCAGCAATACAAAGGGGACCCGTCGTATACTGCATTGAAGAAGCAGACAATGGCAAAAACCTCTCTGCAATATCCATACCTTTGAAAAGTAAGCTTTTGGCAGAGAAGGACGGGAATTTGTTTGGGGGAGCTGTCACGGTAAAAACAGAGGGTTTCAGAACAGACAGTGAAGGCTGGGGAGAAAGTCTATACAGACCGGTTGAGGGTAAGGAACTGCCTATTACCATAAAGGCCGTACCTTATTGCCTGTGGGGTAACAGAAATCCGGGGGAGATGCAGGTCTGGCTCAGGACAGTAAAGTAACGAGGAAGAGTAATAAAGCCAGAGAAATGTGTGATGGACAAAGACTATTTAAAGATGTGAGGGGATAGAAATGGAAGGAATTTTTAGAGTGGAGGGAAACCGTTTAGTACGTGAATATGATTCGGAAAAATTGTGGATAGAACCCTGGGGGAAGAATAGTTTGCGCGTCCGGGCAACGCATCTTTCCTCCATACAGCCGGAAGACTGGGCATTGTTGCATCAAGAATCAAGGGAGGTCAAAATTTCAATTGAAGGAAATGGGGCCAGCATCATTAACGGTAAAATCCGTGCTCTGATTTCAGAAGGTGGAAAAATCATATTTTTTAACCAAAGGGATGAAATTCTATTAGAGGAATATGTGCGAAATCGAAATAATCTGAATGAATTCTGCAGCGCTTTGAATATCGATGCACGTGAGTTCAAGCCGATCCCTGGAGGGGATTACCAACTAACCTTGAGATTTGAATCCAATCCCAATGAGAAAATTTACGGCATGGGACAATACCAGCAGCCCTTTTTAAATGTCAAGCACTGTACTTTGGAACTGGCGCAAAGAAATTCACAGGCCAGTGTGCCATTCGCTCTTTCGAGCCTGGGGTATGGGTTCCTTTGGAATAATCCTGCCATTGGACAGGTTACCTTTGGGAAAAACCTAATAGAATGGGTAGCAAAATCGACAAAACAATCAGATTATTGGATAACTGCCGGAGATACACCTGCTGAAATAGAAGAGGCCTATGCCGGAGTAACAGGAACTGTGCCGATGATGCCTGACTATGGAATGGGCTTTTGGCAATGCAAACTCAGGTACCAGACGCAGGAGGAACTGCTTGCTGTGGCGCGTGAGTACAAACGTAGAGGTCTTCCTATCTCGGTTATTGTTATAGACTTCTTTCATTGGCCTAAGCAGGGTGAATGGAAATTTGATCAGGAATATTGGCCTGACCCCGGAGCGATGGTTAAGGAACTGAAGGATATGGGCATTGAATTAATGGTTTCTATTTGGCCTACCGTGGACAAGACCAGCGAAAACTATCAGGAGATGCTGCAAAAAGGCTATCTGGTCAGAACTGACAGGGGAATCCGCACGACAATGGATTTTTTAGGGGATACTGTATTCTATGACGCAACCAACCCAGGGGCACGGGACTTCGTCTGGAAGACAGCCAAAAAGAATTATTACGACCACGGAATAAAGATATTCTGGCTGGATGAGGCTGAGCCGGAATATACGGTTTATGATTTTGACAACTACCGATATCACCTTGGACCCAATGTTCAGGTAGGTAACCTCTATCCCGTAATGTATGCTAAAACATTTTTTGACGGTATGCAGGAAGCCGGCCAGGAGAATATTATCAACCTCTTAAGATGCGCATGGGCAGGAAGTCAACGTTACGGTGCGCTGGTATGGTCCGGTGATATAGATTCAAGCTTTGAGTCTCTCAGAAATCAATTCAAAGCGGGCCTTAACATGGGACTGGCAGGCATACCCTGGTGGACAACAGATATAGGAGGCTTCCATGGAGGGAATCCTGATGACCCTAAGTTCAGGGAATGTATTATAAGGTGGTTCCAGTATGGCGCTTTCTGTCCTGTTTTCAGGCTTCACGGAGACCGTATGCCGGCCGGGGAGCCCTTGGGAACCAGTGGAGGCGGTATGTGCTGGAGTGGCGCGCCCAACGAGGTGTGGAGCTATGGGGAAGACGCCTACGAGATATTTAGAAAATTCCTGTTTCTTCGAGAACGCTTGAAGCCATATATAACCGGACTGATGGAAGTCGCCCATGAAAAGGGAACTCCTCCAATGCGGCCACTGTTCTATGACTTCCCTGAAGATAAGGAAGCGTGGAATGTTGAAGACCAGTACATGTTTGGCCCTGACATTTTGGTTGCACCTGTCCTTTATGAAGGACAGAGGAGCAGAAGCATATATCTGCCGAAGGGGAACGAATGGGTGGATATAAACAGGGAGAGGCCATTTAAAGGGGGGCAACGGATCGAGTATGATGCACCTATTGACATTCTACCACTGTTTCTAAAAGATGATGCAAGTTTGAAGATTGATGCCTTTAAAGATAATAAATAGCTGCAAGTCTGTATTCCCTGGAATAACTGTGGAGAAGATAGCCTGCCCTTGGTCAAGGGCAGGTTTTTATAAAGGGAGGATTGTAGTAATGCCTGATAATGCAAATAGCAAGTTAGCTGTACAGGAAAGTACAGCTTCTCTGGACAGATGATGAAACCTTATTTAAAATATTGTAAATCAGCGGGATAAAATGGGCAATCCTGCAATTGATGCATAACAAGGGGGCCGTTATCATTCCATTTGGAAATATATAAGTCTCCCAACTGGTATGTTGAGTATCCGGCAAGATAGCTTGGATTGTATTTTTTAACTTCGGTTGCTTTAATTGCCCAATGGGTGCCGTTATAATATACGATAGCATGATTACTGGCAGTGCCGTAACTGTAACTGCCGTCCTGGAGCATCTCATTTTGGTAAAATGAAGTTCTGAGCCCTGGATTTTGTGCCATTCCCCATGCATATGTCGCGCAAGCATAAGGTCCTTTTCCATCTAATACAATGTTGCCGGCCCCATAACTTCGGGCATAGGTCCAATCCGAGGATGTAATGGCCGTCCCATTATATTTGGGTGCATATCCGAGGAGTGTCCCGCCTGGTGAATACACTGGATATTGGGGGTCTGGTGGAGGCGCAGAACCTACAACCGTGACATTATAAGTACTTAATCCATACGGTGAGGAATAACTGATTACGGTATACCCTGCCGAAACACCGGTTACCAAACCCGTTTGACTGACTGTCGCGGCAGAAGGATTGCTGCTGCCCCAACCTCCGGAGTCAACACTTGAGATCAGTTGTAATGTTGAACCAACACTTACAGTGGCGCTAGGACCAGTTATAGCTGCAAAAATACTGGATGGTGTTAAGCTTAGGACAATTAAGGAAATTACAAATACTGTAAAAAGTTTTTTCATACTTCTCTTTGGTAATAAGCCTGATCTTAAATATATCATATGGATACACTCCTTTATTAGATTTATTAAATAAATACTAAAAAAAGCTTGTGCAGTTGTTTTCTACACAAGCTTTTTTCATCCAAAACTAATTAAGTTCAATATAGTCAATCTCTGCATAATTTGTAGCCTTTGTAAACCTTATGGTGTTGCTGCCCGCATTAAGGCTTACGGATTTTGTCACCAAAGCTCCGTTGTTCGGTGCATTGAACCAGCCTCCTGTTGTCGAATAGGAGATGGAGGATGCTGTTCCGCCATTGACACTGACGTTGTGGGTCGATGCAGCCGTTCCGCCGTTAGCATAATGAACGGTCATTGTATATGCTTTAGCAGTTGCTGCATTGACAGTAAACTGGACATAGCTGTCGCTGTAATCTATCTGACCGACATATTGGTTATTGGAGCAGGTACTGCTGCTGAATACGTTGCAGCGGTTCCTTGTGGCGCTCTCCGCCTCATACCTGGCCGCTCCGCTGCCTGAACCTGGAGTTATGTATATACGGTAGCCGGAGCTGCCGTTCATGCCTGTGACAGATACGGTAATCTGACCGTTGGATACTGTATAATTCGATGTTGATATTGTGGCTGGGCCGTTGCTAACGGTATCCTTGTTTACCCAGTCCACCTTCTCCACCTTAACGGATGCGGTAGATCCAATAAAGGACGGTATATTTTTAAATGTTACATTCGTTGTCCCGTCATTGGGTCCGCCCATAAGCATGCTTATATATTTTGCACCTGAATCGACACAAGCAAAGCCATCTATTCCGGTACCTTTATTATTGGGTGATGTCACACTTACCATATTGCCGCTCATATCGCCATACCATTTGTAGAACCACCAGCCTGCACCTTTTTGGGTATCCGTTGCAAGGAGGCTTCCCAGCCTGCCGGGATAGGCGGTAAACCACCAGGATATGCATGCACTTTCTACAGTATAGCGCTCAAACTTTGCTATATAACGGGCGGATGACCCCGGCTGCCCTTCCAGTGCACGGGTAGGATCGCAATATTCGTTTATGCAGATTGGCCTGGCGCTTATTCCAAGGGAGGATTCGATTGCCCTGTAGTCTTCAATATCACCCGATACATACTGAACGCCAGTGTTAAGCTCATGCCAGCAAACTATATCAGGCAGACAGTTGTTTGTTTTACAGAAGCTCATAAAACTGTTCATATAATTATGGTTGTATGTAGCGATTGAAGGACCAATGATTTTGGCGCCGGCATCATTTGAACGGATTGTATTGTAAGTCTGCAGCCACAAATTATTGAAAGTTCCGTTTGCAGTATTCCACGTGATGTCAGGCTCGTTCCATATTTCATATCCGTGGAAATTGGTATAGCCAGATGCTTTCTTATCGGTTATAACGGCTCTAACCTTATTGAGCCAATCCGTCATATTGGAAAAAGTATAGGGCCAGTTCGGATAAATATCTGCCAAACGGATCTGAACTTTTCCAGTCGTGCCTGCAATCCTTCCGGCGACAGGAATTGCCGCACCAATGGGCTGCTGGTAGCCGGAACCGGCTCTTGCCGGATTGGTAAACACGTAAGGTTTCAGGGGAGCTACCAAATTTGCGACATCAGCAGGTTTGGTTTCGGTAATTCCATAAAGTGAACCGCTGGCGCAATGGGTAACACCCCGAAGGACACTTGCACAGTCTACCGTCATTGCAGTTGCTGCAGAGACGGGCATTACAGGCATTGAAGCCAGTACCACCATGATGCATAGCATCAACATTAGAACTTTTTTCATACACAAAAACCTCCTTATACTTTACCTCAAGCTAATTTATGTAAATGTCTTTATCTGGCTGGCTTCAGATAAAGACAGCACATTAGCTTTATTTTACTTTTTATTATATAGATAGAAAACTCTACCATAAATTCTAATTTTTTAAGAATAGTGGATTATTTTAAGCATGATAAAAATACATCACAAAATCACTTCCGGATTCATATTAACATTTTACCCGGCCCGCTGTTTTCCGTATGAAATAAGGTACTACGTTAATATCAATACAGGTTTTCCTATTAAATTTAAGGATGATACAGATATCTTCCTTACTTAATCAATGTAATACTGTGTTTGATATGAGGACATAGGTAAAAGAATGTGCTTGTTTAAGCCGGGCTTCTGGGGTCTATTTCCCTTGTGTATTTAAGAGTGATTTTCTGATATAATGGGAATATAAATAGTAAGTTTACTGAAATGGGGTTGGTTATTATGACTTGGCAAGAAGTTCGAAGGTTATATCCTGACCAATTTGTGAAGTTCGAAATCATTGAATCTCATGTTGAAGGTGATAAGGAATTTGTTGATGAAGTGGCTGTAATAAAGTCAATTGCAGACGGTAAGGAAGCAATGAAGGAGTTTGTTCATCGAAAAGAAGGGCAGTTTGTATATAGCACGAAAAATGAAAAAGTTATCATTGAACTTATAAAACATGTTGGTATCCGGAGGGGCGTATAATATGTACGAGTTACACGATAAAAACGGACTATTATACGCTTCAATTATGCTTTCTCATGGTGATAAGTCGGTTATTATAGAAGATGTTATTATCGATACGGGCGCTTGCCATACTATTGTATTGACAGACTATCTTGAGAGCTTGGATGTCGCATTCAATGATACGGATGAGCTTGTGAAAACTTCTGGTTATGGTGGAGTTCAATATAGTTCAGTGCGAAAAACAATTGAAAAACTGACAATTGGGGATATAGTCATAGAAAATATGAAAATAGACTTTGGAGATATTGATCCTTTTGAAAGAGTTAACGGGTTGATTGGGTTGGATTTTTTGAGGTATGCAGGTTTAATTATTGATTTGGTTGGCCTAAAAATGTATAAGAAGTAATAGTGCTTGGGTTATCCTTGGGGGCTGGGTACATCCCTTCACCTGGCAAAGCATTCTCACGGAAGTAAATTGACATAACAACGAACATTGGGAAAAAACTTAAAAATCTTGCATCTGCTGCAATTGTCCTGCGGTGGGGGCAAGATTTTTTTTGAGAAAAGCACCTTAACCTTCTGTAGATATTACAAGGAAGTCGATAATAATACATTCAAATAATTTATCCGGGATGCTATCATTAAATTGCGTTAACGACGAGCTTACGGTGCACTGAATACCTCTTTAATCAAAATGCAGGGGAGGAATAAAATCAATGAAAAAAAGATCACTGGCTCTAGCACTTGCAGTTATATTTACACTTACACTTTTTGCAGGCTGCGCACAGAAGGCTGAGCCCGCACAGCCAGGCGGAACAAAGACCGAAGAAACAACGGCGGCGAAGGATGCCCAAAAGGCGGATGACAAAAAGGTTGGCGGTGAAATTCAGTTCATGACGTACCGGGACGACCTCTTGAATTCCTGGTGGCCAAAGAAATTTGAAGAATTCAAGGCGAAATACCCCGATATAAAAATAATAACCTCCACATCGAAGAACTTCGATCAGGATTTCAAGGTCAGGTTATCTTCAAATGACATCCCTGATGTGTTTACCATTATGGCGGACCGGTATTCCGATGCCCAGAGATCACAATTTATGATGCCTCTGGACGATGTTTTCCCGGATTTGGTGAAGAACTGGGAAGGCAATGGAAACAACATCAATCAAAATGACCAAAAAACCTATGGCTTGACTTACGGTGGCCAGGGCATCGGCCTCGCATACAACAAAAAGATCTTCGCTGAGCTGGGACTACAGGCTCCCAAGACCTTCGACGAGCTTATTGACGCAGCGAAAAAGATAAAAGCAAAAGGCCTGATCGGCTTTACGGGAACACTAAAACCCCGCTGGACGATGCAGCCCTATTATTGGACGGCACAGGCCCTTCTGGACAATCAGACCGAAACCTTCAAAAAGATGGCGGAATCCGATGCGCCTTTCGCAGCGGATTCACCCTATGGCAAGATGATGGAGGTACTTGCCAGGCTCCGTGATGCAAAAGTTATGGAGGATGACCCTGCCTCCTACGATTGGGAGCCTTACTTGAAGGATGCTGGAAGCAACAAGATCGGTATGGCGTTCACCTGGACGAATACCCCTTGCCAGTGGCCCGGCAGAGGCGACGGCAGCATGAAGGTCGAAGACATCGGTTTTGTTCCATTCCCCTATGACAACAGCGGCGGACCTTACAAGGTGTTGATCCAGGCAGACTGGTCCCTTTGTATGGCAAAAGCTCCGAAGAATCTTGAAGCTGCAAAGGACTTCTACAAATTCCATATGGATGATATTTACGGCGACTATGCGAAGGAAACGGCCAGCATTTCCGCCAAAAAGGGCCTTGTTACCGATGTGCCCTACCTCAAGGAATTTGACGCTGCAAAACCTGTAAAGGTGAATGCGGAGAAATATCCCAATGAATTCAAGACACTCATGGACAAGGCGCAGATAAACCTTGACGACCCGTATGTTGAAGTGGGCATAGGCACCGATATCAAGACGGTTCTCGACAAATTGAACGCCGCCTGGAAAAAAGCAAAGAGTTAATCAGCAAATAATAAGATATTTTGATCACACTGGAAGACATAAGTCACTGTGGATATCACAGTGACTTATGTTTAGAAATTAGAAACGGTGTAAAGGCTGGGATAAGTTATGAACTACGGTATACAGAGAAAAATTCTGATATTTGGCTTTTTATTCTTTCCAACGTTATTGCTGGTATTGTTTTTAGCCTGGCCGACGTTAAGGATGACCTACTTTAGCTTTACAAACTGGGATGGTACACTTCCCACGTATGACTTTATCGGATTCAAAAATTATTCAAGGGTTATGACGGATGAAACACTCTGGCTGTCATTGAAGAATAACTGTGCATATGCCTTTGTTGCGATCCTCCAGAACATCGTTGCACTTTTCTTTGCTGTTATCCTGAGCGGTAAGATGAAGGGCAGGGGTTTTTACAAGACGATGATTTTTCTGCCTTACGCTCTAAATGTAACCGCAATAACCTATATGTTCAATTTCATGTACGACTACAGCTCGGGTCCGGTCAATTTGTTCATGAGAAATATCGGCTTACAACCTATTAAGTTTTTCAGCGACCCCAATATTGCTATTTTTTCTTTAGTTTCAATGTCGGCATGGCGATGGCTCGGATATACAATGGTCATCTATGTTGCAGCGCTGCAGTCAATTGAACCTGAACTATATGAATCCAGCAGCATTGACGGCGCCAACAAATGGCAGACCTTCAGATACATCACCTTTCCAAGCATAAGCAGGGTTATTGAGCTGCAGTTGTTTATCACCCTGAGCGGTGCATTGCAGGCTTTTACAGAATCACTGGTACTGACAAAAGGCGGACCCGCGAAAGCAACCTATACCTTTATGTATTATATCATTGACAGCTTTGTCAACTTCAGTGATTACGGTTTTGCGGCGGCAATGTCAGTGATACTGGTGGTGCTTATATTGATTATTACAGGTGTTCAAAAACTTGTAGTAAAGAGAGGAGCGAACATTTGATGGACATGAAGTATAAAAAACAGGCAGATTTCAGGGATATTGCGTTTTCACTTGCCAAACATCTGCCGATCCTTGTATGGATTTTTATCATCGTATTACCGCTGATGATGCTCTTGTTTGCTTCCTTCAAGACCAATGCCGAGTATTCCCATACACTGCCGATTACGCCGCCTGAGAGTTTTTTCAATTTTGCGAATTATCAGAGAACGCTGATCGAAGGCCGTATTTTGAAAGGGATGATAAATAGCTTCATACTTGTGGTCATCGCCTCTATTTTAAATGTACTTTTTTCATCAATGACTGCTTACTGCCTTGAACGGTTTGATTTTTGGGGGAAGAAGTACGTGAAAGTCCTTTTGATTGCCACTGCAGTCATTCCTGCGAACATAATAATAATTTCCGTATACAAGATAATGTTTGCACTGAAGCTGACAGGGACATTCGGAGCGCCAATAATTTTATATGCAATACCGCAGATGATACAGGTCTGGATTTATCTCCAATTCTTCGAGAGGATACCCGTATCGCTGGATGAAAGCGCCATGTTGGATGGCGCGTCTTACCTTAAGATATTTTACCGGATCGTTCTTCCGCTGCTTGCGCCTGCGACGGTGACTGTAATCATCACCCAATCGGTATATATTTATAACGACCTATTTATACAGTACCTTTTTATGTCCTCCTCCAAGCTGCAGACAGCGACAACCGCATTGATGACCTTTTCAGGACAGTTTAATTTTAACTTCAACACCATGGCTGCGGGATGCGTGGGTGTAATGCTGCCTACACTGGCTATTTTCCTGGCACTGCAAAAATACATTTTTGCCGGTCTGACGGTGGGGGCTGTTAAGGGATGAATTTATGCGCGCAAGATTTTCGGCGACGCCGAAATGCACCTGCGCAATTATATCATAAACTCGAAAGAGTTTATGATATAATAATTTTTGTATTTCTCTTGTCGTTGCATTTGAAGCAAACCGGTGGCTGAAGTCAATGATTTATGGGAGACGGCAAAATGCTAAGAAAGCACCTTTGGAAGCCTATTCGGTCAATTATTGAACATACGGGATATAACAATTTTTCGTTGCAAAGCAAGATTATGTTGAACTACTTGATCTTGCTTATATTTCCGATCATCATCTACTACATTGTGTTTAACATATACTCCAGCGACGTCAAGCGCAATGAACTGTCTTTAACCAGCCAATTGAACCAGCAGGCCGTTGACAGCATCAACACCTATGTGAGTGATTTGATGCAGCTTTCAAAGCAGCCCCTGTATGACAACAACTTCTTCCCGGCACTTAAAATAGCCGGGAATGCAAAGGGGAAAGGGGATGCAGATAGTGGGGAAAGTGAAACGCAGGCGGGGC
>JAFADI010000006.1 GCA_023424965.1 Bacillota bacterium
GTTCAAGTTTATGCCGCCGAGCGCTTTGCCGTTGGGACTACCCCTCCTGCCAGGGCTGTACGCATGGCCATCTGCGCTCCCCGGTCCACCGGTGAACTGGAGCAGGGCCTGGCCATCTTAAGGGGCCTGTTGGATTCTTTCTAAATTGTATGCCATACAATTGCAGCATTGTGTGACGTATTTGCCCGTGTTATCATGAAATGAGAAACACAGGGAGGTAACACACGATGAAAAACCTGCGCTTTGCCATGAAACAGGTGATGCCCACCGTTCCATCCGTTTTCTTTGTTGGACTTGCCTTTGGCATCCTGCTGGAGGCAGCCGGCTATCCGGTTATCTGGTCTTTTTTATCCGCAGTTTTTGTTTACGCCGGTTCCATGCAGATCGTCATGGTGTCCCTGCTGAAGGCAGGCGCCCCTCTCTACATGATGGCGATGATGGCCCTGTTCATCAATGCACGCCATATCTTCTACGGTATCGGGCTGGTGGAAAAATACCGCCGCCAGGGCTGGAAGTGGCCGTATCTGGCAATGACACTGACCGATGAAACTTATTCCGTGCTTTGCTCCATGCAGTGCCCCGAGGATGTGGATGAGGATACCGTGATTCTGGAGATTTCCATATTGGGGCACCTGATCTGGATTTGCGGCTGTACCTTTGGGGCATTGCTGGGCCAGTCCATCCCCTTTGACATGGCAGGAATCGATTTCTCCGCCACAGCATTTTTTACCGCTGTCGTTGTCAATCAGTGGCGGCAGTTTGGCAGCCACATTCCGGCCATCACGGGGCTTGCCGGTGCGCTTGCCTTTTACCTGCTCCTGGGACCCAACCGTTTCATCCTCCCGGCACTGGCTGTCAGCCTGCTCGCTTTGGCCGCAATGAAAGGTCCTCTTCTCAAAAGAATGGGAGGTGCTCCCCATGCCGGCTGATGTCCTTACAACCTTTTGGGCTATCATGATTATCGGCCTGACGACCTGGTTCACCCGCGGGCTGCCTTTCCTGGTTTTCCGCGGCAAAAAAGAATTGCCGTCCACCGTACAGTATCTGGGAACGGTGTTACCGGCAAGCATTATGATGATTTTGGTGGTTTACTGTCTGCGGAATATTGACTTTTCAAGCTTTCCTTTCGGTGCGGCAGAGTTGGTTTCCCTGGCATTGGTGATAGGATTGCAGGCATGGAGGAAAAACAATTTTCTCAGTATATTGGCCGGAACAGCCTGCTATATGCTTTTGACCCGTACCCTATTCCTCCAATTCCCATAGCGCATAACCAAATTTTTTTATGGTCCGGAAGCTCTGTTGCCGGCACTATATAGTTTAGGCGTAGAAGCTACTAATAATTTAAATTGCCGGTAAGTCATACGCTGGGAACCGTTTGCTTAATGCAATCCGTATTTGCCGTATCCGACCCTCTACCCTTCCTTATTCTCCAGAAGATGATGCTCTGGAACAAAACAATGGAAACCCATCCAATGCCTGTGGCATACGCCACGGCATCCAGTCCCAGGCTTGAAAAAAGCAGATAGGCTAGAACCACCCGTATGGAGATATGCATGGTGGTCCCGATGAAAGGGATATTGACATGGCCGCTTCCACGGAAATAGCCCACAAAAGCATTGCCGGCAAAACATAAAAAATAGAACAGGCAGAGAGCATGCAGGTAGGAAACACCATATGCCATGGTCGTGGTATTGCTTGCAGACACCAGAATGTTCAAAAACAGTTTTGCCTCCGTGTAAATCACCGCGGAAAGGGCAAGCCCGAGAAGGACAAGCATCACCAACCCTTTTCCGAATCCCTCCGCGGCCCTTCGATGATTTCCGGCACCTGTGTTTTGCGCAACAAAGATGGATATGGCCTCAGCGCCGCTGTCGCCAAAGGCCTGGGCGATTCCCTCTATGCGGGTTGTTGCCGTATACGCCGCGATGGCGGCAAGACCCATGGTATTGACAACTCCCTGGACCAGCAGTTTTCCCACATACAGGCTGGATTGGTGCATTGCGGATATGGCGGCGTATTGGCCCGTTTTTATGATAAGCGGCCCGTTAAAGCACATGTCCTCCCTCCGAACTCTGAGAAAGGGCTGCTTCCTCCGGATATACACGAAGCACAGCAGGGCAGAAAGGCTTTGTGCGATGACGGTTGCAAGGGCGGCCCCTTCCACGCCCATATGGAATTCCGCCACAAAAAGCAGTGCCAGTATCCCATTGGTTAAAATTGATATTATTAAAAACAGCAGTGCTGTTTGGGTATTCCCGACGGCACGCAGAATGGCTGCGAAAAAGTTATAGAAAAAGGAAGCCAGCAAGCCGGAGAAAATAATGTTCAGGTACTTTACGACATGGATGGAAACACCGGCCGGGGTTTGTATGGCTTTCAGGATAAAGGGTGTTCCAAAGATGCCCAGCACACTCAACAGCAATGTAAAGGCTGCGCCAAAAACCGCAGACAGAAAAATTTCCTGCCGCAGGGATTTGAAATCACCTTTACCGTACAAAGACGCGGCAATAACAGCAATACCGGTACAGCAGCCGCCAAGGACAAAAATGAATAAATTCATCACCGTGCCTGCGATTCCAAGGGCCGCAAATGCGGCTTCACCCACATACCTTTCGATGACGATGGCATCGATGGTATTATAAAGCTGCTGAAAGATATTCCCTATCAAAAGTGGAAGGGCAAGAGAAATCAACTGCAATCCCATGTTTCCCTGTGTTAAATTTTTGTAGGCTGTCATAATTTTCTCCGTCGGGTTTCGTTTTCCCCATTATACTATCCATTCAAATGGTTGAATAATGCATATTATACATATATAATATTAATTACTATTTATATTATGGGAGATGTAAATGACACACCTCGAAATAGAAGCGTTTTTGTCCATCATTAAATTCGGCAGTATTACGAAAGCATCAGAACATCTTTTTGTGACTCAGCCCGCTCTTAGCCGGAGAATAAAGGCACTTGAATCGGAGCTTGGCTATGGTCTGATTATCCGGCAGAAAGGCATCCGGAACATTGAATTGACAGAAGCCGGCCGGGCTTTTATCCCCGTTGCGGAAAAATGGCAACTGCTCTGGAAGGAATCCCAGGATATCCGGCAGCTTGACAGGAACGCGATTTTGAATGTCGCTTCCATCGACAGCGTCAGCACCTATGTGCTGCCCCAGGTCTATCACGCCTTCCTTCAATCTGAGACAAAAACCAAGCTTACCATTCACATGCTCCATTCCCATGAGGCTTATCAACACGTGGAAGAAGGGCTGGTGGATATTGCTTTTATTTCGAACACCCGGTATTCCAAAAATGTAGAGACAATCCCGGCTTTCCGTGAACCGATGCGGTTTATCTGTGCCGCGGGCTCAAATTATCCCCCGGAGGTCCATCCTTCACAATTGGTTGTCAAAAATGAAATCAAGCTGCCCTGGAATCCGGAATATGAACGATGGCATGAATATTGGTTCGGAGCTGCAACCCAGCCGCGTGTTTTTCTTGATAAAATGTCTCTGCTGGAGCAATTTGCCGGTCTGGAAAACAGCTGGGCCCTGGTACCCGCATCGGTGGCAAACCGGTTGAAGAACAATGTAAATATTGAGATGCGCGGCATCAAAGAAGGCCCCTCCGACCGGATCATCTATTATCTTCTTGGAACCAACAGGAAATCGGAGCCCACAAACCGGTTTCTGCATATTCTGAGCGGCTACCTTAAACAGGTTGAAGGGGTGTACTCCCTGCTGTAAAAAGGCCGTGTTGCTATCGGAGGGTTTTGTATTGAAGTACAGCCCCATTTTTTCTATAAGCGGTTAACTATATTTGTCCGTTACCGCCGGCCTCTTTCAAATTATCTTTTCCTGGCTGAGATGATCAGCATCATGGGCCGGCGGAGCTCATCCCCCATTCCTTTAACCGTGTGAAGCAGATGCTCTGCCGGCTGAGGCTCCACAATTCCGGTCAATTCAAAGCCTCCCTGTATCAACCCGTTCAGATAGGTTGTAAGCGTTCTGTGGTATTTGATCACTTTTTCTCCAAGGAAGGTCGCGTTTCTCCCGCCTTCAAAGAAGTAATTGTCCACCGGAAAATGAAGGATGTCCCCGTTTTCGCCATAGTACCAGTCCTGGCTGCCGTATGCGGTAAAAACAGGGTGCTCCACAGAGAAAACAAAATCTCCTCCCTGTGCAAGGCAGCCGAATACTTTCTCTATGATCTGTCCGAAAGATTCAAGGTAGTGAAAAGCCAGGGAACTGATGACTGCGTCAAAGGAGTTTTCACCAAAAGCGATGTCTTCAATGGGCCTTTGAATATAGGAAATTTCTTGATCTGTTTTTTCTTTCGCCACCGTGAGCATGTTTTCTGATATATCAACTCCCGTGACGGCTTTAGCGCCATGTTCTACGGCATATTGACAATGCCAGCCGAACCCGCAGCCCAAATCCAGGACACGTTTGTCCTTAAAGTCAGGCAGCATTGCTTCAAGGGCCTTCCATTCACCTGCACCCGCAAGTCCATTTGTGGAGCGGTCCATCTGGCTGTATTTTTCAAAAAAGCTTTTGTCGTCATATTTATTCTGTTTCATTCTTAATCTCCCCCATACCCGAGATTATATAGCGCGGAAAAAGAAGGCGCAAGGTCAAAAGGGTGTGTCGCAGGACAATGTCCAAAAAAGCCTTGCCATTCTACAATTCAGCGTTTGAGAATAGACTATTTACTGGAGGAAGTATCCGGATGAGAATTTTAATCATTCCGATTCACAGAAAGCTTTTAGCCTGCCTGGCCCTGTGCCTTCTGGTGCTTACCTGCACCGTGGCTGCGGCCGTGATTCACCATAACAAGTATTCGCAGGTTTTTAGCGATGAGGATGCTCATAGGCTGGAAATAGAAAAAGAAAACTCCACGCTCAAAAATCTGTTCTCTTCCCTGCTGCCCAATGAACAGAAAACCCTCTTTGAGGATGAGTACAGGAATATGTTTGTGAATACAGGCATCAGCCCTCCTCCGCCTTTGCCCGCCGCTCCGCTCAGCGAAGTGATTGCCCGGGGTTTCGACACAAGGTTTCGAATTCTATCCCATGATCCGGAATATACCAGACCTGTTTACGACCCTTATTGGAGAGGAGCGTATTTTCGCGGCTGGCTGTATCTGCCTGATAAGAATATTGAGGCCCGCCATAGAATCTTTGCATTTTCATTGGGTGGAAGCGCCAATTACGACATCTTCGGCAGCCTGGGTTATCACCCCGAATCCCTGGCAAGCGCCCCCATCGATAACCACCGCAATATCAACTTCCTCATTCATGGCTTCAACGTTAATGGTGTCAAGGTATTCGGGAACCAGGTGGCATTGGTAGGAAAACCGAAAGAAACGGGTGCACAAATAGTGTCCATCGTACAAAACGACTTGCTGCCTGAAGGAGTTGATACGAAGAGTTTCCTGTTCCAGCTATCCACCCCCAAAGGATATGAAATTGACTTCCTCAACCAAAATATCCTCCGGTACGAGTATCTCATGAAAGAGATTGAGGAACACACCGTCCATCCGGCTTCAGTGGAGGAAAATAAAAGCGGGTCTATGGAAAAAATGTTGAGGGAAAACGCTGCGCTTAAGCGGGAGCTTGCATTTTTTATTCCTCAGGAAGATAAGCTAATCCGCCAGCAGCTTTGTGAGGACACAAATATGGCTAAGGATGATGCCCTCGATATCTCCGCAGCCGTCAGGCAGGGAAAGAAGCTCCCCTTTCGCTCCAACTACAAAAATCCCCGGTATAAGCGCCCGCTGTACAGCCCGCTCTGGAAAACAAATTATAAAAGGAAGTGGGCCTATATTCCCGCACAGGTCGAGTCCAACCTGCACAATCTGCACATAATACCGCAGAGCAGCGAGGCCCGGTATGACTTTTTCGGCACCCTGGGGTTCTATGAAAAGCACCCGCCGGTACAGCAAGGGTGCCATGGCATATTGGTCTATAATTTTGATGTTTCACAGGCAGTCGTTTATAAAAACAATTTATTCCTTTTGGGCTCGCCCTCCAGGAGAGGCGCAGAGGTACTTTCAATCGCCCCCCTGGATTCCGGGAACGGTGAAGGCTTCTTTGCAAGGCTCATAACCCCGGATGGTTACCAGATTGATTGCAGGAAGCTGCGCTAATCCTTACATTCTCCCTATAAGTATCACTCTGTTAAAACAATATTATCAAGGGTTTTGGGAAACTGTCCGGATACAATTGTTCCCCGGAATAATATGTGCTGCGTTTGCCCCAAAGATTAGATCGGACATATTTTATTTTGAAACATGACGAATATACTTTAAATAATTTTATTGAAAGGAGAATCGCATGCAGCCGAAAAATGGATGGTTTCAATTGGAATCACAACGCCCCGAGAGAAATTCTCAAATGAAAAGCCGGGAAACAGCAAACAGTCCTCCTGTTCCCGAACTCAAGCAAGCAAAACAAGCAGACAGCGGCAATCATCAAAACAGCTTTATGCCCGGTCAAAAACTCCCTTCAGAAAACTTGCCTCCGGATCACTATAAGCCCCAGGACACCTCCCCCTCATGGTCAAAGGACAACGCACTCAATACCCTGCATTCGCAGACTGTAGGAGAAAGAGGCCCCGTGCTGGAGCAGGACAGCACTTTGCACGAAGCACTGGAGACCTTTGTTCATACCAAGATTCTTGAGAGGCCGGTGCATGTAAAGGGCTTCGGCGCATTCGGAACTTTTCAGGCGACGCATTCCATGAGGGAATACACAAAGCTTAGCTTTTTGCAGGCTCCCGGCCTGCAGGTTCCGGTGATGGTCCGCTTCTCTCTGGCTGCCGGTAACAAGGGAACTCCGGACACCTCCCGTAATGTGCGCGGGTTCACTACTAAATTTTACACCCAGGAGGGTATCTTCGACTTACTGTGCAACCACATCCCGGTACTTTTTGTGCGCGACGGCATCCGCTTTCCGGAAGCTTTTACGTCACTTGCGCCTTCTCCCGTAAACAATCTGATCGTTCCGGAGAGGTTCTGGAAATTCGTGGCCCGTGCTCCGGAAGCAACACATTTTGTTACCTGGCTTTATTCCGATGTGGGGACCATAAAAAGTCTCCGCCGTATCCGTGGATTCGGCGTGAACACCTACGTCTGGAGAAATGCCGGAGGCATACGCTGCTATGTTAAATACCACTGGATCCCCCTTGCCGGAGAGGAGTACATCGACCGGCAGGAAGCAGCCAGGCTGGCCGGAATGAATCCTGATATTGCAGGGCAGGACCTGTTTCATACCATCGCTGCCGGCAATCCCGTGCAATATGAACTGCGGGTGCAGCTGATGTACCCACAGGACGAAAGCAGCCTGTCCTACGACCCGCTGGACTGCACTAAGACTTGGGATGAACAGAGCTATCCCCTCCTGCCCGTTGGACGGCTTACGCTCAACCGCAACCCTGATAATTACATGGAGCAAATTGAAAAAGTGGCATTCTCTCCTGCCAATTTACTGGATGGTGCCGAATTGTCCGATGATAAGCTGCTGCAGGCCCGTGCAAATATCTACTGGGATTCGCAGCGTCGGCGGTTGGGTCCGGACTTCCGGAGCATCCCTGTTAACCGTCAGCAAAACTGGTCACCGGATGAACAATTGACCAGTGGGAGCGGAAGACATGTGGAGGGACCGTTGGTGCGGTCGGAGCTGCCAAACCCGGATAATTTTACGCAGGCCGGGGAGCGGTATCTCTCGCTTTCTCGCGAAGGGCGGAATCATCTGGTGGATAATCTGGCCGCCGACCTTGCCGCCGTCTCCGCCGGAACGCGAAGCACCGTACTGGGGTATTTGCACTCTGCCTCAGCGGAACTGGAGCAGCGGGTCTCCGCGCAAATCGCCGCATACGCAAAGCGGTAACCCGGAAAAGAAAAAATGATCTATTAAACGTCATTTATCTGGTTCGGGTAAATGGCGTTTTGTGTTTACCGTCTAATTTCATTATCCTTGCATAGGATATGTTCGTGCATAAGCTCCGCTATACAATTATCTCTTCCGAATATCAATAATTTCGTTATTAAAAATAGACATTATGGAGGATACTACTTTAAAGGAGTTTACTTATGACGGATTTAAAGAATGAACTGTCCCATTTATCTATACAGCATTGGTTAGATTACGAGTTCCTGACATGGAGATGGTTTTTAAAGCTATTTATCATTGTCTTTTATATATTTGTCTTCTTAAAAGTCGTTGACCGGAAACGTTTATTTGAAATCGTAGCCTATGGTGCATTCATATCTCTGATTTCTACCGTCCTGGACATTATAGGAACTTATTTCGTGTTATGGGAGTACCCTTTTAGGGTTTTACCTCTTGAGTTCTCGGAAATACATGATCTTGTGGTCATACCCATAACCTTCATGCTTGTGTACCAGTTTTTTACGGATTGGAAGCCATTTATAATTGCCAATATCCTTTTGGCCGCCGTATCCGCCTTTGTTATGGAACCGATCTTTGTCCTGCTCAATTTCTATAAGCCCATCGTATGGGAACATATTTACTCATTTCCCATATTTTTTGTCCTTGCC
>JAFADI010000033.1 GCA_023424965.1 Bacillota bacterium
ATAATTACCTCCAGTCCACTTGGAGGAATCCACTTGCCAAGAAAATTGTAACAGAATTTGTGCAATACTAAAATCTTGAATGGTGAATTTACTATTGCAAACAAGAAGTTACCTTTTCATTTTACTTTTTTGTATAAAAAAACCTATTGACCTTGACGCTGCGTAAAGGTGTATCATGATTTTGTCAGGAGGTGAGCGCATGGAATACACGGTGCAGAAGCTGGGAAAACTTGCGGGAGTCAGTACCAGGACCCTGCGGTATTATGATGAAATTGGAATTCTCAAGCCGGCGAGAATCAATTCTTCAGGATACCGTATTTATGGCCAGGCGGAAGTTGACAGGCTGCAGCAGATACTTTTTTACAGGGAGCTGGAGGTGAGCCTGGAAAGTATAAAAGAGATTATCACCGACCCCGGTTTTGACAGTACGAATGCACTGCGGGAGCATCGCCAAAAACTTCTGGCAAAACGGGAGCAGTTGGATTTGCTGATTGCCAATATCGAGAAAACCATTGCAGGAACAGAGGGGAGGATTACAATGACCGATAGAGAAAAGTTCGAAGGCTTTAAACAGAAAATGATCGACGACAATGAGAAAAAGTATGGTAAGGAAATCCGGGAGAAGTATGGGGATGAGCAGGTAGAAGCGTCCAATAAACGGTTTGAAAATATGACCAAAGAACAGTATGATGCGTTTGAAGCCCTGGGAAACCGGGTGCTGGACACGCTGAAAAAGGCATTTGCGACGGGGGATCCGGCGGGCCGGTTGGCGCAGGAAACTGCCGATCTGCACCGCCAATGGCTGAGCTATGCCTGGGGCACCTACAGCAAGGAAGCCCACGCAGGTGTTGCCCGGATGTACGTGGACGATGAGAGGTTTACGGCGTATTACGATAAAGAGCAGCCCGGAGCGGCAAAATTTTTGAGGGATGCGGTTTTCATCTATACGGGAATGCAGGAATAAAGCAAGCTCTCAGCGGAGTTTGAAGCCTGGCAGATTCCAAAAACAAACAAGAAACAGGTGTGAAAATGGAAGGGCTGAAGCGTGAACGCTTTCAGCTCTTCTATATTTCCTATGGGAAGCTGCGCTTCATACATCCGATGCGTTCAGCAGCTTCAGGATAGTGTCGTAGGTTTGTCTTCCGATGGTTCCGCTGGTATATATTTTGTTTGCCTTCTGGAATTTCAGGACGCTTTGCTTCAAGGCATTGCCGAATTTTCCGTCGCTGCCGCCCTGGTAATAGCCCAGCTTCTTCAAGGCTTTCTGCATTTCCAGGACATCCGAACCTATATCGCCGTTCTTTAGCGTTCTGAAGGATTTGTTGCTTTGGGTGATTGTCACCGTGGCGCCATGGGGTACCATGGCGTAGAGCTCCTTAACATCCTTGTTTTTCATCCGTATGCAGCCTTTGGAGGAATTGGAATTACCGATCTCCCAGGGATAGACGGTTCCATGTATTCCGTATTTGCCCCAGGGGACGTTAAACCCCATCCATGCCCCACCAAAGCCTTCACCCCAGGTATCCTTGCTGATGACTCTCCAGGTGCCAAGGGGCGAGGGAGTATTTTTTTTGCCTCCCGACACGGGATAGGTTTTCAGGAGATTGCCGTCTTTATATACAAACATAATGTGTTCATCCAGGTTGATATACAGATGGCAGCCTTTTTTACCCTGGGAGGGAGAATTCATTTTACCGGCGTCACTGGATGCCTCCATCGGTTCATCCTCTTCCAGGGGAAAAGTTCCAAGTTCTTGTGAAATATTGCTTCCGGGGGGATGGTAGTCATCGAGCACAAGAATGTTGGACCAAAGGTAAGCGAGGGATATAAAAAACACCAATGAGCAAAGACCGATTCTTACATTGCGCTTGGACAGTATTCTAAACAGCAAATTGCAGCCTCCGGATTTTTACGGTTTATATATTTATATGATGGCGCTCAACCAATTAAAACCATTGCTATTACAACTTCAATTGCTATAATTCAATAGGACAGAATTTTATACCGTAAAAGGCAGTCCTCCGGAAATTTGGTTTGTGTACATATTCTATTTGAAGGAGGGCAACATGCGGTATAAAGTGGTAAATAGGAAACCGAAAAGAAATTTTAACCTGTATCTGCTGAGCATATTTAATTTGCTTGCACTAATAGCGGTAGTGCTGGTTTTACTATACAGCAATTTGATTGGCGGGAACAGGATTGTGGGAGCGGGCAAGGAGACACCCCGGTACGAAATACCGGTAAACGCCACCGCCCAGGGAGTTGTGGCAAAAGTCGGCTTTAAAGACGGAGATGAAGTGAAGGCAGGGGATACGCTTTTTGAGATACTGGACATTGCTTCTGCAGAAAAGCTTGAAGAGATAAAAAGGCAGATGGATGCGTTAAAATCCGTACAGAGCAAGGGTAACTCCGGTTTGTCCCGGAAAGACATCAATGCGCCTTTCGAAGGCTATATTTCAAACATCCGTGTGAGCAGCGGACAGCCGCTGCAAGCAGGCGACCCTCTGTTTGTCCTGACCGACACGTCAAGGCTTAAGCTGACGCTGAACTTCAGCAGTTCCGATGCCGGACAAATAAAGGTGGGACAGAAGGTCAGGGTGTGCGTATGGGATTTCATGACCTATGTGGAGGGAGAAGTGGCTTATGTGAACAGCAAGCCTATTTCCATCGCGGGAGGGGCATTGGTTTATCCCGTTGAAATCCAGCTCCAGAATCCCGGAGGCGTTGTCGAAGGCATGGACGGCAGTGCGGAAATCGCCCTTCCTTCCGGAAATGCGGCATCCCTGGGGGGAGGAAAATACAATTACGTGAATGTGCGGACCATACGTTCCGAATATGCAGGAACTGCAGGAGATGTCCTGCTCAGGGAAAATCAATTTGTCAACAAGGGTGAAAATCTTCTGAAAGTAGCAGTGCAGCAGGCGGATTCCCCGGTTTACAGCAATCAGGGCAAGATATCAGAACTGCAAAGGCAGCTGGAGGAATTACAGAAGCAGCAGGTTCCTCTGAAAGTTCTTGCGCCTGCCAGTGGCATAATAACAGGACAAGCTGTCCTGCCGGGGGCCGGTGTTGCAGCGGGAGCGGAGCTTGCCCGCATTCAGGTGTACTAATGGGGCTCCTTTTCAAACAGGGCGTAGGAATCCTTTTCGTAGACCCTGTCCTTCCAGTAGAGGCCCCCTTCAAACAATTTGCGGAGCCTGTAACCGGGGATTTCCGGAACGGCCGGAGAGGGGTCCGGAGGGCCGGAAGGAGAAAATCTTTCGAGACTGCGGATGATAAAGTCGGGAGCATGGCTTGCATAAAGGGAGAAGGGCTCTTTGTACATGGAGTTTTGGGAGGACCAGAACCAGAAGCAGGGCTTCTTTCCTTCGTTGTAGTTGTAGAAGAGGTTGGCTTCAAAGTAGGGTAGGACTGAAACAGGATAAAAGCTGTCGATGTATATTTTCCTTTGGTCCAGCCTGTTTTGCTTGAGATAGGAGGCCAGTTCACGGCTTGCGGAATAGCTGTTTTGGTAGTCGTAAATGAAGGAGTTGTAAGACCAGTAGCTTTGAACGCATAAGACCGCCGCGAGGCACAGGATAATAAGGGATCTGGCGGCTTTGCCCGGAGGATTTTTCACGCCGTCATGATTGTCGGCATAGCTCACCCACAGGATGAAAAGCCACAGGAAAAACAGGGAACCCTGATGCCATATGTTGGAATATACGGCGGCAAACAGGAGGACAAGGCAAATCAGGGGAAATATGAATTCCGAGAGTCTTTTTCTGATTCCAAGCCACAGCAGAGTTACAAGAATGATTGTATTTGCCGCCAGTTGGGAAAGGGTGTGCAGGATATTGCCATCCGCGGCAGGCAGCGCCAGGTTGGTCACCAATGCATCACTGAACATGGACAGGCCTTTGGGGAACAACACGGAGGTATCAAGCTTGAAGGAAGCCAGGGAAATCAGGTCGGGCGGCGGCATAAGCTGTAGGCACACGAGAACAATCACTGCGGTAAAGACCCCATAGGACAAAATGAAATTTTTCCTGACGGCGGAGCCGGTGTGGCGCCAGGCCTTCAGCAGGTCCAACAGGTGTTTGAAGGCCAGGCCCGATGCAATCAGAAGGCCGTGCATGCTCACATTGGCGAGGAGTAAAAGGAGTAGGGCATAGACATGGGGCCGTTCCATCCTGTCTTTGTAAATGACGGCCAGCAAAAATAACAGCAGCGGTATCAATACATAGCTTCTTGCTACAACCGCGTACTGGTAAAAGGCAAAAAATGAAAAAGGGTAAAGCAATTTTACAACGGTGGGGAAGGGTGAATACCGCAGAAAGAGATAAACACTCACCACCGCGGCAAGACCCGACAACAGGCCCATGGAAGCGTAAGGCAGACCGGCTTTGGAAGGAAGCACCAGCAGGTAGTGCCACAGTCCCGGCGAGCCTTCATACCGTAAATATTTCGTCACAAGGTCATATACGCTTGCATCCCTTGCAAGCAGCCAGGCCTGGGCTTCATCGAACCAGGGTTCGTGCCTGCGGATTGCTATGGCCAAAAACACAATATAGGTGCAGAGCACGGCACTTTTCCACCACGTCCATCTGCCGGAGGGCATAGAAATATTATCTCCTTCATTTAATCCCTTTAAAATTTGACCTGCGCCAATCGTCCCGGACATATTTTCTTCATACATTTTAAATTATATCCGCGAAATACTAATGACAGGTATTTTTATTGCGGTCAAAAAAGGAGAAAATTCGAATGGCAAAAATAGAAACAATGGATGGAAACCAGGCGGCTGCCTATGCGTCCTACGCTTTTACCGAGGTGGCGGCCATATATCCCATAACCCCTTCTTCACCCATGGCGGAAGGCGTAGATGAATGGTCTTCCCACGGCATGAAGAATATTTTCGGGCAGCAGGTCAAGGTGGTGGAAATGCAGTCCGAGGCCGGAGCGGCGGGAGCCATGCACGGGTCCCTCCAGGCAGGGGCTCTGACGACCACCTATACGGCATCCCAGGGATTGCTGCTGATGATACCCAACCTCTACAAGATGGCTGGAGAACTGCTGCCGGGTGTTTTGCACGTATCCGCCCGCGCCCTGGCCACTCACGCCCTGTCTATTTTCGGGGACCACCAGGATGTGATGGCCTGCAGGCAGACGGGGGCGGCAATGCTTGCCTCCTCCAATGTCCAGGAGGCCATGGACCTGGGCTGCCTGGCCCACCTGTCGGCCATAAAGGCCAGGATGCCCTTTATCCATTTCTTTGATGGCTTCAGGACCTCCCATGAGTATCAAAAAATTCATGTGCTGGAATACGACACCCTTTCAAAGCTGGTGGACCACCATGCCATCAGGGAATTCAGGGACAGGGCGCTGAATCCTGAACATCCCGTCGCCAGGGGAACGGCGCAGAACCCCGATATTTATTTCCAGGGCAGGGAGGCGGCAAATAAGTTTTATGACAGGATTCCAGGCATCGTGGAAGGCTACATGCAGGAAATCAAAAGGGTTACGGGAAGAGAGTACCGGCTGTTTGACTATTACGGCGCTCCCGATGCGGAACATGTCATTGTAGCCATGGGCTCGGTATGCGATACCATCGATGAAACCATCGATTACCTGCGGGGAAAAGGAGAAAAGGTGGGGGCAGTGCGGGTACACCTTTACAGGCCTTTCTCGGAAAAGCATTTTATGGCGGTGCTGCCGGAGACGGTGGAAAGGATTGCGGTGCTGGACAGGACCAAGGAGCCTGGAGCAACGGGAGAACCGCTTTATCTGGATGTTTCAAAGCTTTTTTACAGCAGGCAGAACCGGCCGCTGATTGTGGGGGGAAGATACGGGCTGGGATCGAAGGATACAAGGCCGTCACAGATTATGGCGGTTTTCGAGAATTTGAAGGGGGAGCAGCCCAGGGACGGCTTTACCATAGGCATCACCGATGACGTTACCAACACCTCCCTCCCGGAGAAGGACGGCATCGAAACGACCCCGGAAGGGACCATCAGCTGTAAATTCTGGGGTTTGGGCTCCGATGGAACGGTAGGAGCCAACAAGACGGCCATTAAAATCATCGGGGACAACACCGGCCTTCACGTACAGGGCTATTTTTCCTATGACAGTAAAAAATCCGGAGGCACCACCGTTTCACACCTGCGGTTCGGCAAAAAACCGCTGAGATCACCCTATCTGGTTTATAATGCGGATTATATCGCCTGCCACAACAAATCTTTTCTCTATAATTACGACATATTAAAGGGCTTGAAAGCCGGGGGCACCTTCGTGCTGAACTGTCCCTGGAGGAGGGAGGAGCTGGAGGAGAACCTGCCCGCAGGCATCAAGAGCTATCTGGCCAAAAACGGCATCCGGTTCTATATTCTTGACGCCATAAAAATTGCCTCCGAAATAGGGCTGGGAAACAGGATTAACATGGTTATGCAGGCGGCCTTCTTCAAGCTGGCGGAAGTGATACCGGAGGAAGAGGCGGTAAACTATCTGAAAAAGTCCATCGAAAAGACCTACGGCAAAAAGGGCGATAAAATTGTGGAGATGAATAAGACCGCTGTGGACAGGGGAATCGGGGCGCTGGAAAAAGTGGAGATACCCGCTGCCTGGGCGGAGGCAGGGGAGGAAGAACCTCCTGTTGGAAATGAGCCCGAATTTGTCAAGAGAATACAGCGAAAGATGGCGCGCCATGAGGGAGACGAACTGCCGGTGAGTGCCTTCAGCGGCATGGAGGACGGAACCTACCCCCTGGGGACCACTGCTTTTGAAAAACGGGGAATCGCCGTTAACGTGCCCCAATGGCAGTTGGACAAATGCATTCAATGCGGACGGTGCTCCTATGTGTGCCCCCATGCCACCATCAGGCTTTTCCTGCTTGATGAGGGAGAGGTGGACAAAGCGCCTCAGGGCTTCAAGACGAAAAAGGCCGCAGGAAAAGGGATGGAGCACCTGGGCTTCCGGGTGCAGGTAAGCCCTCTGGATTGTACCGGCTGCGGGAATTGTGCCGATGTGTGCCCCACGGAAGAAAAGGCGCTTGTGATGAAGGCCGCAGAACAGGAAATCGAAGCCGAAGCGGGGAACTGGGAATACTCCATGACCGTCACCGCCAAAGACCATTTGCTGGATCCCTACACCTTGAAAGGCAGCCAGCTTGTGAGGCCGCTGTTGGAATTCAACGGGGCCTGTCCGGGCTGCGGGGAAACTCCCTATATACGCCTTCTGACCCAGCTGTTCGGAGACCGGATGGTCATTGCCAATGCCACGGGATGTTCTTCCATATGGGGGGCCAGCGCTCCTTCCATCGCTTATTCCACCAATGCCGCCGGCAAGGGTCCCGCCTGGGCGAATTCACTTTTTGAGGACAATGCGGAATTCGGATACGGCATGTACCTGGGAATAAAGCAGAACAGGGAGAAACTGGCGGAATTCGTAGAGCAGGCGGTAAAAAGCGACCTAGATGAAGGCATAAAGACGGCCTTCCGTGAGTGGCTGGACAACAGGGAGGACGGTGACGGCTCCCGGGCGGCAGCGAAAAAAGTTCTCGACCTGCTGGAGAATTTTGATTATAGAGGAAACCGGCTTTTGGAGGAGATCCTGCAAAGGAAGGACTACCTTGTGAAAAAATCCGTCTGGATCATCGGCGGAGACGGATGGGCTTACGATATAGGCTATGGCGGTGTAGACCAGGTCCTGTCCTCCGGAGACGATGTCAATCTTTTTGTAATGGACACGGAGGTATACTCCAACACCGGAGGCCAATCTTCCAAGTCCACGCCCACCGCTGCGGTGGCCAAATTTGCAGCGGCAGGGAAAAAGATAAGGAAGAAAGACCTTGGCATGATGGCCATCAGCTACGGCTATGTCTATGTTGCCCAGATTGCCATGGGAGCCAATATGAACCAGACCATAAAGGCCATGGCGGAAGCTGAAAAATACAAGGGGCCTTCCCTGATCATCGCCTATTCGCCCTGTGTGAGCCACGGGATAAAGACGGGGATGGGGACGAGCATTTTCCAGGAAAAGAGGGCGGTGGAAGCAGGCTACTGGCATTTGTACAGGCACAATCCCATGCTGAGGGAAGAGGGAAAGAATCCTTTCCTGCTGGAATCCAAAGAGCCTGCGGCTCCATACAAGGAGTACATTGGCGGAGAAGTGCGCTATTCACAGCTCATGAATGTTTTCCCCGATATTGCCGCCCAGATGTTTGACCTGTCTGAAAAGCATGCCAGGGAAAGGCATGAGACCTATAAAAGGCAGGCGGAAATGAAATACTGACAGCTTCATGAAAAAATAACACCGGGCAGCCGGTGTTATTTTTCATTGGTATCCACATGTTCCTTGGCGTTTCTCACCTGGATTTCGGCTGGAATGTGCACGTTGGAAGCAGGCTTGATGGATTCCATGCTTGCCCAGGCGGCGGTATCATGCTTCTCAACGGGCATTCCCACGTGCTTTTCCTTGCAGCTTTTTTTTGCCATGGCGGCCTCCCTTTTAGAATTTCTCCTTTAGTATCTCTCTTACCACGCTGACGTATACTTTGCCTTCCTTCTCTTCCAGCTTGGCGGCGATTTCATCGATAATCCGGTTGTCCGCCAGCAGTCGGGCCCTGATTCCGGATTTTACCGCAGCCAGCCCCGTTTCCGCGGTTTCAAAGCTGGGAAATACCCTTTCCTTTTCCAGGTCGGAGTACACAAAAGTGTTTACAGACTGGCCTTTGACCCGGATCCAGAGACCGTCGCTGTCATATTCTACAAACCGGGCCTCTTCAATGGCACCGCTCATGAGATTGATGTAGTAAACCCTGTCTTTTGGCTTGAACATGCTCATCCACCTTCTTTAAATTGACGATGAACTTATTATACCTGATTTTTAGGCATAAAAAATATCAAGGGTAAATTTTTATACCCTTGATATCTGGTGGGCGATATTGGAATCGAACCAACGACCCCTTGCATGTCAAGCAAGTACTCTAACCATCTGAGCTAATCGCCCTTGACTGTTGCATTAATATTTTAATTGCATTATGGTGAACTGTCAAGGGGAAAAAGAGGAATTTATGTAGGATATCAGTATAAAGCTTTGCCTGCCTGCAAATATTTAACAATAAAAACTTTTTATTCATTTTTCCTGAAACAGGCATTATAATAGTATGGATAACAAGCTTTATGCGACATCAAGAAAAGAGTGTGGATATAGACCATGTGGATAGACATTTTTATGCTGGTTTTAAGCCTGGTAATCATCCTTTTAAGCTGCGAGCTGTTTACAAACGGCATCGAGTGGCTGGGAAAGAAGCTCAATGTGGGGGACGGCGTGGTGGGAAGCATATTTTCCGCGGTGGGCACCTGCCTTCCTGAAACGATGGTGCCCATCATAGCCATCATGTTTGCCAATAATGGGAAGGACTCTGTGGATGTGGGCATTGGAGCCATCATCGGAGCGCCCTTCATGCTCAGCACCCTGGCCTTCTTCCTTTCGGGACTGAGTGTGCTGATTTTCTGGAAAAGACGCAGGTCGGGAAGCGTAATGCATGTAAACGCCCGGATATTAAGCAGGGACATAGGCTTTTTCATTATCGTGTACAGTATAGGCATTGCGGCGTCCTTCATAAACTCGGCGTCGGTTAAATACATGATTGCAATGTTCCTGTTGGCATACTACATCTATTACATAATCCTTACGGTGAAAAGCGACCACATAACCCATGGAGAGCTGGAACCCCTCTATATGGGGAGGTATTTGGGGGGAAGGTCCAATCTGCTGACCATCGTGCTCCAGATAGCACTGGCTTTGACGGGTATTATCCTCGGAGCCCATATATTCGTAGGCAACCTGGAAAGCACATCCGAGATCATCGGAATACCTACCCTGGTGCTTTCCCTGATCATCACTCCCATTGCTACCGAGCTTCCGGAGAAATTCAACAGCGTTATCTGGATAAGCAAGAGAAAAGATACCCTGGCCCTCGGAAATATCACGGGAGCCATGGTCTTCCAGAGCTGCATACCTGTGGCCATAGGAATTCTTGCCACCAGCTGGCAGCTGGATATAAAGGCTTTGATGAGCGGCATTCTGTCCATACTGTCCGCCACCGTGACTTACCTGTGGATAAAACTCACAGGGAAGCTCACACCGGCACCGCTGCTGACGGGAGGAGCCTTTTACATCGCGTTTATCGCCTTTCTGGTAATGAGGGGCTTCCAATAAAGCCTTTAAAAGACATTTTTCAGGGTAAAGGATTCTTTCTCGGGAATGTGCCTTATATACTGCCTCAAAACGGCGGTTTCTCCAAGGGAAAGGGGCTGGCTTTTTGAGGCAATAAAGTTTGAAAGCCTGGACAGGGAAGTGTCGATACTGTCTATTTCCGAATGGTCAAGAAGCACTGTCCACTTTTTCTGGGTGCGGTCCCAGAGCTGTTCCAGGCTTGAAAGCTCTTCTCCTGCCTTTTCCCAGTGACCGGAAGCTATATTGCTTTCCATGACTGTGATGTGATTTTCAAGTTTTTCCGAGCTTGAGCGCAGAAACGACACAGTGCAAAGGCCCGCGGCAATAATGACCGCCAGCAGTCCTGCAATTGAAGCTGTGACTTTGAAGGTGTGCATTTTCATCTTCCTTTTTTCGTCTCCTTTTCCTGGTAATACAGGTTCCCCTGTGTATCGATGCTGGCAAACAGCACGTCATGGAGGCTTGCTATGCCGAATTTGCCAAGCTGTTGCTTCAGCCAATCCTCGCCAAGCTTTGCCTTTTCCATATTTTTCACAATGACCTTCCCGTCGACGATGAGATCCAGGGGTAAACCCTCATACGGGGTGTTCAGCTGCAAGTCCTCCGGCACCACAGGCCTTTTCTGTGATTTGGGGATGATGCTGAGCTGCCCGTTTGTCTCCAGGATGGCGAATTCCACGTCTGCAATATTGGGAGTGTCCTTGATCCTCAACTGTTCCAGCAAATCGTTGAGGGTGTACATTTCCCTGCGCAGATTTTCTTCGATAACCCTGCCGTTTTCAATCAAGACACTGGGCTTTCCGCAGATCACACCCCTTGCCTTGACGCTTTTGAGGGAAATAAAAGACAAAACCAATTGGGCGATCAAGAGTGTCAGGATGGGGATGATGCCGTTAACCAGAGGAATGCCGGTATCCTGCATAGGCACGGCGGCCAATTCCGATATCATGATGGCTACGGCCAGTTCAAAGGGCTGCAGCTGCCCGATCTGGCGTTTTCCCATGATTCTCATGACGATTATTACGAGGGCATAAAGTATCAGAGTCCTGATAAATATAATTAGCACGTGATCATCCTTCTCTATTTTTATTAAATCAACGCATAAGCATAATTATATTGTATCGTATTGTACTCTTCTTATTCATCATGTGTCCCGGTACCGCATAATTAAGAAAACGGCAGCTAGAGAAAGTTTGCCTGAGCAAAAAAGAAGTATTTCAAAAACGCCTTCTCCGGACATGCTACATAAGTCAATATGAAGCTTGATGCCGCTATACATGGTATATAGAAATGATATAATAACCACTGAAATGATTGGCGCGGTTATTATAGAATTAACGCGCGTGCAAGATTTTCGGCGCTGCCGAAATGCACTTGCGCAATTATACCCTAAACCTTTTCATGTTTATGGTATAATGGAGGATATTATGTTTTTGGGAGGATGCCATGCACATAATCATTATCGGCTGCGGCAAAGTGGGGTCCAGATTCGCCCAGGTGCTGTCGCAGGAAGGTCATGACGTCGTAATCGTTGATAGTGACAGCAAAGCCTTTGCCATGCTGGAGGATAGCTTCAACGGGATCACCATTACCGGGGTTCCCATCGACCAGGATGTACTGAAGAAGGCGGGGATAGAGACTGCGGATGCGCTGGCCGCAGTAACCCCCGACGACAATGTGAACATTATGGCCTGCCAGATTGCGAAGGAAATATTCAAAGTGCCCAGGGTCACCGCCAGAATCTACAATCCGGAACGTGAGCAGGTATTTCACCAGTTCGGGCTGGAAACCATTTGTCCTACCAATATCACTGTGGATGTCATCCGTTCCATCGTGCTGGGAGAATCCCACGTTTCCCGCCATACCATAGGGAGCAATGTGTTTTCCTTCAAATACCGGGAGCTTCCGGAAGAGGCGGAAGGATCGAAAGTTTCCGGCATAGAGCTCAAGGAAAATACAGCCATCTTCGGCGTCATTCAAAAGGGTGATTTTGCTTTTGCCACTCCCGATATGCGGCTGGAGAAGGGCGCTGTACTTGTGATAAGCGAAAAAGTGGATTAGGAGGACAGGGGCCATGAACATCGTAATTGCCGGGGGAGGAAAAATAGGATACTATCTGGCCAAGACACTGATGCCTTATAAACACAAGGTGAGCATCATTGAGATAAAAAAAGAGCTCTGCGAGAAAATAGCCAATGAGCTCAATGTTCCCGTCATGCACGGTGATGGCACCAGGCTTGACGATCTTGCGGATTCGGGAATACGTGCTGCCGACATCTTTATTGCCGTGACAGGCAGGGATGAAGAGAACCTCATTGCCTGCCAGCTGGCCAAGAAGAGCTTTGGAGTCAAAAGAACCATTGCCAGGGTCAACAACCCTAAAAACATCCAGGTTTTTGAGACTCTGGGTGTGGATATTGCTGTCAGCAGCACGTCAATTATTGCCGACCTCATTGAACAGGAGGTTGACTATTCGGGAATGAAGACCCTCATGAAGCTTGAGACGGGAAAGGTCGTTTTAAGTGAGATTGCCATTATGGAAACTTCTCCTGTCGCGGGGAGGAGCCTGAAAGAAATAGAATTTCCGAGGGATTGTATCCTTGTTTCGGTGATCAGGGGCGAAGAGGTCATCATACCCAACGGTTTTACGGTTCTCAAGAGCGGCGACTATGTGATTGCCGTTTCCTCCAGGGAGAAGCAGCAGGAACTGAAGCGGTACTTTATAGGAGCATAAGAGGTGGAGCGGCGTGAAAATTGCATTTAAAGCAAAAAACAATAAAATATTGGGCATTGCACCGACAAGGCTGATTGTCCTGAGTTTTGCGGCTTTGATCCTCATCGGAGCCATATTGCTCAGCCTGCCGGTGGCCTCCAACGACGGGAAAAGCGTGGGCTTTATCAATGCATTGTTTACCGCTACCTCTGCCGCCTGTATCACAGGACTTGTCATCGCGGATACCGCAAAGCAGTGGACCCTTTTCGGACAACTGGTCATTATTGGCCTTGTCCAGGCAGGAGGGCTGGGCATCATAACCCTTGCCACCTTCTTTTCGGTGCTGCTGGGCAAAAAAGTGGGCTTGAGGGGTATGCTGCTGGCCCAGGAGTCCATAAGCCATTTCAGCTTTGCAGGGGTTGTAAGGCTTGTCAAAAAAATTGTCATTGTAACTTTCGGCATTGAGGCCATCGGAGCGGTCCTGCTTTCCATAAGCTTTGTCCCCAGGTATGGGTTGAAAGGCGTATATTATGGGGTATTCCACGCAATTTCGGCCTTTTGCAACGCAGGCTTCGACATCCTGGGCGGGGTGGGCAGAGAGTACAAGAGCCTGACGGAATTCAACAATGACCCCATCGTGATATATACCATCTCAGGACTCATTATTGTAGGCGGACTGGGGTTCATTGTGTGGAAAGACCTGTATGAGTACAAAAACACCAGGTCTCTGATGCTGCATACAAAGGTGGTGCTCATCGCCAGTGCCTGCCTGATCGCGCTGGGAGCCCTGTTCTTCTTTGTGTTTGAATACCGCAACCCTCTCACCATGGGAAATCTGACGCTTTTTGAAAAGGTAAATGCGGCCGTTTTTCACTCTGTGGCTTCCAGAACGGCAGGCTACAATTCCATTCCCTTGAATGAGATGTTTGAAATATCCAAGTTTGTGACGATCATTCTTATGTTTATCGGCTCGGCGCCCGGGTCCACGGGAGGGGGAGTAAAGGTGACCACCTTCGGTGTGGTGCTGATGGCGGTCATCTCCCAGATACGGGGCTCCGACGACACCGTCATCTTAAAGCACAAGGTTCCGGGGTATGTAATAAACAAAGCCCTTGCCATTATCGGCTTAAGCCTTGCACTGGTTGTCTCCGTAACCACAGTCATGCTGGCCGTTGAAAAAGGGCCCCTCATCAATTTTCTCAATGTCCTTTATGAGGCCACTTCAGCTTTCAGTACGGTGGGCTTCTCCATAGGCATTTCCCCTTCCGATGAGATCACGGGAATAAGCAAGCTGGTCCTGATGGTTACCATGTTCCTCGGCAGGGTGGGTCCCCTTTCCTTCGCAATCGCATTGTCTTTAAAGCACAGGAAAAACAGGGATATCGTGTATCCTGAAGGTAAAATCGTTGTGGGTTAAATAAAGGCATAAAAATAGCAGGAGAGAATCTCCTGCTATTTTTATATTAATTACTGTTGATTATAATTGCTGCCAGTATATGTCTGGAATACCTTCTTAACGATGTTGCCGCCGACTTTACCTGCGTCCCTAGCTGCCAGATCACCGTTATAACCCTGCTTCAAATTAACTCCTACTTCTCTAGCTATTTCGTATTTCATGTTGTCAAAAGAAGTTTTGCTTCTGCTGTTTGCCATGATATCACCTCCTTATGTGTTTATTGTGTCAAAATTTGAAATCTTTATGAGTAGAAAGATTTGGATATAAAATTAGATATTTTGTCGATTTGCTGTGGACTGGCTTGTCACGATGTGATATACTCTAAAAAGAAATTGCATAATGAATGGAAAGTATGGTATTATACTTTAGGTTTAAGTGACGACGAAAATTTGAGGCTTTTAAATTAGCCCTGCGAGGCTGGTAAAGCGTTAAGGTATGTCTGGTTTTTTCCATGCATAAATGGGCTTTTGCGAGGGCGGAAGTCCTTTTTTTGTGTGCATTTTTCCATGGTTTCCGGGCAAGTTTCTTGTCTTGAACATAAATTAATTCACAGGGGGAAGTTAAGTTATGGAAAGAAAAGTAATTCAGGTGGAGGAGAAAGTACCCATACTTCAAGGGCTGCCGCTGAGTTTCCAGCATTTGTTTGCCATGTTCGGAGCGTCGGTTCTGGTACCCTTTCTTTTCAACGACGCTGCAAAGGCGCAGGTCGTGGACCCGGCATTGGTGCTGCTGCTTAACGGTATAGGAACATTGATCTATCTATTCCTTTGTAAGGGAAGGGCTCCGGCATTTCTGGGTTCCAGCTTTGCCTTCATTGCTCCTGTAATTGTGGTTATTACCAGCCAGGGAAATGTCAATGACAATTTTTCCAAAGCCCTGGGCGGGTTTATTCTTTCCGGTGTTATATTTGTAATTGTAGCGTTGGTCATCGGTGCCGTAGGTACAAAGTGGCTGGACGTGGTTCTGCCTCCTGCCGCCATGGGTCCCATCGTGGCGCTGATCGGTCTGGAACTTGCCAAGACTGCCGTAGGCATGGCAGGATTGTATCCGAACCAGGACGGAATCCTGGATATGAAGGCTGTAACAGTTTCCCTGTTTACTCTGGCTGTTGTAATCCTGGGTACGCTTCTCTTCAGAGGCTTCCTATCGGTAATACCCGTACTGTTTGCGGTGCTCGCCGGCTATGCCCTGTCGGCATTCCTCGGCATCGTGGATTTTTCAAAAATAACAGAGGCACAGGTACTGGCATTGCCTCACTTTGTGGCTCCCAGCTTTGATTTCAATGCAATGCTCATCATCGCTCCTGCGGCACTGGTCGTAATTTCGGAGCACATCGGACATCTTTTTGTAACAGGGAACATCGTAGGCCGTGATTTGACAAAGGATCCCGGACTTCACAGGTCCCTCCTGGGAGACGGTTTGTCCACCATCCTTTCAGGCTTCACAGGTTCGGTGCCCACAACTACTTATGGGGAAAACATGGGAGTTATGGCTATCACCAAGGTGTACAGCGTATGGGTCATCGGAGGTGCGGCAGTGATCTCAATTATCCTTGCTTTCTTCGGAAACCTGTCGGGCGCCATCTCCAGCATTCCTGTCCCGGTCATGGGAGGCATATGCATACTGCTCTTTGGTGTCATTGCCGCTTCCGGTATCCGGATGCTTGTTGAGGCAAAGGTTGATTACAGCAAATCCAGGAATTTGATTCTCACGGCTGTAATATTTATCGTAGGAATCAGTGAAGTGGCCATCAATATAGGCACGGTGCAGCTCAAGGGAATGGCCCTTGCAACGGTGACAGGCATGGTTCTGAGCCTGATATTCTATGTATTTGACGCGCTGAAGATGACCAATGACAACTGACCGGACCCTATCCGTTTAGGAAATTTCAAAAGTTAACCCGGTTTACCCGCCGGGTTAACTTTTTTCTGTTCATGCCCGGAAAAGCACACGTGTCGAAAAACATGGGAGCATATGATTTATATCACAGCAAAGCCCGGGGAAAAAATATATAATGAAGCTACAGGTTGAGAGTTGAGGAATCTATATGGAACCTATCAATGCAGAATCCTGAACTCTTAACACGAATAAAAGGAGGAAGATAAAATGGCAATCAGAAAAATAATCAAAATTGAAGAGGATAAATGCAATGGCTGCGGCCTCTGTGTACCTAATTGCGCAGAAGGAGCCATCCAGATCATCGACGGGAAGGCAAAGCTGGTAAAGGATTCATACTGTGACGGCCTTGGCGCCTGTCTGGGACACTGTCCGCAGGACGCCCTCCACATCATCGAAAGGGAAGCGGATGAATTCGACGAGGAGGAAGCCATGAATTTTGTAAACAGTTTGAATAAACCGGTTAAAAAACCTGCTGCCAACCATGTACACCACCACGGCGGAGGATGTCCGGGAAGCAGGATGATGACCCTGGGCGGTCAGGACAACAAAGGTGAAGGCAAAGCTTCCACGGTGAATTCCGGGGATGTGGAGATAAAAATCAAGCCCCAGCTCAGGCAGTGGCCGGTACAATTAAGCCTTGTCCCTGTCAATGCGCCTTACTTTGACAATGCGGACCTTCTCGTTACAGCGGATTGCGTACCTTTTGCCTATGCAAACTACCACATCGACTTATTAAAAGGCAAGGCCGTGGTAGTAGGCTGTCCCAAGCTTGACGATATCGAGTTTTATGTGGATAAGCTGACGGACATTATCGAAAATAACAGCATCAAGTCCGTTACGGTCGCGCACATGGAAGTGCCCTGCTGCTCGGGGATCGTAAGAGCCGTGGACCTGGCGCTGCAGCGGTCCGGAAAGGAAGTCCCCGTCACCAAGGTCAGGATAGGAATTAACGGGGAAGCCGTTTATAGATAAATAAGAAACAAGAGCCCCACCCGCCAACGCAATCATAGATTGCGAGCGGGTCCCGGGAACCTTGTTGTTGCACAATAAGGGGACACACTTCGAGAGAGATGTGTCCCCTTTCTTTGCATCTAGCGTCTGTTTCTCAGTTTATCCCTGTACTTGATCAATCTCCTTGGACCAAGAACTTCCTGCAGGTTCTTGCTGACTTTTACGATGGATTCCTTGGCAGTCTCGAATTCGGCCAGGCCCTTGAAACGGGGGCCGATTTTTATGGCATTGAAGTCTATTTCCTCATTTTTCTCAAAAGACATAAGGAAGTCCACGATGTTTTTTGCTATTTCGGGATCGCTGTATTCCCGCTGGGATTGTTTGATCCCGTTAAGCTTCTGGGCATTATTTGCCAGAAGCTCGTTTACCGTGCTCCGGAGCTTTCTTAAGTCCTTGCACACCACACCCAGGTTGTATTTCTGTATGTAGCCGGGATTACCCTCCTCCTGGCCGGGAAGGGCTCCGGTAATTACCAGGGGAACATTGCAGGCTACAGCTTCAAGAGCGGTGTTGGGGCTGCCCCTGGTAAAGGCGATATCCGAAGAAACCATCAGATCCTGCACATTTTCAACAAAACCGAAGATTTCCACCCTGTCCCCGTATTTTTCCTTCAGGGTGAGTTCGAGCCTGCGCTTCAATATGGCATTACGGCCCGCGATGATTTTAACCCTGCAGTTAAAATGGTTAAGAAGGATTCTGGCAATTCTGCTCATGTTTCCCACACCTTCGCCGCCGCTCATGATGAGGCACTCCAGGGGCCTATCCATGGTGTAGTTTTTGCCTGCCCCGGTTTTGCCGATGTGGTCGGTAAAGCGCTTGCGGACGGGAAAACCGAGGACCGCAAGCTTCGATTCCGAGACGCCGAATTCAAGGCACTTGTACTTGGATTCAGGCGTGGGGCAGATGATGGAATCCGCCTCCGGAGGAGCCCAAAGGGGCGAAATGCTCACCAGGTCTGCGATAAGTGTTACGAAAGGTATTTTAAGGTTGTGTTCCTTCAATATATTGACAATAGGGGTGTTAAAATTCGGATGAACGGACAGAATGAGATCCGGCTTGGTGCTTTTAATGAGCTTCAGGAAGTTGTCCCGGATCACCAGCTCTACAAATTCCTCCACAAGCTGAGGCTTGCTGCAGGAGATTTCCCACATTAATTTCCATACTTCTTTTGCGTTTCTTGTAACAGAGCCGTACATTTTTCCCACTCTCAGGCCAATGTTTCCTCCGAGATTGAAGCCGTCAATCACATGGACTTTGACATCGGGATACAAAACAAAATGGTCGTTCAAGGCTTCGGTTATACTCTTGTGTCCATGGCCCGTAAAAGTTGAAGATATAACCAGAATGTTGCTGATCATAGTACCTCCCCGAAAAATTAAAATAATTGTTTTACCAATTATACTTTAACAGGATTAAATCCGAGTTAAAATAAAATTACAATATAAGGCAAACTTGACTATTACCGGATATGGCAATAATCAAGTATATTATAGTACTTTATTCTAACATTATAAAGTATTTTGCCAATATTTATTGAAGATATGCAGTCCGGGGCAGCCGTTAAAGCTGTTTGAGCTCTTCGTCCTGTACATAATAGGTACAGGAGGACGTGACCGAAGGGATTTCCAGCTTGATTCCTTTTATGCTTAAAATGACATTGGGATAGGCCTTTTTGCCGATGGATATTTCTCCTTCTCCGCGGGTCTTGAGATAATTTGCGATGATCCTGCGTTTTTCTTCCAGTTCCTTAATTTCTATTTTGGCATTTGACAGGAGCTCAAAGCTGTCTTCCTTTTCCTTCCGCTGGGCCGGCGTGGGCATATGTACGCCCTCAAGCTGGGCGATGACCTGCTTTGCCCTTTGCTGGTCGTTTTTAAGGATGCTTATTTTCTGGAAGACTCCATCCAGCTCCTGCTTCATCATTTCCCTGTCAAAGCCTTTCACTTCCAGGATGGTTTTCTTTTCTATCTCCGAACCGATGTTGGCTGCGGCGATTCTAACTTCCGCAGTTATTTTCCCGCCGATGATGTGGCCGTTTGGAGACTCTACAAGCACTTCCCTGGCGGTTACGGTGCTGTTGATGCAGTAAAATCCCATGTTGGCCGTTTCGCCGCAGGTGATGACCGCATTGTCTGCAAACCGGGTGAAAACGCTTTGGGCGGCCTTGATTTCGACCGGCGATTTGGAGGCGATCCCCCCCTTGATGTAAATGCTTCCCGTGGTGCTGAGAATTCCTTTGACATGCCCAAGACCCAGGGGACTGTTGATCTCGATGTCTTTGGCAGCCTCTACGGAAAAACCGTCTGCGACGGTTCCCCGTATGGTAACGTAACCGTCAAATTTGATATTGCCTGTCCGGAAGTCCACATCTCCGTCAATATCCAGGTGGTTGGAAACGGTAATCCTGCCGTCCGTATAGTTCACGGCTCCGCTGATCCTGGAATAGAGCGTGGTTCTGCCATTTTCATAAACCTCCCGGATGGTGGTTTTGTCGTAGTTCAACGGCAGGGTCTTTCCGTCATAGGGTTTTATGGGCAGCCCAAGCACAGACCGGCCCGGAGTGCCCGGCGTGGCATCCAGCCTTTCTCCCAGCCAATCACCGGGCTTGACCCTGTTGATCAGCCGGAGTTCGTAATAGTCGGCCTTTCCGTCCTGGTGTATTTCCGGCCTGGAGTCCTTCAGTTCATACAATTTGATGACCGAATCCTTTCCGTCCAGGGGCAGGAGGCCTTCGGAGACGGCGTAGGCTTTGCCGGGATGGAGGTCCTTGTTCAGGACTTCCGGTTTTATTCCGTATACGATGTTTTTTTGTTTTAGTTTGTCCAGGGTTTGTTTGATGAGTTCCGCCCTGTTTGCAGGAGTAAGCTCACTTTGGGGCAGGTTGAAGGTAACCGCAGCCCTTAAGCCGTCTTCGGATATTTCAACGGCGATGGGCTCCTTGAGAATACCGATTTTTTCAGGAGGCCTGGGAGCGGCATTTACGGCGGTTATCAGTGCCGACAGGCTGCTGAGGCTTATTTCCGGGTGAGAGTTTATCAATACGATTAACTGCCCGGAAGAAAAACCCTTTTTGAAGGATTCAATGAATACTCCATCGGCATTGTGAAATATGCGGAAATACTCATTTGAAAAAATATCGGAGCCATTCATAAAATCACCTCCCATAATTAATATCGGCATAACACTCCGGTTAATTAATACCTGGCCGGGGTATGTGCAAAAGCCCTGTTATATTTTGATTGTCAATAACATGAAAGCAAATAAACCGTCATATATTCATAACAAATCGATTATGGAGGGATAGGGCAGCGGATGAATCGGTGGTCCCTCTGTGGAAATGGAGATAAAATTGAGAAGAATTTTTACGGTTTTCTTGTTTTTTGCATTCCTGTTTTCATTTTTAGGTATGCACCCATCCCTGGCCGACGACATTCTGGAAGAACCCTTTACCGGTGTCCTCCCCTCAAGCGGGACGGCGCTTCCAACTGCAAAAAAGCCTGCGGTCGATGCAGGGGCGGCAATCGTCATGGATGTAAAGAGCGGCAGAATTCTTTATGAGAAAAATTCGCGTACCCGGAGATCCATCGCCAGTACAACGAAAATAATGACCGCCATCTTGGCAATAGAAAACGGCAACCTGGAGGACACGGTGACAATAAGCAAGAAGGCGGCAGCCATCGGGGGTTCTACCATCGGTCTGAAAACCGGGCAAACGTTTACGCTCAACGAACTGCTTTACGGCTTGATGCTGAATTCGGGAAATGATGCGGCTATCGCTATTGCAGAGCACATCGGAGGGTCTGTTGAGGGCTTTGCGGACAGGATGAATGCCAAGGCGGCAGAACTGGGGGTTACAGATACCAATTACATAACCCCCCATGGGCTGGACCGGGATGGGCAGTATTCTTCGGCCTTCGACCTTGCTACCATAACCAGGTATGCACTGGAGAATCCGGTATTTTGCAAGATCGTGTCGACCCACACCGCTTCAATACCCGTCAAACATCTGCATAACACCAATGAGATGCTGGACCTGTATCCGGGAGCGGATGGGGTGAAGACGGGTTATACAGGCCAGGCGGGCAGGTGCCTGGTCACTTCCGCCACAAGAGGGGGAATGAGGCTTATCTCGGTGGTACTGAACTGTCCTTCGAGGGCCAAAAGGGCTCAGAGCAGCAAGTCCGTCCTGGACTATGCCTTTACCAACTACAAACCCCACACACTGGTAGAAGAAAAAGAGCATGTTAAAGACATTCCTGTGATAAAGGGAATGTCGCCCAACATCTCCCTTTGTGCTTCCACAGGAATTGAAATGCCCATGAGTCAGGACGAAATAAATTCTGTGGAAAAAGTTCTTGAGCTTCCGGATATTCTGCCGGCCCCCATAAAAAAGGGCACGGAGGTGGGAATGGTGAAGTTCCTGATAAATGGTGAGATTTTTGGCAGCGTACCGGTGGAGACTTCGGCGGATATAGCCAAAAAGGGGATATGGAATTACCTGGGCGAAATTTTCCAGGGCTGCCACAGGATTATGACAGGGGGGCTTGGGACGGCTCAGTAGTTGGACCCTTGCAGCGGCTGCGTAAAATCTGTTATAATAGCTTCGCAAACAGACGGTGCGAGGTTTTTATGAAGACGACGATTGTGGCCATCAATTCCAAATACATACACTCGGCCCTGGCTCCCTGGTACCTGAAATATTCCTGCGGCGGTGAATGCGGGCAGGTCCTTGTAAAGGAATTTACCATCAATGACAGTACCGACACGATCCTTGCGGATATTTACAGGACAAATCCCGATGTGGTGGCCTTTGGCTGCTATATATGGAACATAAGCCTGGTGCTGGAGCTCGCCGCAAACCTGAAAAAAGTTTTGCCGGAGACGGGGATCCTTCTGGGAGGACCGGAAGTATCTTTCGACGGCATTGGTATTATGAACGGGAATCCTTCTGTTGACTATATCCTTGCAGGAGAGGCCGAGGTCTCCTTTAAAAGGCTGCTTCTCCATTTAAGCCGTAAAGCCTTTGCGCTGAAAGACATTCCAGGGCTTACCCACAGAGAGGGAGAGGCGGTTGTTTCCGACGGCAGCTATCCCCTCGTGGAAGACCTGGACTCCATTCCTTCACCCTATACCGGGGAAATGCTTTCAAAGCTGGAAAATAGAATCGTATACTATGAAGCTTCCAGAGGCTGTCCCTTTTCCTGCGCTTATTGCCTGTCCTCAACCTTTGACGGAGTCAGGCGATTTTCCCTGGAGAGGGTAAAGGCGGATTTGCTGAAGCTGGTCGGTGCAGGGGTAAGGCA
>JAFADI010000086.1 GCA_023424965.1 Bacillota bacterium
GCGTGAGCGCGAAAGTCCTCCTTCCGGGGTATGAAGCGGAGGTAACGAGAAGCTTTGAGGGCGTAGTGACGGAATGATTTAAAATTGAAGCTTTGTTTTTTTGCATGGATGCATGACGATCCAAACGCAGTGATATAACTTATGGAGGTAAAAAAATATGGTTGATAAAAAGGAATCAAAACAGGAAAAGGCACCGGGCTTGGTGGAATTTCCTGAAAAATATGCCGGTGGTATTTGGGGAGAATCCCCTGCGGCACAGCCCTATGGCTATGTACAAGACGGAACCTTCAGCGGACCGGAGGTGCCGGACTCACCGGACCCATTGGTAGCCTTCAGGTGGAATGTGATAAAAAACGACCTTGAAATCTACCTCAGGAAGCCCGTATCGGTATCTACCGATCACCCGGACTCCTTCAGCAACTTAAGCTCGCTGACCGGCAATACGCCAAACGTCACAGTAAACGGGACCGGGTCGATAAAAATGGACTTTGGCATTGAAAATGCCGCATGGTTGGAGTTCGACAGTGACGACTTAACAGGCACTGTCGATATGAGCATAAGCGAATATAACCAGCCGGCGATTGTAATGACAGGGCCGGAGAATCCTATCAAAACGAAAATTCCTGGGAAATATGGGAATACCTACAGGCTGGAATTGAACAGCGAGCTCTATGAAGGAGTCCGCTTTGGATGGATTCATGTAAATTCCTTCAGCAGCCCCTGGCATATAACAGGCGTAAGACTGGTGTGCCAGATAAAACCAGCAAATTATTGTGGAAGCTTTTCATGCAGCGACGTATTGGTAAATAAAATTTGGTATGATGCAGCCTATACTGTGAAGCTGAATTTGACCAATGATTATTTCGGAGCAATCCTCATGGACCGTGGAGACCGGTTTTCCTGGACGGGTGATGCCTATCCCGCGCAAGCGGCATCGATGGTGGCATTTAAAAATTATGATTTTGTCAAGCAGAACCTGGAGAGTACTTCAACCCAGAATAATGGCATAGAAAGCTTTTCATTGTGCTGGATCCTGAGCTTGATCGATTATTACAACTATACGGGAGATGGTGAAACTTTAAGCCACTTTATAACAAATGCATGTGAGAAGCTGGACCACGCGCATTCAATATACGGAACAAATCCCGACCTTGTCTTTTATGGCTGGGATGAAAGACTTGGAGCAGGGTTTGAAAATGCAAGCTCCACAGAGCCTCAAAATGCTTACAAAATGCTTGCAATAAGGGCATGGAGTGAATTTGCCACAGCGATGAACAGCCTGGGACATAAGGACTTGAGAGATAAATACAGCAGTTATGCCAGTGAAAAAATCAATGAATTGAGACAAAACGAATCATGGTACAACAGTTTCGGCCTGCACTCGGCATCGGATGCAATTACTGCAGGCTTTACCAACCAGGCGGAACAAAACGGCATATACATCAATGAATATACGGATAGAGTAAACAGGGTGTCCTTCTCTGCGTTTAACCAGTATTTTGTCATTCAGGCAATGGCAAAGATAAACAAATACGATGATGCATTGAGCTCAATCAGGGATCTGTGGGGCGGCCAGCATAATTACGGAGGCACCACCTCCTTCGAAGTTTTCAGACCTTCCTGGGTTCAGGTTCTGGGTATGAATGATCCGGTGCCCAATAACCAGGCGAGTTATACCAGCCTTTGCCATCCATGGGGGGCAGGGGTTCTGAAATGGCTTAACGAGGAAGCACTTGGTATTAAGCCAACTTCACCAGGCTTTGAAACTTACGATATACTGCCTCATCCTGGGAGGACACTAACCAGTGTGTCAGGTAAAACGCCGACACCAAAAGGGCACATTTCCGCAAGCTTCAATACGGAAACGGGAAGTTGCAGCATAACGGCGCCTTCAGGAACTACCGGAAGATTTGGTATTCCAAAGGTTGAAAAGACAATAGACGCAATTGCCATAAACGGTGTTTTGGCATGGGATGGGATATACCACGGTATAACAGGCATAGGCGGTGCGGAGGCAGATGCTGATTTTGTCTATTTTACAGCAGTACAGCCCGGAACGTACACCTTGGAAGTAACTTATAGAGGAACAACGCCTTCCTACGAGGAGCCTCCGGTGGAATATCCTGCAAAGTTCATAAAACAAGACACTGCAACAAGCGGCAACTGGGGCGGCGTGTACGGACGGGACGGATATGTTCTATGCAGCTATAATGGTGCCGGAAGCGATGTAAGGGTATTGCCTTCCTACATTAGGGACATTTCCTATTCAATAAATTCCAATGCACAATGGTCCAATGGCACAAGGGATTCAAGGGCCCCTTCTGCCGATTCAACCAATGGAGCAGAAAGGAAAGTCGGATGCATTTATACGCAGGATCCTGAAGGGTGCAAGCAGACAATGACTGTGGACATAACAAAAACAGGCACGGAAGACTTCAACGTTGCACTGTATTTTGTAGATTGGGACAGTACAGCAAGGAACCTGGGGGTTGAGATGTTTGACATGGATACGCTGAAGCTGGTTTCTCCCATTAAGCTGGTAAAGAACTATAGTGACGGTACCTATCTGGTATACTCCTACAATAAATCCGTCAGGTTCAGAATTTACCAGATTAGAGGTGCCAATGCCACCTTGAGCGGTATTTTCTTTGATGGTGGAAAACAATAAATGCTTGCACAGCGTTGCGGAGGTGATGCAAATGCAGGATACGAGCTGAAATTCATCCTTGCAGGGCATGAGAGTAAAAGACGGCAGAGAAAATTATTTTAAAAAATAAAAAAGGAGGGTAAAAATTCATGTTAAGAAAAATAAAAAAGATGGTAGCTTTTTGGTGTACAGTATCCATTCTTTCTTTATCCTGCCTGGGGGTTTCCGCTTATACAAACTATATGACACTCCCCGGTGAATGGCCCGCTTATGGTACGGGAGACCCTTTTGTAATGAAATACAACGGTACGTTTTATCTGTATGCCAGCACAAAAAACAACCAGGTGGGTGTTAAGTGCTGGAGCTCGACGGATTGTGCCAATTGGACCTATGCGGGATTATGTTCCACCGACGCCATCACAAAGACGGCCTATGCGCCGGAAGTGGTTTACTGGAATGGGACCTTCTACATGTATACCTCTCCGGACGGAGGCGGTCATTATGTTCTGACCAGCAGCAGCCCGACAGGGCCCTTCACCCGGGTTACCGGCAATTTTGGACACAGCATTGACGGAAGTGTCTTCATCGACGACAATGGCAGCTGGTACTTTTTAAATGCAGGCTCTGACGGCATCCACGGGTCAACCATGAGCAGTCCCACCTCCATTGGAAGTGAGGCGGTTCTTGGAGGGACACAAATCGGCGGGCAGTGGACGGAAGCGCCGACATTGATTAAGAGAAACGGCACTTACTATCTCACCGCAACGGGCAATCATGTCCTCAGCCCGGGCTACAGGGTGAATCTGGCCACCAATACCGCAGGACCTCTTTCCGCCTATACGCAGAGCAATTTTAATCCGGTGCTTCTGGGCACCGAAGGCAACCAGGTGGGCCTGGGGCATAGCAGCTATTTTATCGGGCCCGACCTGGATACCTATTACACCGTTTATCACAATTTAACCGGTGTGGACCCGGGGTATTGGCCTTACCGTGAAGTTAATTTTGATGCGGTGGGATGGAACGGCAGTAAAATGGTGGTATACGGTCCGACAAACTGGCCGGTGCAAACGCCTGCGGCACCGGATTTTTCCGACAGGTTCCAGAGGACAAGCATCGGGACCGGGTACTCCAACCTCAATGGAGGAATCTGGGGGATTTCAAACAATTTCCTCACCCAGAGCACAAAGGGCAGTACCGCATTTTTCATCCAGTATGAAAATACCTTTACAACGGCGGGTGACTACACGGCGGAATTCAACGTCCAGGAAACCTCCCGGGGAACCATAACGCCAAAATGCGGGGCGGTATTCGGGTATGTGGATGCACAAAACTACGGTTATGCGGTGTTGAATGGCGTGACCAACCAGCTGCAGACCAACCTGTTTATCAACGGCCAGTGGGGGACCGAGGTGAGCACCGCTTTACCGGCAGGCTTTGACACGACCAAATTGCATGCCATCCGTATCGAAAAATCCGGAACCACCTACAAGTTTTTTGTTGACGGGATGTTGAAGGAAACGAAGACAAATGCGGGCCTGGGAGCCGGCAAGGTGGGCTATCTGTCACAGGACGACACCGCCAATTTCGGATACCTGGCAGTGAGCAACAAGGTCAACGGAAGCGGCATCTTTGATTACTACAAGCCGGTTCCCGGTACCATTGAGGCGGTCCATTACAATTCCGGCGGGGAAGGGGTAGGTTATCACGATACCTCCGGCGGAAACGCAGGCGGCAAATATATAAGAAATGACAATGTGGATATCCGGGACTGCCCCGAAGGCGGACAAAACATCGGTTGGAACGCAACGGGCGAATGGTATAAGTACAATGTGAGTGTTAAAGCGAACGGGACCTATAATCTGGGCCTGCGGTATGCCACCACCTATACCGGATGCCAGGTCAGGGTATGGTTCGATTCCGCCGATGTGACGGGAGTGGTAAACCTGCCGGGCACAGGAGGCTGGGACAACTGGCAGACATACACCATCAAGGGGTTGAACCTGACCTCGGGAAACCACACCATACGGGTTGAAACCGTCACAGGGGAATTCGATTTCTATACGTTAAAGTTCTACCAGGCGGATAACGCATCCTTCACGAAAACGGACAGCTTTTCTACCGCCTTCAGCAGCGATTGGAACTGGAGCGGCGGCAACTGGGCCATTGAAAGCGGGGAAGCGAGCATTGACAACGTGGGCAAGCGGACCCTTGGGAATACCGGCTGGTCGGATTACACCGTTGAGTGTGATGTCAAAGGAATCGACGCTTTGAACACCGGGATCATGGTCCGGGTAAATAATCCCGCCCAGGGCGGTGACGGCAATGATCCGGGTCTTGGAACCGATTTCTACCAGGGCTATCTGGCCTGCCTGTCAACCAACGGAGTGACCCTTGGAAAACAGAATTACAATTGGACTGCCTTGGCCACCGCTTCCGGAACCTACAACCTGAACACATGGTATCACATGAAAGTGGTTGTCAGCGGAAACAACATCAAGGTGTACGTTGGAGATATGGCCACCCCTAAAATCGATTATACCGACAACAGCAATCCCTTTATCAATGGAAAGGTGGGATTAAGGGCCCACTATGCCCATTCACACTTTGACAACTTCACTGTGACCCATTAGCATTGCAGCAGCAAAAGCCCTCACTGATTCGGTGGAATCGGTGGGGGCTTTTGCTGTGATGTCTTGTTCATGAGCCTTTGACGGCTTCGGCGGCGCTCATGAAAATATTACAAATGTAACAAAAAATTCGTTACAAATGATAGGTGTGGGAAAAGCCATCTGGATTTATTATGAAAGCGTAGTAAAAAACAATACAAAAATGGGGGACAGTTCTCAACTCCTCTCTATACCTTTTAGACAGGGTAAGAGCAGTCTGTGGACTCGCCATCCATCCCCTTTCATGAAGCAAAAGGAAAGAAGCCGGTTGCATTTACAACCGACTTCTTTCGGCAAAATGTATGGTGAAACCTATGGCCTGATTTGCATTCATTGTGTGTTGCCTGCCCAATAGGTTCCTGTGCGAAGCTCTTCACCCGCTCTTATTTTGACAGCAGGTTATACAGCACCTGGGCCATTTCAGCTCTGGTGGTTGTGTTTGCCGGAGTGAGTTTCCCGGCGTTCGCTCCGACGGTTCCGGTTTCAACCAGCAGTGCCATGGCGTCCTTCGCCCAGGACTCGATCTGCCCGGCATCAGTGAAGCCGGTGAGGGTCTTGCCGGAATCGCCCTGGGGTAATTGACAGATAGACTTCAGGACATTGTACAGCAGGGTGAACATCTCCTGGCGGGTGATCTCCCTTGCCGGAGCGTACAGGTTGTTTCCCACGCCGCCCGTGATGCCCAAGCGTTTTGCCGCCGACAGATAACCGGTGTAATAGGTATTCCCCGCGTCGGAGAAATTGTCCGTCGGATTTGCATCCGCAGCGATATCATAGGACTTCATCAGCAATACAAGGAAATCCCCTCTTGTCAGCTTCGCATCAGGGCTGTACTTGTCGCCTCCCGTACCGCCCGTTATGCCTCTCGCCGCGATAAAGCCCACCGCCTTGCTATACCATGCACCCGCCGGCACGTCGTTGAAGCTTACCTTATTGTAGACTACCGCATAATCGCTGAAATGAGTAGCGGTAAAGGTGACGGCACCGGTGGCCGGGTCATAATGCCCATCCGGTACGGGGACGGGGTTGCCGCTGCCGTCGATGTACCAGATGACGAGGCTTTCCGGATTTGCAAGCTCCGCAGCTGTCGGCGTATAGGGAATGGATACCGTCACCGGCGCCTCCGGATTGTTCCACGCGGTTTGCTTTCCGTCCATCGTCAGGGTGAGATGAATCAATGGTCTGCTGCCTATTGCCGCTTTTACGCTGCCGGGCAAGCCGGAGGTATCGCCCTTGCCGATGGTAATTCCCGCGTTACTGCCTTCGGTGTCTGTCAGCATATTTTCCGGGAGGGTCACGCTGCCGGCCTCGGTATTGAAGTTCAGAATACCCTTTCCGTCAGCTGCGGACAGGTAATTCGCCGGGATGTCAAGGGTATAGCTGTTTACACCGGGAATTGGAGGGACGGTAATGTTCGTTGATTTCCCGCCGGAAAAGAGGTTGCCCTGGGGAGCGTCCACCCTGATGCTTGCGCCTTTTGAGACTGTATCAACGGTGACGGGGAGATTGATGCCTGTACCCGCCCCCGAAACATTTACCTGATAGGCCGGGGGAGGAGCGGAAGGAGTGCCCCCGCTGCCCCCACCCCCGCCCCCGCCCCCGCCACCGGAGGCGGTGACGGTCAGGGAATAGGTCTTCGTGGCTGTCAATGTGCCGTTAAGCGTGGCTGTCAATTCACCGGCGCCGACCGTGGCAATCACTGCAACACTGTACGGAGAGCCTGCTTGTGCTCCGCTTGCAGGCGTACCGCTGATGACGCCGGTACTTGCATTAATGGACAAACCTTCGGGCAGGCCGCTTGCGCTGAAAGTAACCGTGCCGCCGCCCGTATAGTTTTTTTCAACCGTTTTGCCGTACGCACTGCCTACCGTTGCCGAGGGAAGGGCTGCCGTTGTGATGAAAAGAGACTTGACCGCTGTTTCGCCGGCGGGGTAAAGAATCGTATCCTTTAATACCACATTGCCCGCGCCGCTGTTTATTAAAGTGCCGCCGAATTCGTAGATATAATAGGCGTCCTCGCCGTCAATGATGAGCGTAGTACCCTCCGGAACATTGAGGTCAAGGTCGTCCGTAAGTCTCCAATTTTCGGTGAGGAGGAGCGTGTGAACGGTGGCTCCTGCCGCCATAGCTGCCACTGGCAACACAAAACTTAAAAGACAAAGGATGAGGAATAAAGCAATCATTTTGCGCTTCATCATTCGTCACCTCCTGCGTTTTGCACATAATCGAGAGCATCCTTGTAATCTTTCATCCTGGATTTGTCGAGCCCCTGCAGCACCCGGGACAAAAATATGCCCGCCTCCGCCCTGGTGCAGTTGTTTTGAGGGATGAGATAGATTCCGTCGCTTTCCCTGGCGCCATTTAGCACGCCGATGGACACAAGGTAGGCGAGAGGCTTCTTGTACTGCTCGCCGATATCGTCCTTGTCGGCGAAGCGGTCGAGGATCGCCAGGTTTACGCTGCTTTCGTCGTAGTCCTCAAACAGTTCGACCGCCGCAAAGGCCATGGCTTCACGGCTGAGCAGGTCGTTGGGATCGAAATCGGTTTCTTCCCCGTAATAATCCTTTGCCGCCCATACGATTGGTGCCGCCCAGTTGAGGTGGGGATGGTCATGGGGTTCCTGGATATCGCATTCCTCCTCATTCACGATAAAACCTGGATTGGGGAAAACGGCGGTAAATTCATTCATATCGGGCATTGGAAGATTACTCGTATCCACTCCCTGCGCCCGCAGCACAACCGCCGCCATCTCGGCGCGTGTAATCGGGTTTTGTGGCCAGAAGGTACCGTTGCCGTATCCCATGACGATCTTTTGATTCAAAAGGTACATGATGCCGTCGTAGAACCAGCTTGAAGAAGGCACATCATAGAAGATGGCGGTATTTATGCCTTTTTCCGTCAGCTCTGCCCTGTACTGTCCGGCCATTCGCACCACGGCGTCCGCCATTTTGGATTGCTCGTCCAGCCCCAAATCGCTATAGACCACATCGATGACCGCATAGGGTTCATGCGTATCGGGATCCTCCAAGGTATTGAGCATATCCTCCCATTTGTTCCAGACATTCTCAGCGCCGGCGTATACCACCTCCGACACATTGATGGACGCATTTTCATCAAAGGGTGTATTGTAAACATCCTCGCCGTAGGGTATACTTCTTACGGCAAAATACAGAAGTTCCTCATACCCGTATGTACCCGGTTTAAGCCCCCACCGGTTCAGGGTGCCGCCGGCCGCCTTGTTCACGGCGCGGTAGAAGACAACCGCCAGCGCCCCGCAGGTTACGGGGTCGCTTTCGCCAAAGGTTCCGTCCGGATAGCCGGACGCAATGCCTTTGTCCCTGCATATTCCGATTGCGGAGTTGATTTTCTCCTCATCGTCCGTTCCCGTGATATCCCCCAGGCTAAAAAGCTTTACCGCCGTATGGGTCAGTACACCCCGTGTGACTGCGTCCTCTCCGGCGCCGTCCAGCCCGATAAAGCCATCCGGATCGGGGCACTGGAAGGTCTGCTCAAGCAAGCCCTTCAGATAGCCGACCGTAGCCGGGGCTTCATAATCCTCCGAAAATGTCCCCTCACCATAGAGCGCATTGAGCTTAACCACGGCATCATACGCCCAATGTGCGGGATCCGCCGCCATAGCCGTGCCGGGCAGCAGGGATGCCGCTAAAATCAGTATAAGGCAAAGCGAAAGGATTTTTTTGAATTTTCCCATATCCTGATATCCTCCTGTCTGTTGATATACGTGTCCGCAATATAACTACTATAGCAAATCGGAAACAAAAAAAGGTGTGCAGTCTGCACACCTTTTACGGAAATTACATGCTAATTGACGATGACCTCACAGGTATCGAAAACCCTATTTCCGCGGACATATTCGGCGGTTATTACAGCCCTTCCGGGCCCCCGGGGAGTCACCTGCCCACTGTCGACGGTCGCCACCGATTCATCGGAGCTTTTCCATTCAATCCACGCGCCGCTGGCGGCCTTTGGTATCAATATGCCGCCAGGGATGCTCTCCATGGGATGATTGGGGTCCGCCTTCGCCTGCTCCAACTGCTCATCGGTAATAATGCCGTAGTTATTGCCTGCCTTGGCCGCAGCCACAAGGACTTTTTCTATATTGCTCCAATCGGTCACCTTATAGATCCCCAAGACCCTTTCTAAAATGATAACGGAATACCCCCCCGAAGGGACCAACTCATCAGGATTAAAATTCCCGTCCGCGTGGCCCTGCGCCAGCTTTGCCTGCACTGCCGAGGAAATATAATGGTAATAGGGATCCTCTACCGGAACATCAGGAAAATTACTCTCGGCATATTCATCATAAATGTTCAGGGCATCCACGGCAATACGGCATATTTCGGCCCTCGTCATGGGCTCTTTCTTCGAAGCCAGAGGAAGAACAATGCTCTCCTGCACCAAAAAGTCTTCATGAACAGGCTCAGGGCCCCGATACCAGTTGTATACCGTGATACCGGCCAACACAAGCACAAGCACAGCCGCTGCTGCGAAGAGGTGCGCCTTGTATCTGCGGATACCGTTCAAATCCAGCAACGCGCTTTTGATTGAAGCGATATCGGCATAACGCCTGTCCGGAGAGAAGGCGGTGCATTTTGCAATAATGCCGCGAAGCTTCTTATTCCCCACCGTTTGGTGAATTTGTTTCAGGTCCGTTCCGCCGGTCAAAAGATAGCACAGCAAAACGCCAAAGGCATAAATATCGGAACGGTTGTCGGTCTGGGAAAAGCCGAACTGCTCCGGCGGAGAGAATTCCCTTGTGCCGATGTAGGTAGTGTCCGCTGTGGCCTTGTCATTGTATTTTCGGGAGATGCCGAAATCAATCAGCATTATTTTTCCGTCGTTGATAATAATGTTTCCCGGCTTGATATCGCGATGGATGATGGGGGGCTTTTGCCCGTGCAGATAGGCCAGGATATCGCATAGCTGTTTTGCGACCGAAAGAACCTCATTGGGAGGCAATCCTTTGCCGCCCGCATATTCTTCGAGAGAAACGCCCCTGACATATTCACGTACGACAAAGACTGTCTCGCCGTTTTCATAGCATGAAACAAATTGGGGCAATCCGTCATGGTGCAAACTGCTCAGAATATCGCTTTCGGTATCTGCGGCGGGATAGCTTTTTTTCTTATAGCATTTGGCAATACGCAGCACGCCGTCTTCTTTGCTTTTAATCAAAAAAGTTTCGCTGATTTCATTTTGTGACAAACATTCCAGAAGCTCATAGTCACCGAGGAAATCGGCCGGAAAGACGGCTTCATCGAACTCCTTCAGAAAATCGGAAATATCAACCTTTCCCATTCCGGTCACCCTCTCCCAGTAATGAAATTCCAAGCTCCTCTAAAACTGCCTGGGCATCAAAAATACTCATACCGCGGTTAATACAAAACAAAATTGCGGCGTCACGCTTGATTTTTGGATATAGGAGGCTTTTCCGGGCTGCTTTTAAGAGCTTTTGCGTATCTTCCACGCCGAACTCAAAGCCGAAAGCAAGCTGTATGACCTTGTCCCGCGATGGCGCCCGCAGGCCCCGGAACAACTGATGACCATAAGTCCGTTCGATATCGGAGCGCTTGATGACCTGTTCTGGCACCGCCCCCGTTTCATTGCATTTCTGCCGGATGTATTCATGAAAGGGCGCAACCCTCATGCAGGAAGCGTTCTTATCGATAAAGCGCCTAATATTCGTCGCTTTCAAAAGCCTGCCCATTAATGCGCCTGTACTGTTTTTTTCGGTATTGTACATTGTATCGGCCACAGCACACCTTCTCCCGATTTATTAAGTGAAAAGCTTGAAAGAGCTTATGTTCGCTGTTGTCATAACATACCTTTTCACGGCCTGCAAATCGGAGCGGATTAAATTGAACATATGTTGCCGCAGACCGGATTTGCACATCAGCGCAAATTGAGGGACTGATTTCGAAATTTCTCACAAATTGCCATATGCAATCAGTATACCAAAAAGAATCAATTTTTCAACACCTTCGACAAAAAATCTGGTGGAGCATATGGGATTCGAACCCATGGCCTTCGCATTGCGAACGCGACGCTTTCCCAGCTGAGCCAATGCCCATATAGTATATATTATAATCCAGCAAGAAGGAAAATTTCTATTGTTGAAGCAGGGACTTATCGGCAGATATAAATTCAACGGAAAGAAGGGCGTTTGCGAATACATCTCGCAGGCCGGCTGTATTCAGTTTGACCCCATCGATATTTGTGGGAAAAATGCGGAACTGGTTTTACAGTCACGGGTCCAGGGCTTTAGCAAAGACATGCTGTATCAGCTGCTCTATAAAGACAGGAAGCTGATCGATTATTTTGATAAGAACATGGCGATTTTCAGCGTTGAGGATTGGAAATATTTCTCGCGGACCCGCGAGGAGTACCGCAATTTTGGCCGAAGCCGTGAGGAGATCAACAGCGTCGGCAGTCAGGTGATCAATGCCGTAAAAGAAAAAAAGTATGTATGCTCCAGGGACATTGACCTGCCGCAAACCGTTGACTGGAGCTGGAATCCCACAAGGCTGTCCCGCGCGGTCCTTGAAACTTTATATTTCGGCGGGGAGCTTATTCTGCATCACAAGAAAGGGACAATGAAGTATTACGCTCTGGCAAGGGAGTATATTGACAGCTCTGCTTTGAGCCCAGAAAATAGTGAAAACTCAGCGAATTGTCTCTGTTTTATTTATAGAACAGCTCGCTGGTTTTTTTAATACGGAAAACCTTTCAGCCACATCTTCCCCCAGTCAGAAAATATTACAAATGTAACAAAAAATTCGTTACAAATGATAGGTGTGGGAAAAGCCATCCGGATTTATTATGAAAGCGTAGTAAAAAACAATATAAGGAGGAAGAAAATGAAGAAAAGGTTTCTAAGCATGTTGTTGGGCATCACGGTTGCAGTAAGTTTGCTGGCAGGCTGCGGCAGTACCGAAACAGCCAAGGAAGCACCCCAGGAAACACCCAAGGAGACGGCGCCGGCGAAGGAAGATGCTGCGAAGGCGCAAAGCACTTCGGACAAGAAGCCCGAGGGCGGCTATACTTTCGGGTATACCTGTATGGATGGAACCAACCCCTTCTTCGTAATCCTGGAAAAGACCATCAAAGAGGAAGTTGAGAAAAAGGGCGACAAATTGGTTTCCGCTGACCCGGCCAATAAAGTAAGCCTTCAGATCACACAGGTGGAAGACATGATCACAAAGGGAATCGACGCTATTTTCCTGAATCCGGCAGAGGCGGAAGGTATTCTTCCCGCACTGGATGCCCTCAAGAAAGCTGGGATCCCCATTATCAATTTCGATACCGAAGTGGCTGATTTATCCTATGTACAGTCGTATGTAGGTTCCGACAATGTCAATGCCGGCCGTGTTTGCGGGGAAGACCTGGTCAAAAAATACCCCAACGGCGGTAACATCATCGTTCTCGACTCTCCGACAATGAATTCCATCACCGACAGAACCAAGGGCTTCCTCGGTGCAATTGAAGGAAAAGGCTTTAAGATTGTTGCCCAGCAGGATGCAAAAGGCAACCTGGAAAGAGCAATGAAGATCAGCGAAGACCTGTTGCAGGCCCACAGTGATGTGGTTGCCATCTTCGGGGGCAACGACCCCACCGCTCTCGGCGCCCTGGCGGCGGCAAATGCGGCAGGGATCAAGAAGTGCCTGATTTACGGTGTAGACGGTTCTCCCAACATTAAGGCGGAAATCGCTTCCGGAAAATCCCTGATCGCCGGTACGGGTGCACAATCACCGATCAATATCGCAAAGAAATCCGTAGAAGTCATGTACAAATATTTGGCAGGCGAGAAGGTTGAAGCCAGATACCCTGTTGAAACTTTCCTCATCAATTCGGAAAATGTTTCCCAATATGGTACCGACGGCTGGCAATAAGCAGGAAGAGCGCTTACCCCTCCCACGCGGAGGGGTAAGCATTTTTAGGGTGAAAGAATAAAGCGAAGCAGGTGATTGTTTGAGTACGGATATTTTGTTGACCATGAAAAACATCCACAAATCCTTCCCGGGGGTTTATGCCCTTAATTCTGTCGATTTCCAATTGAGAGCCGGGGAAGTCCATGCGCTTCTGGGCGAGAATGGAGCCGGTAAATCCACACTGATTAAAGTGCTGGCGGGGATTTACACCGCAGACCAGGGAGAAATCATCATTGAAGGGAAAAAGGCGGTCATCGACAGTGTGAGGGCTGCGCAGCAAAGCGGCATCGCCGTCATTCATCAGGAATTGGTTCTGGTTCCGTACATGACCGTAGCGGAGAACATATTCCTGGGCAGGGAACCTGTGGTGGGCAAATTCGTGAATACCGCCAGAATGAACAGGGAAGCACAGGAATTGCTTGACATGTACGACATGAGGATCGATGCTGAAACCACCGTGGGAAAATTGACCATTGCCCAGCAGCAGATGGTTGAGATCGTGAAAGCAATTTCCTATAACTCGAAAATTCTTGTAATGGATGAGCCCACTTCTTCCATCTCCGATAAAGAAGTCAACTTTTTGTTTGAGACGATGCGCGCACTGACAAAAAAGGGTGTGGGGATCATCTATATTTCTCATAAGATGAGTGAACTGGAACAGATCTGTGACAGGGTCACCGTCATGCGTGACGGTACCTACGTGGGAACGGAAGCCGTGAAGGAGACGACCAAAGATAAATTGATCTCCATGATGGTAGGCCGTGAACTGACGAATTACTACATCCGGGACTATGCAGAGCCGGGGGAAGTGGTTCTCAAATGTGACCATATTTCCGACGGCAAAATGGCCAAGGACGCCAGCTTTGAACTCAGGAAGGGCGAGATTGTGGGGTTTTCCGGATTGGTGGGCGCGGGCAGGAGTGAAGTGATGAAATGTATTTTCGGCCTGTCCAGGGAAGCCACCGGGGACATTTATATCGAGGGCAGGAAGGTTGCCATTAAATCCCCGGCGGATGCAATGAAGCATGGGATTGCACTGGTCCCGGAGGACAGGAAGTTTGAAGGGATATACAAGGTCCAGAATATAAGGTTCAACACAACCATTGAGGTGCTGAACCAGTTTATAAAAGGGATTTTTGTGGATCATGAAAAGGAAGAAACCATCACTCAAAAATATATTGACATGATGTCCACCAAAACTCCTTCGCAGGAACAGCTGATAGGGAATTTGTCGGGGGGGAACCAGCAAAAGGTGATGGTCGGGCGATGGCTGGCCACCGCTCCGAAAATATTGATTCTGGATGAGCCCACAAGAGGCATTGATGTAGGCGCCAAATCGGAAATATACGCCATCATGAATCAGCTGGCAAAGGAAGGAATGTCCGTTCTCATGATCTCCTCGGAATTGCCGGAAATCATCAACATGAGCGACAGGATTTACGTCATGTGCAACGGCAGGGTGACAGGGTGCCTGGACCACGGGGAAGTCACACAGGAAAAAATCATGGAACTGGCGGCAAAGTAAAAGCGGGAATTAAATAAAACCTGGGGGGTAAAGGGATGGATCGGATAGTCAGAAAAAACGGGAATGGAATCAACCGGTTCGGCAGAAAAGTTATTCAATATATCAAAGAAAATATGGGCATCATCATTGCCCTTGCGGTGTTATGCATATTTTTATCGGTAAATCCCAATACGGGCGGTTCTTTTTTGACACAAAAGAACGTATTCAACGTCTTGCGGCAAATCTCGGCCAACTTGTTTCTGGCCTGCGGCATGACCATGGTAATCATCCTTGGAGGAATCGATTTGTCCGTCGGTTCCATCATCGCACTGTCGGGCTGCATTTCTGCGGGCTGTGTGGTGCGGTACCATTTGCCCATTGAAGCTGCCATTCTGGTAGGAATTGTGGTGGGTATCGCTGTGGGGATGTTCAACGGCCTGATCATCTCCAGGACCACCATTCCTTCGTTTATTGTGACGCTGGCCACGATGAATATCGCCAAAGGCCTGGCCTATGTCTACACAGGCGGTTCGCCGGTGAGAGTTGTCACAAAGGAATGGCAGTTTATCGGAGCAGGGTACATCGGCGTCATTCCCACCCCGGTACTCATTCTGGTCATCGTACTGGCAGCATCGGCACTGATCATGAACAAGACCAAGATGGGCAGGTACATCTATGCCGTAGGGGGGAATGCCCAGGCAGCGGTATTTTCAGGAATAAAAGTTGCCCGGGTAAAATTCTTTGTACACACTTTTTCCGGGCTGATGGCGGGGCTTGCCGGCGTGGTGCTGGCGTCGCGCATGTATTCGGGACAGCCTACCGCAGGAGAGGGCGCGGAAATGGATGCCATCGCGGCCGTTGTTGTGGGTGGAACCAGCATGGCCGGCGGAAGCGGTAAAATCGGGGGAACCATTATCGGGGGACTGATTATCGGCGTATTGAACAACGGCTTGAACCTGCTGAATGTCAATTCCTTCTGGCAGTATGTAGTAAAAGGAACGGTCATTCTATTGGCGGTATTTATCGACTATATAAAGAACAAGAATGTCAAAATCTAATACTGCTTTGCCAAAATGGCATTGTTTATTCCTAAAAGGCTTCAAAGCACCCAGTGCAGAGAAGAACAGAAGATCATTGGTGCAAAAGTGAGAGGTCCTTACTCACGGGTTATTTCAGTAGGCTTCCCATTACTTCACTGCCTCGTAGTATTCCTCATAGAGTGAAGCCTTTTTTCCATAAAAATGCCTTTTGCCTGACGAACATAATCGTACTAATTTCCCGGAAGTTTCGGGGACGGGAGTCTGCGGTGCCTGAAACGGGGACTCTGACAGTTTTTGGTTTGTAGACAGGGTTTTGAGATTTCGATATACTATGAATTGTATTTGAAGAACGGATAGAATATCAGTGGGTTATGAGATGAGAATATGAGGAAAGCAAGCAAAAACATAACACGGATAATTTTGGTGCTGCTGCTGTTTTTATTTGTATTTGAAGGGTGTTCCATCGACCAGGAGGTCGAGGTTTCCGTCACGGATTCTTCCCTGGATGAACCCCGCAAATTCGGCGCTACCTATATGACGATGAACAACCCTTTCTTCCAGGTTTTGAACGACAGCATCAAAGAGGTCATTGAATCAAACGGCGATATTTTAATTACAAGAGACCCGGCACAGGACCAGGAAAAACAGAACAGCCAGATCCAGGATATGATCCAGGACGGGGTGGTGGGCATTTTCGTCAATCCCGCCGACTGGATAAAAGTGAAGCCCGCCCTGAAAGCATGCAAAGATGCGGGAATCCCCGTATTCAATGTGGATACCTATGTCTACGACACGGAGTACGTGGTGTCCACAATCATATCCGACAATTATGACGCGGGAGTCCAGTGTGCCAAAGACATGATGTCCAAGCTGGACAGGGCAAAAATCGTCGTACTGGACAGGCCGAACATGAATTCCATTACAGAGCGGGTCAAGGGCTTTCTGGATACCATCAGGGATAACCCCGACTATGAGGTGATTGCCCAGGAGTCCGGCGGTGCAGGCCTGGAAATATCCATGGGAGTGATGAAGAAAATCCTGCTGACCGGAGCCCGGTTTGATGTGGTCATGGGAGGAAACGATCCCACGGCGTTGGGCGCACTGGCGGCGCTGCAGCTCAACCATGTGGATGACCGGGTCCTGATTTACGGCGTCGACGGGTCTCCCGACGGCAAAATGATGATCAGGGAAGGATACCTGGAGGGAAGCAGCGCCCAATACCCTGCCACCATTGGGACTGTGGCCGCAAAGACAGCCTATGAATATTTGAGCAATAAACACGTGGATAAAAGCATTACCATTCCCGTGAAGCTGATAACAAAAGACAACCTGGATCAATTTGAAATTGACGGGTGGCAGTAAAGGATCGGGTTTTTATGAAAAAGGTGAGGCTGCAGTATTTTAAGCTGATAATGATATTTGTCAACTTAATGACCGTTCTGTTCGTAACGGTTTTCATATATATTACAACGGAAAAAATTTGCGCCCATTTTATAGCAAGGGAATTTATCGACGGAATCAGTGCGCTGCCGCCGAGGCCCGCCACCATCATTCTGCAAGTACTGGGCCTTTTTGCGCTGTTGATTGCTTCCTTCATTTTGAGGGAGGTCTTCTATCCCAACATCAACCGGGTGATTTACCCCTCCCTGGTTGCTGAATTTACCATCATTCTGGTGATCATGTATTTCCTGAATTTTAACTACAACGGTATCCTGTTTCTGTTTTTTGCGGATATCATCACTTACGCCAAAGGGACGAGGGAAAGGTACCTGGTGGTATTCCTGGCCATCGTCAGCTTTTTGATCGCCGATTATGAATTGATTTCCATCAACTACAAGCTGTATTCCATCAACGACTACATCGGCTACTACAATTCCGAAATGCAGCAATACCTGCTGGGCTTTTACAATGTGCTGGTGTCGGTCAATATCATCATGTTTATCATCTATTGTGTCTACGTGATCCAGCAGCAAAGAGGAACCATTGACGAGGTGAGTACGTTGTACAAAAAATTGAGTGAAGCCAATGAAGACCTGCAGAATGCAAACAACCAGCTTCAGATATATGCATCCGTCACGGAAAAAATGGGCGAGACGAAAGAGAGAAACAGGCTTGCCAGAGAAATACACGACACGCTGGGGCATACGCTGACCGGGATTTCCGCCGGCATCGACGCATGCATTGCAACGGTGGAAAAATCTCCTGAAAATACGAAAAAGCAGTTGGAGGTGATCTCCAAGGTGACGCGGGAAGGAATCCTGGATATCCGGCGGTCGGTGAACCACCTGAGGCCGGATGCCCTGGAGCATCTCAGCCTGGAGTATGCCATTACCAAAATGATCATGGATATCAGTTCGGTAACCAATACAAAGGTGTTTTTTCAATCCGACGTAAAAAAACTGAAGTTCGACCAGGATGAAGAGAACGCCATCTACCGGGTGGTTCAGGAAAGCCTTACCAATGCCATCCGGCACGGGAAGGCCACAAAAATCTGGATTAAGATAGGCAAGGTGGATTCGGAAATATACCTGACAATACAGGATAACGGAACGGGCTGTGAGAAATTTGAGCATGGCTTTGGCACGAGACACATCATGGAAAGAATCGAGATGCTCAATGGCACGGTAACCTTTGAAAACTCGGACGGGTTTGTGGTAAGTGCGAAAATACCGATCAGGTGGGGTGAAGAATATGATTAAAGTATTAATCGCCGATGACCAGGAGTTAATCCGGCAAAGCTTGAAAATTGTGCTGGAAAGCAGGGAAAATATCGTTGTGACGGATGTGGCCCAGGACGGGCAGGAGGTGATCCGGAGCATACGCAAGAATCCTCCGGACGTGATTCTGATGGACATCCGGATGCCGAAAATGGATGGGGTGCAATGCACAAAGGTCATCAAGGAACGCTATCCGGACATGAAAATAATCATTTTGACCACCTTTGACGACGACAAGTTCGTATATGACGCTCTGAAATTCGGTGCCAGCGGGTATTTGCTGAAAGGTGTTTCGATGGACGAACTGGTGAACGCCATCGTCACCGTTCACAGCGGCAAAGCCATGATCAATCCGGACATTGCCACCAAGGTGCTCAAGCTGTTTTCCCACATGGCAAAAGGGGATTATTCCATCCAGGTGGAAAAGCAGGGAGTGAAGGAACTCACCAGGACCGAATGGAAAATCATCGCGCAGGTGGAGTGCGGGGCTTCCAACAAGGAAATCGCGGAAAAACTCAGCCTGTCGGAAGGCACCGTAAGGAACTATCTGAGCATTATTTTGAACAAGCTGGAGCTGAGGGACAGGACGCAGCTGGCAATCTGGGCGCTGCAAACCGGTGTAAGTAAAATGAATCTTGGAGCATGAACATGTATAAAAAAATATTTGTGGGTCTGATGGCTTTCGTTATCCTGGCTTCCTCACTTGCATTCTACTATATAAGGCAAAGACAGCCGGTGGTCCTGGAATTCGGCATGATCACCGGAAGCAACTGGGGTGTTGAAAACGCCAACAGCTATGTGATCATCGACAAAGCCATCAAGCTGTTTGAAGAAAAGCACAAAAATGTGAAAATTCATTATTACAGCGGTATTTTGAAGGAAGACTATTCGGAATGGTTTTCCCGCCAGTTGATGGTGGGAAAGACACCGGATGTTTTCATGGTCCTGACAAACGATTTTGACCAGTTTGCATCCCTCAATGTCATGAAGGACCTGGGCGGCCTCATCAGAAAAGACGACGGATTCAATATCGGCAATTTTTATGCTTCCACCCTCAGCACCGGAATATATAAGGAGAAGCAGTATGCGCTGCCCTACGAAGCCGTGCCCACCCTGATGTTCGTCAACAAGAGCCTGTTGGACGCGGAAGGAATTCAGCTCCCGGGCAATGACTGGACGTGGAATGATTTGTATGAGATTTGCAGGAAAGTGACCAAAGACACCGACGGAGACAAAATACTGGACCAGTTCGGAACCTTCAATTACAACTGGCTGGAGGCGGTTTACACCAACGGTGCAAGGCTGTTTGACCAGGACGGGCAGCACGCCAACTTTACCGATCCGAAGGTGGTTGAGGCCATTAAATTTGCAAAGAAAATCAGTGACGTCAACCAGGAACGGAAAGTGACGCAGGTGGATTTTGACAGGGGAAAGGTAGCGTTCATGCCCCTTCTTTTTTCCGATTACAGAACCTATAAAACCTATCCCTACAAAATAAAAAAATATTCCAATTTCAAATGGGACTGTATTACCTTGCCCGCGGGAGGGAACGGGAGGAATATTTCGGAGGTCAACACCCTGCTGATGGGCATCAGCAACCGGACGAAGCACGAAGAATTGGCCTGGGAGTTCCTGAAACAGCTGACCTATGATGAAGATATCCAGATGGATATTTTCCGTTATTCCCAGGGGGCCTCGGTGCTGAAGAGCGTGGTTCGTTCAAAGCAGGCGGAGGCCATTTTGCGTGAGGATACGGAGGTCAGCGACAAAATCATTGACAATGAGCTTTTAAGCTGGGTCATGGAAAATGGGGTCACCGATCCGAAATTCAACAAGTATGAGGAGTCCATGACCCTGGCGGAGAGTGAAATCGAGAAGATCCTCAGCCAGGATAAAAATATCGACAGCTCCCTGGAGATCCTGCAAAGGAAAATCAACCAGTATTTAAAGCGGTAAATGTCAGCCAATGCATAGCCTTGAGCTGCCCTATAAAGCGATATACTCCTAAGTATGACAAAAGCCATGAAATCGACTGTTTCATGGCTTTAATGTTCAAAAAACTTCTATCTGTTATTTTTGATTCATGTCGTCTATTTTATCAATTACTTCATCAATAGAAATACCTTTAAATATCTCCTGTCTTTCTTTTGTATAGTCACCATGACCTGCATCATATTGTTGAATAAAATAGGCCATGCCAACAGGGCCTAATTCTTTTGTTAAAATATCAATTCCTTTTTTTCGGATCCTATCTAAATCTTGTTTAGTAAGTGCCATTTAGTTCACCTCCAGTATCCATTGAACAGGATTTATCACCCTGATTTTCAGACTATCAGTAGTTTTAGCTCTATTGAGCAATGCATCATCTGTTGTAAGAAATACATCTGCTTCAGCATATTCCGAATATGCCAATTGTAGTGTAGCATAAAAAGAAATTTTCAACAATTAACCTTAAAACTTTAAATACTCCTGGCATACCTTTAAGATTTGATGGGTTTCGCTACAATCTTCCCTTGCCGGAATTTCTATAGTTAGCACTTCTGTTATAAAATAATAATTAATATATTTATAATTGAAATAATATTGACTTACATTCGAAACTGAATTAAAATAATATTAGAGCATAAGAATGTGAGGCAGATATGATCTTTAATATACAACGGTTTTCCACCCATGACGGCAGCGGGATCCGGACGATTATCTTTTTCAAGGGCTGTCCTTTAAGGTGTCCATGGTGCAGCAACCCGGAAAGTCAAAGCTTTGACTACGATATTTTCTTCGACAAACAAAAATGCATAACCTGCATGGAATGCGTCAGGCTCTCCCGCAACGGTGAGTTCACAGAGAGCGCGGAAGGCATCTCCATCAACCGTGAGAATATCACCGATCCGTTAATCTTCAAGGACATATGTCCCACCAAAGCAATTCAGGTCGTCGGGGAAGAGATTGATATCGAAAAGCTGCTGCAGGAAGTGGAGAAGGATAAGCTTTTCTATGCGGAAAGCGGCGGCGGGGTTACATTTTCAGGAGGGGAACCCTTTGCGCAGCCCGGACACCTGCTGGTCCTGGCAAAGGAGCTAAAAAAGAGGGGGATTTCCACGGCGGTGGAAACCTGCCTGGATGTCAGCTGGGGGAATATCGAGCCGGTTGTTCCTTACATGGATGAATTCCTGGTGGATTTGAAGCATGTTGATGCTGCAAGGCTCAGGGAGATAACCTGCGGGGAGATTGGACAAATCGAATACAATCTGCGGAGGCTGGAAGCGCAAAATACGCCCGTGACAATCAGGATACCGGTCATACCGGACTTTAATGCCGGTAGAGGGGATATGCATGCCATGATTGACTACCTGGGTTCCTTCTCCAACATAAAAAGCCTTCATCTGATTGCCTATCATTCCCTGGGAAAGGGGAAGTACCGGCAGTTGGGGAGGGCGTATGAGCTCAGGGCGGATGCACTGGATAATAATGAATTGAAGCCTTTTGTGCTGTATGCGAACAGCAAGGGGTTAAAAACTGCAATAGGGGGTTAGTGACATGAGAAATGAACTTGGCTTGTCTGAAAGAGTACATTATTTGCGTGAAAGGGTTTTATCCACAAAGCCGACGCTTTGCGCCGAGAGGGGAAAAATATATACGGAAGTCTACCAGCAATATGAGGCCATGCCGGTATCGGTCAAGCGCGCCATTGCGCTGAAAGAGACGCTGGAGAGGATGACCCTTTACATCGACCGGGGAGAACTGATTGTGGGAAACCAGTCTTCGGGAATCAACGCCGCGGCTTACTTCCCCGAGTATTCGGTGACCTGGATGCTGAACGAGCTGGATGAGTTTGAAAAGCGGCCGGGAGACGCTTACTTTCCTTCGGAAGAGGTAAAGGCTGAAATACGGGCCATTTCTCCATACTGGATCGGCAAGACCACCATCGATAAAGGCTATGCCCTGATGCCCCGGGAATTGAAAGACATCCTGGACGCCGGAATTATCAAGGCGGAGGGCAATCTGACCTCCGGGGATGCCCACATTGCGGTCAACCATGAAAAAATCCTGTCGGGGGGCCTGAATTCCTATCTGGAGGAAATCCAATCCCAACGGAGCAAATTGAGGCTCTGGGACTGGGCGGACCTGAAGAAGGAGCAATTTTACAAGTCTGTGGAAATCGGTATCAAGGCGCTTCAAACATACATACACCGGTATGAAGCCCTTGCGCTGGAATTGATGGAAAAGGAGGGGGACGAGGCCCGCAGGCAGGAGCTGTTGGTCATCAGCCGCAACTGCGGACATATTGCGGAAAAACCGCCGGAAACCTTTTATCAGGCACTGCAGCTGACCCTGTTTCTGCAGCTGGTACTCCAGATTGAAAGCAACGGACATTCCCTGTCTTTTGGGCGTCTGGACCAGTACCTGTACCCCTTTTACGAAAAGGACCTGAAGGACGGGGTGATTACTCCGGAGTTCGCAACGGAGCTTCTTGAGTGCACCTGGATCAAGATTCTGAATGTGAGGAAAATCCGTTCCTGGTCACATACCCGTTCTTCCGCCGGCGGACCCCTTTACCAGAATGTGACCATCGGCGGTCAGACCGCAGACGGCAAGGACGCAGTCAATGAGCTGAGCTATCTCATATTGAAGTCTGTGGGGAAAACCAGGCTGACACAGCCCAATCTGTCGGTCCGCTTCCACAAGAACATCAGTGACGGCTTCCTGATGGAATGTGTGAAGGTCATTGAAATGGGCTTTGGGATGCCGGCCTTCAATAATGACGAGATTGTCATTCCGGAGCTGATCAGGCTGGGCGTTGAGAAAGAGGATGCTTACAACTATTCGGCCATCGGCTGTATTGAGATCGCGGTACCGGGCAAATGGGGATACCGGTGCACGGGGATGAGCTTCCTGAATTTCGGGCGTGTGCTCCTGGCCGCGTTGAATGACGGCCTGGATGCCATGAGCGGCAAGACTTTTTATCCCGGGAAGGGAAAACTTACGGACTTTGAAAGCTTTGACCAGGTGATGGAAGCCTGGAAGGACCAGGTCAAATTCTATGCCTATGCGTCTGTGGCCATCGACTCTTCCGTCGACACCACCCTTGAGGAGAATGTCCCCGACATCCTTTGCTCCGCCTTTGTTGACAATTGCATCGAAAAGGGGAAATTCATTAAAGAAGGCGGCAGCAAGTATGACTTTATCTCAGGCCTGCAGGTGGGAATCGCAAACGTGGGCAATTCCCTGGCGGCCATAAAGAAGCTGGTTTTCGAAGAAAAGAAAATATCCGCGGAACGGCTGATGGAGAATCTGGAGAATAATTTTGAAGGAATGGAAGGAGAAAAGCTCCGCCAGACCCTTTTGAATTATGCCCCCAAGTTCGGCAATGACGACGACTACGTAGACCTCCTTTTGAAGGAGGCATATATGTATTTTATCGAGGAGATGGACAAATACCATACCACACGTTTTGAAAGGGGCCCCATCGGCTGCGGCTACTTTGCGGGCACCTCAAGCATCTCTTCCAATGTTCCTTCCGGTTCGGTCGTGACGGCCACGCCTGACGGAAGAAAGGCCTTTGCCCCGCTGGCGGAGGGCTGCTCACCCTCCTCTGGCACCGATATTTTAGGACCTACGGCGGTATTCAATTCCATCGCCAAGCTGCCCACCGGCAAAATTCTGGGTGGAGTACTGCTGAACCAGAAGCTGGCTCCGGCCGTCATCCGGGAAGAGGGGGACAAGAAAAAGCTGATGGCGATGCTGCGGACATTTTTTGCGGAGTTGAAGGGCTGGCATGTCCAGTACAACATCGTTTCGAGGGAAACCTTGATTGCTGCGAAGGAAGATACTGAGAAGTACAGGGACCTCATCGTGCGGGTAGCCGGGTATTCCGCCTTTTTCACCACCCTGTCCCCCGACACCCAGGACGACATCATCGCAAGAACAGAGCACACGCTTTAATTTGAATATGAATTTTAGTCTATGAAAACAGGCATAAACGGGATGTTTCAAATGATTTGAGGTATCCCGTTTGCCTTTCTAAGCCGGCGTTGAGGGATTTCTTCACGGAAAAATTAAAAGAAAAAAATTGTATAAAAGCCATTGACAACAAAATTACGCAGGATATATAATAAGGATAAAGTAAACGTTTCCACTACACAAATCCATGTTTAATATAAAATAGTCCATGAGAGCCGAAAAATAATAAAATTTACAAATGAGTAGTAGCAATAATCCCATCAAAGGTGAAATTTATGAAAAGTACAATTAAAGACGTGGCAAAAGAAGCCGGAGTTTCCATCGCAACAGTTTCCCGCATAATCAATAAGAACGGAAGTGTAAGCAGTGCAACCCGTAAAAGGGTGGAAGAAGTAATTGAAAGGCTTAACTTTCAGCCCGATCAGGCTGCCAGAACAATGGTTATGAAGGTTTCAAGGTATGTAGGCTTAATTATCCCAACGCTGTCGAACGAATATTGGGCGAACCTCACCGAAGTAATCCAGCGGGAGCTGTGGACCAAGGGCTACAATTTAATGCTCTGTATAGCGGGAGAAGATAAGGACACTTTAAAAAGGGAAAAAGAAATTTTAAATAATTTGTTGGAAAGAAAAGTTGACGGCGTGATATATTATCATGCCCCAGACAAACTGGAAGGCAGCAAAAAAAGTATTCTGCAAAAGTATGTTGACAGTGGGATACCCATTGTGACCTTTGAACAGGAACTGCCTTCTATCAGCCGGGTATCGGGGGATCATCTCCACGGGGCAAAGGATGCGGTACAGCATTTGATCAATCTGGGACACCGGAATATCGCTTTTGTGGGCGTAGCCGTAGGTATCCTGGAACGTGAGCTGGGATATAGAAATGCACTTATGCTCAATGGCATCAATGTGAATGAAAAGTTGATCCGAAGGACTCCCAACTCACTGGAAAATGGTTTTGAGGCCACAAAAGATTTGATTGAGAGCGGAAAACGCTTCACTGCCATGTTTTGCTGGAATGATGTATTTGCATTTGGAGCGATTAAAGCCCTGGAAAGCGCAAATATTAAGGTACCGAAGGAGATTGCCGTTGTGGGGTATGATGACAATACCATGGCAAGCATATTTAAGCCCGCTTTGACAACGGTCCGGCAGCCTATCCGTGAAATAGGCGTGAACATTGTGGAATTACTTTTTGAAACCATGAAAAACCATGGGTCCGATTTTCATCCCAGAAACATATTATTGCAAATGCAGCTGGTCGTTCGTGAAAGCTGCGGTGCAAAATTGATGAAAGATTGAGTTTTTGTTTAACAATGTCTTATATACGGAAGGGGTGTGATTTTAAATTATAAAAGGGCAAATTTTTTTATGTGCAATTGTAAACGTTTACATTAACCGAAACCGTATTAGGTAAAATTATTCTTACAAACATGGAAAAGAGTGTAGCTAAAACGTATTCTTCTAAAAGTAAAGGGAGGTAATTTAATTGAAAGTAAACGCACTATGGATCAAAGAAATAGGGAAAATCGAGACAAGGACAACGGAAATCTCCGATGAACCGCTCTATGATGAGGTTCAGGTGGAAATAAAGGCCTGCGGCATATGCGCCTGGGATGCAGCTATTTTTAAAGGAATCAGCAATCCTGAACCTTTTCCGTTCATGCACGGCCATGAAGGAATCGGGTATGTCCTCAAAAAAGGTGCCGGAGTTAAAGATATTGAGATTGGCGATCTGGTTATGTGTACTGAAGATGCGCCTCAGATGATTCAGATTCAAAATATTAAGCGTGCTGCAGTCACACCTATCCGCACAAAGGTTGAAGACAAAGACATCCCGCTGTGGGTAGGGGAGCCAATTGTATGTGTTGTCAATTCCCTGGCCAACATGGCCCTTAAACCGGGTGCAACCACCGTACTGGTCGGCTCCGGATATATGGGGCTGCTGAATATCCAAGCTCTGGCGAAAACGCTCATTGGACCTTTGGTTGCCTTTGACATCGATTCCAGGCGTCTGGAACTGGCAAAGAAATACGGGGCCAATGAGACCTACATCACCGGAAGTCCGGAAGCGGCACAGGCAATACAGCGGATCAAGGCTGAGGGTGGTGCCGAGCTTGTCATCGAATGCTCCGGCTCGGAAGGCGGTTTGAACCTGGCCAATGAACTGATGGCACAGAGCGGAACCTTGAACTTGTTTGCCTGGCATAGGGCCAGCCGTACAATCAATATGACGCCATGGCACCAGAGAGGCTATCGGGTTTATAATACGGCCCCAAATTTTGACCGCCATTTCCGTGACCATGTAAAAGAAACGGAAATCTTGATGCGCAAAGGTGTGTTTGACCAGAAGCACCTCATTACCCATGTCGGCAATTATCAAAAGGCCCAGGAAATCATGGACATCGCCTCCTCTAAAACAGAAGGGTATATCAAGGGAGTCATAACCTTCTGACGGAGCTGGAAGATAAAATACAATAAAGGAAAGGAAGAAAATCTATGTCAAAAATCAATGTGGGCATTATCGGCTGTGGTGCCATATCAATTCACAGGCATGCACCCGAGTATTCTGCCAATGCCGGCTGCGAGATCGCGGGTTATTTCGATCCAGTTTCCCAGAGGGCGAAAGCTCTGTGCGACAGGTTTGGAGGCAGCGTGTATTCGTCTGTTGAGGAAATGTTAAGTGACGAAAAAATTGATGCGGTGAGTGTCTGCACTTCCAATGCGACGCATGCGCCGATTTCAATCGAAGCACTTTCCAAAGGCAAACATGTGCTCTGCGAGAAACCCATGGCAATTACTTTTGAAGATTGCACCGCCATGGGAAAAGAAGCGGAACAAGCGGGAAAAGTATTGATGGTCGGACACAATCAGCGCTTTGCTCCCGCCCATGTCAAAGCCAAGTCAATTTTGGAATCAGATGAACTGGGAAAAGTGATTACATTCCGTACCACTTTCGGACATCGCGGCCCGGAGTTCTGGAGTGCGGACAAAAGTGTAAACACCTGGTTCTTCAACAAAGGTTCCGCCTTTTTGGGGGCTGCCGCCGATCTCGGAATACATAAGCTGGACCTGATCATGTGGCTGCTGGAAGATACGGTTCAAACGGTATCGGCCTATTGCAATACATTGGACAAAAAGGATTCGGAAGGAAACCCCATCGGCGTTGACGACAACATGATATGCAACCTCAAAATGAAAAACGGTGCAATGGGCACTTTAACCGCCAGCTGGACGTACTATGGCGATGAAGACAACAGTACGGTTCTTTATTGTGAAAATGGAATCATCCGCATTTACGACAACCCTGACTATCCCGTCGAAGTCGTCAAGAGAAACGGTGAAAGAAGCTATTACAAAGTTGGTGCCATTCAGACCAACGATGACAAAGTCCAGGCCAATTCGGGCGTCATCGATGCATTTGTTGACGCCGTTGTCAACAGGCACACTCCCGCAGTGCCCTTTGAAGATGCAATTGAAGCGATGAAAGTAATATTTGCATGCGTTGAGTCATCCAATAAGCAGACATTTATCCGCCTGTAATAAATGAGATTGTTGCCAGGAAGATATTCCCCAGCGGTAGTTACCAGTATTGGATACTGGATAGTTACAAAATATAACAAATATTTTGAGGAGGAATTGAATTATGAAGAAGTTCAAACTCGTGCTCTCTATCCTGACAGTGTGTGCTTTGGTAGTAAGCCTGATGGCCGGATGCGGCCAGTCCGGAGAGGCACCGAAGGCGGAAACTGCACCGCCCAAAACCGATACTTCCCCGGCTAAGACAGAGGATGCAAAGGAAATCAAAGTGGCAATGGTTTTAAAAACCCTCGCAAATCCTTTCTGGGTTGCAATGAAGGAAGGGATTGAGAAGGAAGCTAAAGCCAAGAATGTCAGCGTAGATATTCTTGCCGTTGATTCGGAAGATGATGTACAGGGCCAATTGAAAAAATTTGAAGATGCATTGTATCAAAACACATATAGTGCCATTGGATTTGCACCCATTTCTCCGGTCAATCTCATCCCTGCGATCGCTCAAGCCAATAAGGCAGGAATTCCCGTAGTAAATATCGATGAAAAAGTTGATATGCAGGAACTTAAAAACGCGGACGGCAAGATACTGGCATTTGTAACAACCGACAATGTAAAAGTCGGTGAAAAGGGCGCAAAATGCCTGGTTGATAAAATAGGCGGTGAAGGTGAAGTTGCCATTATTGAAGGAAAAGCGGGTGCGGCTTCCGGTGAAAACAGAAGGGATGGCGCCAAAGGATACTTTACTTCACAGGCGAAAATCAAATTGGTTGCAAGCCAGCCGGCAGACTGGGATAGAATCAAAGCCCTCGACGTAGCGACCAACATAATGCAAAAGTACCCCAATATAAAAGGCTTCTACTGCGCAAATGACACAATGGCTCTGGGGGTAGTACAGGCCGTACAAAACGCAAACAAGGCCGATAAGGTATTTGTAGTCGGGACCGACGGAGTTCCCGAAGCTGTTAAGGCTGTTGAGGATGGCTCTCTGCTGGCAACGGTGGCACAGGACCCTGCACAGGTCGGTTCAACCGCTTTAAACATATTGATTGATGCGGTAAAGAATAACAAAAAAGCACCGGATGGAGATCCTGAAACGGTAGCGGTAGATTCGAAGTTGATAACGAAATAATATAAGAAGCCGAACCCCCATACATACAAATAAGACCCGTTAAGGGCGGGGCCCTTCGTTCCGTCTTTAGCGGGAATTAAAAGAGGTTATGAGATGAAGCATTTAGTCGAAATGAAGAATATTTGCAAAAGGTTTCCGGGAGTAATTGCGCTCGATGGAATAAACTTCAGCCTTATTCCCGGGGAAGTACATATCCTTCTGGGAGAAAACGGAGCAGGAAAATCAACTTTGATGAAGATATTGAGCGGGGTCTATGAGCCTTCTGAGGGGAAGATCGTTCTTGGAGACAGGGAATACGGCAGATTGACGCCCAAAGAATCCTCCGATAATGGAATAAGCATTATTTATCAGGAATTGAGCCTGATTAACGAACTGTCTATTTGTGAAAACATCTTTGTCGGCAAGCTGCCGACCAAAAAAGTTCTGGGGTTGGAAACCGTGGATTATAAGAAAGCCAATCAAAAGACCGTGGAGCTTTTGAACCGGGTGGGGCTGAAAAGAAGTCCTTCAACCTATGTGAAAGAGCTTTCCATCTCTGAAAAGCAGCAGGTTGAAATTGCAAAATCTCTTGCGTCGGATTCCAAAATCATTATTATGGACGAGCCAACGTCGTCACTGACTACCGATGAGACGGATAATTTGTTCCGGATTATCGGACAGCTGAAAAGCGAAGGAGTGGGAATTGTCTATATATCTCACAAGCTTAAGGAAATAAAGCAAATTGGTGATCGGGTTACGGTTTTAAAAGATGGAAAGTATGTGGGGACAAAAAATGTAAGTGAAGTTGAAATTGATGATCTGGTAACAATGATGGTTGGGCGGGAACTAAAAGCAAAATATCAGAATTCTGTTCATGAGCATCACGGTTCCAATGAAATTATATTTAAAGTCGATAAACTTACCAGGAAAGATAAAAAGATTGAAAACGTCAGCTTTGAGTTATATAAAGGGGAAATACTCGGATTTGCAGGACTGGTGGGGTCCGGACGTACAGAACTTATGAATGCCATCTTCCGGGCGGAAGAAGTTGCTTCAGGGGATATGTACCTTTTTGGTGAAAAACTTGACATCAAAAGCCCTTACCAGGCCGTAAAGAGAGGCATCGCACTGCTTACCGAAAATCGAAGGGAGCTGGGCTTCTTTCATAATTTCGATATTTTAAAAAATATTTCCATCGAACCGCTTATAAAGGAATCAAAGCTGGGAGGCGTATGGGGGCCCCTTAACAAAGCAAAGGAAAAAGCCCATGCAGTCAAGCAAAAAGAGGCATTAAGCATCAAGTGTTCTTCCATCAATCAGAACATCGTCGACCTGTCAGGCGGCAACCAGCAGAAGGTAATTGTCGGCAAGTGGCTTGCGGCAGACCAGAACCTTATTATCTTCGATGAACCGACCAAAGGAATCGATATCGGTGCTAAAAGTGAGATTTACAGCATTATGAGAGAGTTGGCGGATAGGGGTAAAGCAATCATGATGGTGTCCTCCGAACTTCCCGAGCTGCTGGCCGTATGTGACAGGATTGTGGTGTTCAGGGAAGGGAAGATGAGGGCTGTCCTGAGGATTGAAGAAGCCACGGAAGAGAATATAATCAAGTTTGCCACTTCAGATAACAAGGAGTAAAGCCATGAAGAATAATTTTAGTTTATACTGGCAGAAATACGGAACCTTCGGAATACTGATCATTATCGTTGCGTTACTTGGAGTCCTTTCACCAAAACACTTTTTGACCTCTCAGAACCTTATCCAGGTATGCCTGCAAAGCTCCATTACGATTCTCATTGCCTGCGGCGAGTTCTTTACCATTTTGATAGCAGGGATTGACCTCTCCATCGGTTCCGTTGTCGCAATCACCGGAATGCTAACGGCAAAGATGATGGTAGCAGGCTTTCCCATTATAGTATCAATCCTGATTGGGGGAGTATTGGCAGGTGCACTGCTTGGGGCTGTCAACGGGGGACTGGTGAACCTCACCGGGCTGCATCCCTTTATCATCACTTTAGGAACACAGGCCATCTTCAGGGGTCTGACACTCATTATTTCAGATGCAAGGCCGGTATTCGGCTTCTCTCAGGCTTTCAAGTCCGGGGTTGCAGGCAGGGTATTGAACATCCCCATTCCTGTAATCATTGCCTTTGTGTTTGCGGCAATCCTGTGGTTTGTGACGGCAAAGACCAAGCTGGGGCGCAATATCTATGCATTGGGCGGCAATTCCCAGGCTGCCTGGTTTTCAGGGATCAACATCAAGCTGCATACGCTGATTGTCTTTATCATATCCGGTATCGCGGCAGGCATCGCAGGGGTAGTAATGACTGCCAGGCTGGGGGCTGCAGAACCTTTGGCAGGTGTGGGCTTTGAAACCTATGCCATTGCATCGGCCATCATCGGGGGAACCAGCTTTTTTGGAGGTAAAGGAAGTATCTTTGGGGTCGTAATGGGAGGCCTTGTCATCGGGGTAATCAGCAATGGCCTCAACATCCTCAATGTAACAACCTATTACCAGCAGATCGTCATGGGCGGATTGATCATAGCCGCAGTTACGCTGGATAAGATATTCAGCGCGAAGAGGTAAAGAAGCAGATTTTAGAAAGTTTGTATATGAAACCAGGCTGGATAAGGATGCGCGCAATGCATTGGGTTTATTAATAAACGGCTGCAGAAAAATACCGGCGCTGAAGGGAGAAGGCAAAACCCCTTCGGGCCGGTATTTTTATTGAGCGGCAGTTTTACCAGTGTCCTTTCACCTGGGGAGAAGCGGGCGAGAACTGCATGAACTCGATCCGGTTTCCGTCGGGATCCCTGGCCCAGCACTGGTAATTAAGGTCTCTTCCCAGTTTGGGCTCCACATCCAGTGGTATGCCGTTCTCTCTTAATTTTTCTGCAAGTTCATGAATGTCCCCCACCTCCAGGCAGAGGTGGGAGAAACCCACGTTGGCCGGCCGGTAGGAATACTCGTGGACTCCGCCGAGCATGAGCTCAAGATACTGGCCCTCTGCCACCCTGACATTGTAAATCCAGGGCTTGCCGTCTTTATCCTTCATTTCAAAAGCCATTTCCAGGCCAAGGATATCACAGTAAAAATGAAGGGATTTTTCGATATCCTTTACGTTGAATGCGATGTGAGCAACACTGCGGATCATGGATGACCTCCTTGACAAATTATATTTGGGTACAGCAAACAGCACCTGACGCCGTGAGCGGCAAAAGAGTTTATTCAGACGATTTAAATAAAAAAAGTGAGAGAAAAGAGAGAGGTGCTTTGGAATACGGTGTTACCGGTATATTACGCTGCGCTTTCCTTTACCTTGTCCAGCATGGCTTTTTCCATCACTTCAAAGGGGGCCTTCACGCCGGTATACAGCTCAAACTGGAAGCAGGCCTGGTGGATCAGCATCCGGTAGCCGGGAATAGCGGTGCAGCCAAGGCTTGCGGCAATTTTTGCGAAGGTGGTCTGGAGGGGCATAAATACAACATCCAGCACGGTTTTGTTCTCCCGCATCTGTTCGGCTGTCAGGATGGATGCCTCGGTCTTGAAACCGACGGAGGTGGCGTTGATCAATATGTCGTAATCCACACTCCGGTTGAAATCAGCGGGAGCACCTGCATATTGGACGCCGAAATAGCTGCATACCTCCCTGCCCATAGCTTCCTCGATGTTATAGACCAGAATATTATCGGTATATTTTTTCAAAGCGTAGATAATTGCCCTGCCGGCTCCTCCGGCGCCGATGACGGCAACTCTTTTGCCGCGGATATCGCCGGTTTCCTCCAGACACTTGACGGCTCCCGTCCAGTCGGTGTTATAGCCCTTGAGAATACCGTCGTCGTTCACAACGGTGTTTACCGCACCAATGACTTTTGCGGATTCGTCCAGTTCATCCAGGTATTGAATGACTTCCTGCTTATAGGGCATTGTAACGCCAAGACCTCTGATTCCCAGGGCTCTGACTCCCTTGATGGTATCCTCCAGATTGCCCGGCTGGAAGGAAACATAAGAATAATTCAGGCCCAGGGCTTTGTAGGCGGCGTTGTGCATCAGCACTCCGTTGCCGCCGATGCTTCCGGCAATTGACCCGCACAATACGGGGAATGATTTTGCCATGATAATTGGTCCTCCTGATATTTTATTTTGGTATAACCAGGGTTGCGGCGCCTATGATACCCACATCGTCGCCCAGCATGGCGGAAACGATATTTACGGGATAGGCGGAAGAGATTTTTGAAAGGCTTTTGAACTTCTCATTGAACCTGTCGAAAAGGGGTTTGCCGAATTTGGAAACGCCTCCTCCGACGACAAAATGATTGATGTTGAAGATCTGGTAAAGATTCGCAAACATGACTCCCAGCAGGTCTCCGGTGCGGTTGATGACGTCGATGGCAAGCTGATCCCCCGCTTTAGCGGCATCCTCGATGTGCTTGCAGGTCAGCTCATCCAGATTTTCCACCATGCATGACAGGGTGCTGCAGCAGCCTTCTTCCTTTAATTTTTCTTTCGTATACTTGATGATCTTGGGGCCGGAGGCGAGGGACATGATGCAGCCCTTGTTACCGCAGCCGCACAGGTAACCGTCGTCACTGATAATCATATGCCCGAATTCCCCGGCGGCCCCATAGCTCCCCCGGAATATGGAATTGTTGAGGATGATGCCTCCGCCGATCCCCGTGCTCACAGTGACATACAGCATGTGCCTTGTACCCTTGCCGGCGCCGAAAAGATGTTCCGCGATGGCTGCCACATTTGCGTCATTGTCAATTTCTACCGCGGTGCCAAGCTTTTCGGAGAGCAGCTTTTTCACGGGAACATTGTCCCATTTTGGAAGACTGGAGGTGGTAATGACAAAGCCCCTGTCAAAATCGATGTGGGAGGGGAATGCGGCTCCCACGCCCATAAGGTCCTGCCTTCCAAGGGAATTGTTTGCCAATAGGGTGTCAATGTGGGCACACATTTCATCAAGCATGGCATCCGGTTCCAGTTCGGGGTTGGTTTTTGCCTTGAACCTGCCCCGCAGGTTGCAATCCCCGTCGAATAGTCCGTATGCCAGCTTTGTTCCGCCCACATCGATACCAATGTAGTATTTTCCCATCACTTCCATCCCCTTTCATGAATTAAACCGTGATAACTTCGATGCCAAAGCCTTTGAGAACCTGAAGGTGTTTTTCCGTCAGATTTTTATCCGTTATCACCATGTCTGCTTCCTCCGGCTTAAACTGGCAGGCCACGCCCACTTTGTCAAACTTGGAGGAGTCGGTGACGATGATGACCTTTTCGGCACGGTCGGCCATGGCACGTGCAACTTCAGCCCTCATAAGGTTAATGCAGGTAAAGCCGGTATCCGGGCTGAAGCCGTCTACTCCCACGAATACCTTGTCTACATGGAATTCCCTCAGGCAGATCCTGGTCAGAGGCCCCACGAGGACTTCCGATTCATGCTGGTAGTCGCCGCCAATGAGGATTATTTTGAGATTATTCATTCCCCTCACATATCTGCTGATGAAAGAAGAATTCGTTATGACGGTAACATCACTTTTGCTTGCCAGTTCCCTCGCCAGGAGGGCGTTGGTGGAGCCTGACTCAATCATGATGGTCTCTCCGTTGCTTACCAGCGAAGCTGCTTTTTTGGCAATATTCAATTTGAGGTCATAGTTAAAGGACAGCCTCTTCATAATATCATCATCGGAGACCGGCATTGCGCCGCCATGAAACCTTTTCAGCATCCCGTTTTTCTCAAGCAGCTTCAAATCCTGGCGTATGGTTACCTGTGAAACGGAAAAGGCTTCTGAAAGCTCTGCTACATTTATCTTGGGGGAACTGATTACACTGTTCAAAATAGCCAACTGCCTTTCATTCAAAACACTCATTCAATCAACTCCTGAAATTTTATTTGGATTGTATCATTCCATAATATATAGTAACAAAAAATTATGAATTTTTAAACTTTTATGTGGTTTCATATTGAAACTCAATGCTGCATCGGTGCTGGAGCTGATTTGACTGCAGGTTTAAAATGCTGCTAATAACATAAAATAATCATACAATGGTTTCGAATGAAATGCAATACAATTTCATAAAAAATATATTTGCCAGAATTTTATATTCCAGGGCATGATTTAGGTATAATGGAAGTAGGAATTGGTGCAAAATGGAGAAATGGGGAATTGCAGTGCTTGTGTTTAAATAAAATGTAGTTTTACCTTCAAATGAAAGTAAAAAAATCTAAAAATGTAAATTTTCCTATTGAAATATGAAAGTGAGTGGTATATAATGAGTTCATCGCAAAAACATAGAGACTGAGTTTATAAATGAAGCGGTTAATGCTTAATGATAGATAATAAATTCCTTTGATGACTTCATTGCTTTTCTTAAAATAGTTTCGATAAATAATCCAATAAATATAAAACTGTATAGGAAAGGTGAGTGGGTCTTTTAAGCTAAAATGAGGCTTCTGTACTGAAAAGTGTAAACCACACCGAAAGGAGGGCAATGAAATACTAAATAAGTGCGGGAATCATTCTTTAGCTTTAAGATAAATACTATATAAATTAGAAATTTGAAAAGTAAAGGGAGGATCTTAAAAATGAAGTCAGTGAATGGGAAAATTATCGCTATGCTGTTGGCAGTTGCACTGGTTGTAGGTCTGGCAGGATGTGGAAGTACCGGGAAACCTTCGAATGAAGCTCCGAAAACATCAAACGAACCGGCGAAGGAACCTGCCAAAAACGCAGAGACTTCCGGCGGGGCGCAGAAAATCGCCTTCATTGTTGCCGACATGGCCAACGAATCCCAGGCTTTTGCGTCAAAACAGTTTCAGAAGTATGCCAAAGATTACAAATTTGAGGTAGCCATTCTTGACGCCAAAGGCGATGCCCAGGCGGAGACCCAGGCGGTGAACAACGCTGTGGCACAGGGTGTAAAAGCGCTCTTTGTCAACCCCAACGACATCAATGCCATTGTTCCTGCCCTGCAGGCGGCAAAGAAGGCCGGTGTGGTGGTAGGGATGTTCTCTTCCGATTTGCCGAAGGATAAGGCGGATGCGCGGGATTTCTTCGTCGGAGTGAATGACAACATGGCGGGTGAGGCGGCAGCAAAGGCTTTCATGGACAAATTCCCCGAGGGTGCAAATATCGTTGAGATCGGCGGACAATCAGGACATGATGCACAGATCAAACGCCATGACGGTTTTAACAATGCCATCAAGGATTCCAAAATCAAAGTCATCGATTACAAGGCAACCCAGCAGTGGGCTACCGATCAGGCCATGGCCATCATGGAGGACATGATCACCAAGAACGGCGCAAAGATCGACGGTGTGTTCTGTCATTGGGACAACGGAGCTACCGGTGTCATCCAGGCCCTGAAGGCTGCAAATATGGAAGGAAAGTTTGTGGTAGGTGTTGACGGGAACAGGGCAGGTTTTGACCAGGTAAGAAAAGGCGAACAGAGTGTGACCATCATGCAGAACTTCGAAAACATGACCAAAAAATCCCTTGAACTGGCCAGAAAAGTGATTGACGGAGAAAAGGTCGAGGCTGTGAACTTTATTCCGCTGGATATCGTGAACAAGGACAATATCGACACCTTTACGGCTCCCGAGTGGTAATAATTGAAATAGTTTGATAAAGCTCGTTTCGGCGCTGAGGCGAAACGAGCTTTACTCTTAAGCACAGACGGAAATACAACTTCCGATAGCCGGTTCTGCAAACGCAGTCCTGCCTGCCGGCATTTGCAAAACCATCGGAAGTAATGTTTCCGGTGCTCCCCAAATTATTTGAAAGAGGTTATCTCGAATGGAAAAGAAGGAACAGGAAGCGATTCTTAGCATCAAAGACGTGTGCAAATCCTTTCCGGGTGTCAAGGCGCTGGACCAGGTCTCTTTCGATGTCCGGCGCGGCACCGTACACGGTATCGTCGGGGAAAACGGCGCCGGTAAATCCACGCTGATGAAAATACTGTCCGGTGTGTACCAGAAGGATTCGGGCACCATCATTTTTGACGGTGAGACCGTTAAAACCACAACCCCTGTCCAGTCCATGAAAAGTGGACTGAGCATCATTTACCAGGAATTGAATCTTGTAAACACCATGAGCGTGGGCGAAAATATCTTTCTTGGACGCTTCGGTGAAATGGGCGGTATGAGAGGCGTGCACGCAAAAGCCAGGGAACTGCTCACAAGCATCGGATGTAAAATTGATACCTACAAATTAGTATCAGAACTGAGCGTTTCGGAAAAGCAGATGGTAGAGATCACCAAGGCATTGTCCTTTGATTCCAAGCTCATCATCATGGATGAGCCCAGCAGCAGCCTGACTGCGGACGAAATGAAGGAACTGGTGGAAATCATCCATCACCTGAAAGAGAAAGGCATTTCCATTATCTATATCAGCCATAAACTGGACGAGATATTTGAATTCTGCAGCATCGTGACCATCATGCGGGACGGGCATGTCATCGATACCAAACCGATCACCGAATTGACCCGGGGCGAAATGATCGCGAAGATGGTGGGCCGTACCATTGAAAATGAGTATCCCGAACGTCCTCAATGCGTCGGCGGAACGCTGATGGAGGTTCGATCAATCAATACAAATAAACTGCACGACATCTCCTTTGAACTGAAGAAAGGTGAAATTCTTGGGTTTGTGGGACTGGTGGGCGCCGGAAGAACCGAGATTGTCAGGGCCATCTTCGGTGCGGACAAGGTAAAAGGCCACCAGATCCTTATCGAGGGAAAGCCTGTCAGAATAAAGAAACCCAAGGACGCAAAGCAGTCCGGTATCGCACTGGTGCCGGAGGACCGCAAACTGCAGGGACTGGTCCTTCCTTTCTCAGTGGAGACCAATATTTCCATGGCCAGTCTGGACAGGATGACGAGGTTTGGATTTTTAAACCGCTCCATGGAAAAGGGCATTGCTGAAAAGCACGTGAAATCTCTGGGGGTCAAGACGCCATCCATCAAAACCAGGGTCCGGAGCCTTTCGGGAGGGAACCAGCAAAAATGCATTGTAGGGCGCTGGATGGAGCTGGAGCCCCGCATACTGATTCTGGATGAGCCTACAAGGGGTATTGACGTAGGAGCCAAATATGAGATTTATCTTTTGATGAAGAAGATCGCCGAAAACGGCGGGTCCATCATCTTGATATCCTCTGAACTGCCCGAGGTGCTGAACATGAGCAACCGTGTGCTGACCATCTGCGACGGGCGGATCACCGGCGAATTTGATCCCCGGGAGTCCACAGCAGACCAGATCATGGAGAAGGCACTTGAATTTGGCAGAAAGGAACAGACAAAATGAGCGAGCGATTTAATTTAAGGAGTATTATTCAGACTTTATTCAGGGAGTATCTGGTCCTGGTGGCCATTACGATCCTCGTGCTGGTCACCGCCATCGTTGAGCCCAATTTCCTGTCCGCCGGGAACCTGACCAATGTCATGCGCCAGTTCGGACCGTTGATCATGGTCGCCCTTGGCATGACCTTCGTAATCATCGGCGGCTTTATTGACCTGTCGGTGGCGGGGATCATGTCCCTGTCCGCGGTGGTAACCCTTTCCCTGATCGATCCCCTGGGGCAGATACCCGCCATCCTTGTAGGGCTGTGTCTGGGCGCCTTTTGCGGATATTTCAACAGCATATTGATTCTGGTCAGCGGTGCCATGACCCAGGCAGAAGCATTGTTTATCACCTTTGGCATGAGTACGGTATACGGAGCCCTGGCACTGATCTACAGCGGAGGCTCAACGAAGCAGATGCGGGTGATACAAAGGGACACTTTTATTTTTAAAGAGATCGGTTCGGGAAGCGTCGGATTCTTTTCCGTGTCCTTCATCATCTTCCTCCTTTGCCTGCTGCTGCTCTATATATTCCAGAGCAAGACCTACATGGGAAGGGCCATTTATCTGACCGGCGGCAATAAAACGGCGGCAGAGCTGGCGGGTGTGCCTGTCAACCGCAGCATCAAGTTTATCTATACCATTTCGGGTCTGATGACCTCTCTGGGCGCCATTGTGCTTTTCTCCCGTGTAACTACCGCATCTCCCGTCCTGGGCAAAGGTTTTGAGACAAATGCCATCCTGGCGGTCGTTGTCGGCGGCACAACCCTGATCGGCGGAAATGGAAGCGTACTGCGCACCGTGTTGGGCACCATGCTGGTAATACTCCTGTCCAACTGCATGAACCTGCTGGGTGTTTCGGTCTATATGCAGAACATGCTCAAGGGCGCAATTCTGGTTCTTGCCATCTGGCTTGACAACCGCAAGCAACTTTAGGAGGAAACTTGAATGAATAATTTTATTGCTGGAAAAAAACTTTTTACGATTGCAACAAAGCAAAAGGCTTTTCTGGCCATTGTTGCGATGTTGGTGGTCATGCTCTTTTTTGATACGAACTTTTACACGGCATATAATCTGTTCGACCTCATGAAATCGGTGTCCATACTGATGATCCTGGCTTTTGGCGTTACGGTGGTCCTGGTGGCCGGGGGCTGCGACCTGTCCATTGGAGGCATCATGGTTGTAACGGGCATCGTGGCAATCAAGGTCATGAATGCAGGCATACCCATGGTACTTGCCATCCTGGCGGCACTGCTTGTGGGCGCTGTGGTGGGTGCCATCAACGGCTACCTGGTTGTATACCAGAAGACGGAGCCCTTCATCATCACCCTGGGAATGGGCATGCTGCTGATAGGAATCGCGCAGCAGCTGACGGATGCACATCCCGTACCTTGCGAGAATCCCGCTTTTGTTAACCTCTCCAACGGCAAGCTGTTTAATACGGTGCCTTACCTTGTGGTGGTAATGGTGGCGGTGTTCCTGGCCATTCACTATGTTCTGCGCTATACCTCCTTCGGCAGGAACTGCTATGCCATCGGCGGAGATTATGAAGTGGCCAAGTATTCCGGTATCAACGTCCTCCGCATTAAGGCGGCCACCTTTGTGATCTGCGGTGTCACGGCAGCCCTGGGCGGCGTCATGCTTTCCTCCATGCTGAACTCCGGCTCCTCAACCTATGGCGACACCACCGCCCTTGTGGTCAACTGCGGCGTCGTGGTGGGAGGCACCTCCTTCGCCGGGGGCATCGGCAGTGTACCCCAGTCGGCCATCGGGCTGCTGGTATTCGGTGTGCTGGAGAACGGCATGAACATGCTGGGCATTGATGCCTATATCCAGTTGATCTGTAAGGGAATTGTGATCGTGAGCATCATCTGTCTGGACTGCTTTGGCAGGAAACGCAGACGTGAGGCTGTATAACACTTTTTATATGGTTTTGGACAGGAAGTCGCTAGTTTAAACGATGTAGCAGGATAACTGATATTGTTGGATTAAATTAAAATAATCGGGAGGGATATGGAATGAAGGTCAAAAACATAACGAATGTGAATGCGTTTATTGATGTGCTTTGCCATTGCAAAGGGAGGGTTGAACTGGTTACCGGTGACGGAGACCGGCTGAATCTCAAATCAACCTTATGCCAGTACATTGCATTGTCGGAAATGTTCTCGGAGGCTAAAATTGATGAAGTGGAAATAATAACGTATGAGCCTGAGGACCATGATAAAATCATGGAATATTTGATCAGAGGCTAATTTTTATATCGTTTTGTACAGCGCCTTTTAAGCATAAATGATATAAATATGTTTCTTCTGTCATAAGGGTTTTTCACCAACAGTAAAAAAACAGGCTATATCCATACAGCCTGTTTTTCACATTTTGAGCGAATACTTTCGATAGCCCGGGGTTAGCCTTCCTTATTTCCATAGTAAACGGCGCCCACGGCTTGGGCGAATTGTGCAACGGTATAGCGGGGGTCGTTTTCCAGTTGTTTCATGAGCGGCGTATTGGCCATGCTGGAATCTGCAATCTCAAGAACAATATCTTCGGTGACAGCTTTTGCTCCTTCCTTCATCAGCTCAAAGCAGCGCTTGTTCTTCACAAGCCTTCCGAAAAGAACCCTGGCGTCGGTTTCCGGTTCCAGGATCTTTTTTGTCTCAATCCAGGTCACCGCCAGGAATTCACCGATTTCCCTCCAGATCCGATCATTGACCTTGTCTTTTTCTCTTTCCGGCAGGGCCATCATATGCTCAAGGAAGGGCTTCCGCATGTCCTTGGGTTCTGTGGGGACATAAAACCCGGGCTTTCCGTCCAGTACCGCTTCTACGACGAAGCCCCTGTCCACAAGCTCCTGAAAGAGATCGAGGCGCTCCCGGGGGAAATATTTCAGCGCCAGGCGGAAGACGCCGCTCTGGCTGCAGTATTTCTGCAGCGTTCCCGGAAGCCCCGTGTTGAAGTTGTTGATGCTTCTCAAGTCGTCGGGGGGATACTGCATTTCGGGGAAGCTTCCCAGATCAATGATAAAGTTGTAAACCTCCAGAGGAATATCGGGGATGTTTCCCGCGCCGTCCACCCAGCCGGTTCCCAGCTCGGTCCCCAGCGTATGGGCGAAAACGCCCTTCCGGATAAGCTCCGGGCTGCCGGAGGCGGCGGTTTCGACGGCAGCCGTAAAGGAAGCCATGGGGCCGTCGTTGATGATGTTGACGGAACCCTCCGCCTTGATCAATTCATGGAGCCTGTCGTTTAAATTCGTCAGTTTGAGAAAATCCCGTTCATAGTCAATTTCCGGATTGTCCCGGATGCCTCTGGTCTTGTAGACCTCGCCTCCCACCACTTTGTCCCTTACCACAACGTCGGGGAAGCACAGGCCGATGGCGTCAATTTCGGCATATTGTCCCGCCAGGAAGGCTTCTGCCCTTTCCACCGCCTCCAGCATAGCGGCGTCGGAGGAGGTCTTGTCCAGGGCTTTCTCTACCTCCGCCATCAGCTGCGCTTTTTTTGCTGAGGAATCGGAGAGGGCATCGAGAGAGGCCTTTGCCCGCACCAGCCGGACCAGCAGGCAAATAGGCTCGATCAGCTGGACGGATTCCCTGAAGCTTGCGGGGAACCAGTCATATTCCTTGTAACAGTCGATTTTCCCGTCGTTGGACAGCACCAGCTTGATGTCCGTGCCACCCACGTCCATCCCGCAAATGATTTTGCCGCCCAGGTTTTCCGTCACCCGGGTAAAGGCTGTGGGGTCGAAGGCCGTCCGCTTTGGCTGCGGGGGGATTTCAGGCATGTGGGACACATCCTTGATGAGGAAGCGGAATCCGGGGCTGCCAGGGCAAAGGGTTCCCAGCATCCTGTCGATGACGTTGATGCAGCGGCCATAGCCCTGCCTTTCGGAGCGCTTGCCGCCGATGCAGAAAACCTCGTTTAATTCCTCCGCCAGAGTCAGCAGCTCCTTGTCCCGGGTATCGACATAGAGGACCATTTCTTTGCCGCCAAGGCTTGACAGGATGTTGTAAATCTCAGCCCACAGATATCTTTTGACAAAATGGATCTCCTCACAGCTTAACTTGTGAAAAAGGGGCAGGCTGAATTGGAAGAGCCTCTTTTTGTCATTTTCCAGAAGGGTTAAAACGGCATTCAGGCTTTGCTTTTCTGAAGCCTCCAGTCCGTTAAAAGCCTCATAAACCGTACTGATATAAACGGGATGCCCTGCGTTGGCCCTGTCTATGAATTGTTTCACCATACTATGTGCCTCCTTGCGAAGATTTTTATTTTAAACTGTGCTCATTATTAATTGCCAGGACAGCATAAAGTTTAAAATTACCAACGCTCACGCAGTAGAGCATTTGGAGAAAACCAAATGCTTTCATGCATTCGCTTATGGAAATCTTAAACTTTTGTGCCCTTTGTAAATTAAGAAACTTATTTTGCACGTGTTTCTCTAATAACTTTAGCGCCCTCTTCCTCCAGGATCCGGTACAGGGAGTCCAGCTCTGTTTCTGGAAGGGGCCTCATATCCTTAATGGCGGAATAATCCTTATGCATCAGCCGGTACTTGTTTCCGGCAAGGGGATTGTAGTTCATCAGCTCAATGGGGATCTGCCCGTTGATGCCGGCAATATAGCGTGCAATGGCCCGGAGGTTTTCGGCGGTTGCCGTAATCCCGGGGATTAAAGGGATGCGCACCTGCATGGGAACGGCCTGGTCCGCCAGGAACCTGAAATTTGACAGGATCTGCTCATTCCTGACTCCGGTGTACTTTTGATGCTCTCCGTTGTCAAACAATTTTACATCCACGAGGAACAAATCCGTGTAGGGGATGAAACGCTCCAGGATGTCTCTTTTGACATGCATGCAGGTCTCGATGGCGGTATGGATTTTGTGGCTTTTACAGCCCTTGAGTATTTCAAGGGAAAAGGCATGCTGGCAGGTGGGCTCTCCCCCGGAAAGGGTGATTCCGCCGCCGGATTGCTGATAGAAGGACCTATCCTCCAAAAGGATGCTCACAACCTCCTCCGGTGAGATTGCCCGCCCGTCGAAGCATAATGCGGCGGTGGGGCAGGCGTCGACACAGCTGCCCAGGTTGCCGCAACGGTTCCTGTCGATGCATATGTGAGGCCGGCTTTCCTCACCGAGGGAGAGGGCGCCGTTGCCGCAGGCGGGAATGCACCTGTGGCAACGGATGCACTTCTTTTCAAAGTACCAGAGGCTGATCCTGCTTTCAATCCCTTCCGGGTTGTGGCACCACAAGCAGTTTAAGGGACAGCCCTTTAAAAATACGGTGCTGCGGATCCCCGGCCCGTCATGGACGGTAAATTTTTTGATGTCGATAATGTTGCCCAGCATTAGAAATCTCCATAACTGGTCCTGGCAATAATCTCATCCTGGAGGTCGCTTGCCAGTTCCGTAAAGTATGCGGTATACCCTGCAACCCTCACCGTCAATCCCCGGTAGGCCTCAGGGTTCTCTTTTGCCTTCACCAGGTCTTCCCTCCGGAGGACATTGAACTGGACATGGCTGATTTTCAGGTGCACAAAGGTCCTCAAAAGGGAGGAGAACTTTTTAATCCCTTCCTTTGTTTTGAAGAATTCCGGGAGGAATTTCATATTCAGCAGGGTGCCGTTGCTGCCGTACATGGAGTTGATCCGTGAAACGGATTTTAAAAGAGCCGTGGGACCGCTTTGATCACGGCCGTACATGGCGGACATCCCTCCGTCGGCCAGGGGGTCCTTTGCCAATCTTCCGTCGGCGGAAGCACCCACGTTATGTCCCATGGGAATGTGGGCCGAGACGGTATACAGACCGGTATGGTAGGGACCGCCCCGGGCATTCCTGTAATGGGTCATCTTTTCGGCAAAGTACTCAATCCACCGGTTTCCGATGGCGTCCACCCACGGGATGTCATTGCCGTATTTGGGAACCTTGTTGATCAAAAACTGCCTCAGGTCTTCCGCCGATTCAAAGTTTGTCTGAAGGGCTTGCAGCAGGAGGCCTGCGGGAAGAGTTCCGTCTTCGTAAACAAGCTTTTTGATGACGGCGAGGCTGTCGGCGATGTTGGCCGCCTGAATGGCCTGAATTCCCGAAAGGTTGTAATGGGCGCCTCCGGCGGTGACATCCAGGCCTTTTTGGATGCAGCCGTCGATGACGGCGGACAGGAAAGGAGAGGGAAGGAGTTCGGCGTGCAGCCGGTCCACAACATCGCAGGCCTTGATCATCCTGTCGAAGAAGTGGTCCAACTGCTTCTTATAGGCCTCTTCCAGATCTTCATAGGTCTTATAATCCGTCAGATATCCTGTTTTCAACCCCAACTGCTCTCCCGTCAGGAGGCATATGCCGTTATTCAATGCCAGCTCCAATGCCTTCACCAGGTTGAACATGGCGGCGTCGCTCCATCCCAGGTTGTTTCCGTGGGTGGTCAGCTCAACACAGCCTACAATGGCATAATTGGCGGCATCCTTTTCACCGATGCCCTGATTTTTCAGCGCGGGGATGATGCTTTCATCGTTGAATATCTGGGGCATCCCGCTGCCCAGACCGATCACGCGGCTGCACTCGTCCACAAATTCTTCCGATGAGCTGCGGAACAGCCGGACAGACAGGTTGGGCTGGGGGAGAAGGATGTGCTCCTGTGCCTTCAAAAAAAGGAAGGAGAGCTCGTTTGCCGCATCCCCGCCATCGGGTGTCTGGCCTCCGATGGCAATATTGAAGCCGATGGGGAAGCCTGCAAAATATCTGGCACTGTTGGAATTGCGCAAATAAACGATCTGGTTGAACTTGAGCCACAGGGCTTCAATGATTTCCAGGGCCCTTTGGAGTGAAAGCCTTCCCTGGTCCAGGTCCTTCTTGAAATAGGGATAGAGGTACTGGTCGGCTCTTCCGGGGGAGAAGGAGGAGGCATTGGATTCCATCTGCAGGATCACGTAGAGAAACCACAGGGATTGCACCGCCTCATGGAAGGTTTCCGGCGGCTGTTCCGACAGCTTCCCGCAAATCCTGCCGATTTCCTTGAGGTTAGCTTTTAAATCCTCTTCGGAGGTTTCTCCGGCCATCTGGTCCGCAAGATGGCTGTAGCGCCTCATAAAGGTCTGGGCAGCGGAGAGCACGGTAATGATGCTTTCATAGAAGGGCTTTTTCTCCACAGGAGCCGTTTTCAGTCCTGCTTCCGCTTCGGATTTCAGTCCTGAAGGTCCCAGTGCCAGCCATTTTTCGGTGTTGGGACAGATATGGCCCTGGGCGTGGTCCGTCTGGTTGATTTTGGCCACCTTGCCGATCCGGGAGATCTCGTCTCCGATCTTCTCCTTGACCCGGTCCTCCAGGGATTTGCCTTTCCAGTAGGGAAGAATGGTACTCCGGAAGGCTTCGATGTCTTCGGGACGGACGTTGAATTTGTCCTGGGGCCTCCGGTCCAGGGTTTCAATTTCCCTGTCGATCCAGGAGATACCTGCCTCGGGGGAGACGACGCCCGCCCTGACGCCGGGGGTTCTGTTGCCTACGATGAGTTCCTCCGGATCAATCCGGACGGACATTTTTTCTAAAGCCAGAGCGAGACTTTTGGCGCGCTGCAGGACCCTTGGAAGCTCTTCATTCTTTTTGTATGCCTCGGTAATCAGCAAAGCCTGTTCCAGAGACAAATACCTTGGCTCCTTCAGCATTTTTTCCTTTAATGAAGCAATGCGGCCCGTTGATTTTAAATCCGCAATTTTCTCACGATCGTTAGCCATTGAATCATAACCTCCACAAAATCAGAGTCAAAATTAGAATTGGTGTAGTCAATACAAAGCATTTTCTGCGAAATATACTTGATGAGGGCGTTGTTATAAATAAAGTATATATCACTTTCATATGAAAATCAATATTTTACAATAGAAACTTAAGTTCACTTCTTGCCTATTTTAATGGACGGGTCCCTCGCTGTAAAAAGATACAAGGAATCGGTTGTATGGACATGGATATTTCAATCCGAATTGTTTGACTTGAACTCCTTTGGGCTCATACCCGTATACCTGGTGAAAACGTGGGTGAAATAAGCGGGATCCTCAATACCAACGGCACAAGCCACCTCGAATATTTTATTGGCAGGGTTCTTTAAAAGTTTTTTTGCAACTTCGATGCGATACTTATTTAATGCGTCTACAATGGAATCTCCTGTTTCCTTTTTATACAAACGGCTAAGATAGCTGCTGTTGACATGAATGTGGTCTGCAATGGTCTGGAGGTTGATATTTTTACTGAAATTGT
>JAFADI010000139.1 GCA_023424965.1 Bacillota bacterium
ACTTATACAGCTTTTGGGCTGCCTATAACAATTTTTATACTTGAAAGCTTTTTGAAAAGCCTGTCGGATGAAATAATCGAGGCTTCAATCATTGACGGAAGCGCTGCGGCGAGGATATTCTTTAAAATCATTCTCCCTATGTCAAAGCCTGCGATCGCATCTGTAACAATTTTAAATTTCCTAAATAACTGGAATGAATTTTCCTTCGCACTGATATTTATTTCCGGAGAAACAAAAAAAACACTACCCTTGGGACTATACACATTTTTAGGCGCCAGAACGAGTAATTATGCAGAACTTATGGCTGCGATGATGATATCCTCCATACCCGTCATTGTGTTATACCTTGTGATGCAGAGGCATGTGATTGAAGGGATGACTGCCGGGGCTGTAAAGGGATAGCCCCGGGAGGAAGAAACGGGTACGGGTATGTTGTATTTTTATTACTGTTTCATTTTCAAATAGACGAGAGGAAACGGACAATATGGATAAATTAACATTTTCTAAGGAATTTTTATGGGGAGCGGCTACGTCGTCTTATCAAATTGAGGGTGCAGCTAAAGAAGATGGCAGAGGGCTTTCTATCTGGGATACATTTTCCCATACACTCGGTAAAACCATAAACGGTGACACGGGGGATGCCGCTTGTGACCATTACCACAAGTACCGTGAAGATGTGAGCATGATGGTTGAGATCGGATTAAACAGTTATCTGTTTTCCATTTCGTGGTCAAGAGTATTCCCACATGGAGAAGGTGCTGTAAACCAAAAGGGAATAGATTTTTATAATGTACTGGTTGACGAGCTGATAAAGAATAATATTGAACCCGTGGCAGTGCTTTATCACTGGGATCTTCCCCAAGCGCTGCAGGATAAGGGAGGATGGGATAACAGAAATACTATTGAGTGTTTTGCAGAATATGCGGCTTTTATGTTTAAGAGCCTGGGTGACAGGGTGAAGAAGTGGATTACTTTTAAAGAACCCTGGGTTGTTGCATTCCTGGGAAACCTTGAGGGTGTACATGCCCCCGGATTTAAAGACCCCACTCTTGCAGTAAGGGTATCACACAATTTGATGGTCTCACACGCGCAGGCTGTACAGGCATTCCGCCAATCCGGTATCAGGGATGGGAAAATCAGCATATCATTAAATTTATATCCCATTTACAGTTTTTCGGAGTCTGCTGAAGACAAATTAGCTGCAAAAATGGCGGATGGGTATGACAACCGTTGGTTTTTGGACCCTGTCTTAAAAGGCGTATATCCGGAAGACATGCTTGAATTTTTTGAAACTAAGCTTGATGCACCTGAGATCATGCCGGGAGATATGGACCTAATTAAAAATAACCCTATTGATTTCCTGTCGGTAAACTATTATTCCCGTGAACTTGTTAAGTATTCTCCTCATAACAATATCTTCGGTTACAAAGCCATACTCCCAGAATCTTCTGAGGTTACGGACATGGGATGGGAAGTGTATCCTGAAGGATTGTATGACCTTCTTAAGAGGATTCACAGAGACTATGAGCATCCTGAAATTTTTATAACTGAAAATGGAGCAGCCTTTAAGGATGACAGGATAATTGACGGCAGAGTTGAGGATGATGACCGCATTGAATTTGTCAGGGGCCACCTTGAAGCGGTTAGCCGTGCTGCTTCTGAAGGAGTGAGGGTTAAAGGGTACTACTTGTGGTCTTTAATGGATAACTTTGAATGGGCGTGGGGATATTCAAAACGTTTTGGGATTATATATGTGGATTACACTACGTTAAGAAGGACTTTGAAGAAAAGTGCGTTCTGGTTCAAAAATCTAATCTCCAAATGTAATAAGAATTCTAATCAGAGCAAAAAATAATAATTAACTCATTCGGCTCCCTCGGAACCGGTATTTACTATTTTGGACATTAAAAGAGGCGGCTGCAAAACTAATTTCTATCATCCTGGTTTTGCAGCCGCTCTTTTCCGGATTTCAGATGGTGTATTCCGTTCTCACATGGTTTATCAGGTCCAGCACCTGCTCACGGATGGCTTTGAAGCCGGGGCTGAAGCGGACCTGGTCGGAATTTTCGCCGGTCATCCCTAAAGTAAAGGAAGTTTTGAACTCCCTGACGATCCTTCCCGGCCTGGGTGACATGACCAGGACCCGGGTGCCCAGGGACAGGGCTTCATCCACATCGTGGGTAATGAAAAGAATGGTTTTCTTTGTTTCCCACCACAGGTTTCTCAGCATATTCTGCATCTGGTCCCGGGTCAAGGCATCCAGGGCGCCGAAGGGTTCGTCCATCAGCAATACCAGGGGATTATTCACCAGAACGCGGGCGATGGAGATTCTCTGCTTCATGCCCCCCGACAGCTCATAGGGCTTGTGCCTCCGGAATTCCAGAAGACCTACCTTCTGAAGGTAATGCTCTGTTATTTCAATTCTCTCGGACCTGGGGACTTTGCGCATTTTCAAACCGAACTTTACATTGTCCTCCACATTCAGCCAGGGGTAGAGGGCAGGCTGCTGGAACACAACCCCCCGGTGCCAGTCGGCGCCTGTTATTTTGTTTTCATTGACCAGGGCCTCACCCCCCGTGGGGGAAATGAAACCGGCGATCACCTTGAGCAAGGTACTTTTGCCGCAGCCCGAGGGTCCCAGCAGGCAGACGAATTCGCCTTCCCTGATGTCCAGGTTGATATTCTCCAGGGCATGAACCTGGTTATTCCCGGCTTTATAGGTCAAGCCCACTTGCTGGAGGGAAATAACCGGCTTACGTGTATCCGCATCATCGGCAAAAATCGTTGCTTCATTTGATGCTGCCTCTGCAGGGATTTCAAATGGATTTCCTCCTGCCGGAAGGTCTTTGTTCGCAAGCGTCATAGGCTCGCCTCCCACGTGTTTGTTAGGATTTCCTTATTTCTTTAATGCTTTTTCCAGGTACGCCGGATTCACAAATTTCTCATAGGCCGAAGCTTCCAATTTTCCGGGAAGAGACTTCTGGTCCACAAGGAAATCGCCTATTTTCTTCAGGCTTTTTACGGTATCACCTTTTTGTGCGCTTGTTCCAAGGAATTTTGAGGACAATTGCTCCTCCGGAGTGAGCCAGCTGTTGCCTTTCGCCTGCTTCAGGGATTCGGCCTTATCGATGCTGAGCGCTTTTGCCCACACCTCTGTGGCACTGTCGGGAGTGTTTTTGTATAAATCCTGAGCCTTTATAAGTGCTTTAATATATGCATCCACGATTTGCGGATATTTTTCTGCAAAGTCAGTCCGGACGATATTGTAGGCAGATGTGGGCGCACCTGCGTCTGCCAGGTCTTTGCTGGATATCAGCTTTTTGCCGTCCGCGTAAAGCTTGCTTAAATTGGGGTCCCAGGTATAAGCCGCATCAATATCGCCCCGCTGCCATGCGGCGACAATGTCCTGAGGGTTCAAATCGATGATCTGGACGTCGGAAGCTGTCAGACCGTTCAGCTCCAATGCACTCAGCAAGCTGTAGTGGGAGGTGGAGGTCACGGTCGTTGCTATTTTTTTGCCTTTCAGCTCCTTGATGGAATTGATGTTGGCGCCATTCCTGACGGCCAGGGCTTCGGACTCGGCGATAATGTTGCTGATCCAGTAGATCTGGTACGGAATGCCGGAAGAGGCGGCAATGGTTACCGGTGGATCTCCGATCCCCCCCGCAAAGTCGATGGATTTGGCCAGCATGGCACTGTTCATCTCACGCCCGGACTGGAAGTTAACCCATTTGACCTTGATTCCATCCTTTGCGAATTCCTCTTCCAGCCAGCCCTTTTCTTTGACAAGCAGGTTGTCGTCATTGCCGGAAAAATGTCCTATCGTCACCGTTTCAGGCTTATCGACACTTTTGGCCGGTGTCTCGCTGCCGGCATCGGGTTTGTTGTCTGCCGCGGGCTGTTCCTGGCTTTGCGCAGGCGTTTCCGCAGGCTTTGAAGCGCCGCAGCCTGCAAATGCCAATATTGCGACACTGAATAGAACGATAAGGCTTACAATACGAGTGTGAATCTTCATAAATAATTTCCCCCTTTAAATTTTTAAAATTAGTGGTCATTCCTTTCCTTTCCATGGAACGATTTTCGCTTCGGCAAAACGGATTGTCCTGTCCAGAACAATGCTGGTGATTCCCATGACAATCAGTCCTGCAAATATGATATCGCTTCTTAAAAACCTGCTTGCATCAAATACCATCCATCCTATGCCCGTGACGGCGGCCACCATCTCTGCCGCCACCAGGGTGGCGAAGGCTACTGCCATGGAGGTCCGGAGGCCGGTAAAGATATAGGGCAGACAGGCCGGGAATATGACGTGCCGGAAGACCTGGCCTTTGCCGGCTCCCAGAGTGTATGCCCCATTCACATAGTCTTCCCGTACGCCCTTTACCCCTGCCATGGATGAAATATAAATGGGAGCAAAGGCGGCAAGAAAGAGCAGGGTGATTTTTGAAAAATCCTCAATGCCCAACCAGATGATCAGCAGTGTATAATAGGCCAATGGAGGAAGGGATTGATAGAATTCAACCAGAGGGTCAAAGACGGCTCTTATTTTACGGTTATACCCGCTGGCCAGCCCCAAGGGTATTCCGATGGCGGCGGCGAGCAGATAGGCGCTGAGAAGCCTGAGCAGGCTGTCGGCCAGGTGCTTGAAAAGAGGTGTACCCTTATAGCCCGTAAAAACAATTTCATTGAAGCTCTTAAAGACTTTTGAAGGCGCAGGGACAAGGATATCGGATACAAGCCTGAAGCTTGTGACCAGATACCAGGCCAGTGCCAATACCGCAAATGTGGTGATTGTTATGATGACTTCGATGGATATACGGCCTTTAAGCTTTTCCAGCAGGCCTGCTGCTTCAGACCTTGCAGGGATATGTGCTTCTTTGCCCGTAAATGTATTTGACTGCATGAGCTTTTCTCTCCTTTCTATAAAATAGTCCCTGTTGGCGGTTAAAAATAGGAATGGCCAGACAGCATTTGCTTTAAACAGTAAAACAAATGCTTACCTGGCCTCTAGTGTGTCTAGTCAGTCAGAACAATTTTAAATATTAGTAAACCGAGTGAATTTGTTGGTTTTTTTAAATTCTACAATAGGATAACGCCGATGTCAATAGGTTTTTTAATATGTGTTGACAAAAAAAATAAAGGTTGTTACAATAAAACCATTAAATCATATATGAATACTAGGGAATGGCTGGCCAGACAAACTGGAGGCTGAGCTTAGTCCAATATATTTGGGTTCTGTTGACTTGGCCTTTTTTATTTGTAAAAAAATAGTTTTTAAAAGCCAGCCGGAACAACAGGCTGTGAAATATGGGGTAGGAGGGTAAAAATTGCACTGGCTGTACTTACTGTTGGCTATTCTTTTTGAGGTCTCAGGAACAATTTCAATGAAGCTGTCGAAAGGGTTTACGAAAATAACACCCTCGGTGCTGATGTTTGTCTTCTATATATTATGTTTTACCTTTCTGACCTATGCTTTGAAGAAAATTGACATCAGTCTGGCCTATGCCATCTGGTCCGGCGTGGGGATAGCAATTATAACCGCCGTTGGAGTACTTTACTTCAATGAAGCGGCGAACCTGCTGAAATTCGGATGTATTTTTCTGATCGTTGCAGGGACCGTGGGATTGAAGGTTTTGCAATAGGATTAAATTGATTGGGGATATGGAGGTTTCGATATGAAGAGAGCAGCACTTACTCAAAAATTACTGGTGTTGGGTGTCGATGGCATGGACCCCAGGGTGAGCCGTAAATTCCTGGAGCAAGGGAAAATGCCGAACCTGAAAAAAATCATTGAACGCGGGGCAGCGAGAAAGGACTTGCGGCAAATCGGCGCCATTCCAACCATTACACCGCCTTGCTGGACGACGCTGGCCACCGGAGCCTATCCCGGAACCCACGGCATCACCTGCTATTGGAGACAATCGCCGGAAAGCCTGGATGCCGTTGTTTATAATATGGATTCCCGCAATTGTACGGCGGAACAGGTATGGAATATTACTTCCGAGGCCGGTTTGAAGACACTGGTCTGGCACTGGCCCGGGAGCTCCTGGCCGCCGACCTCCCAGAACGAAAATCTGAGCGTTGTGGATGGTACGCAGCCGGGTTCGGTAAATATGGGCATTGCACAGCTGGATTGGGAAAAGGTTGTCGTAGCATCAACCGAAATTAAAGAGGTGCGCTATGCGCCGAGAGTAGACAAACCGGCAGGGGTTGGCTGCATCATTACCGATCTGGAAGATACCCTGGACGTGGGAGCCGACGATGAAATGATGGAGCTCTGGTGGGGGGATCTGGCCCGGCAGGGTGGGGAAATCCGCACCTATGTCATGGACGATGAGGATACCGAAACCGTCATTGGCAGCAAAGTGGCCTACGATATCGTAAACTCCCCGCTGAAGGCTGCCGCCGGCTGGGAAAATGCTCCCGAAGGCGCCAAAGAGTTTACCATCCTCACTTCCGGCGGTTTAATGAGACGGCCGGCCCTGATTCTCAAAAATGAGGCCGGAGAATATGACGGGATTGCCATCTATAAAAACAAGAAAGCGGCTGCGCCCCTTGTCACTCTTGAGAGGGGCAGGCTGGTGACAGGCATTATTGACGAGGTTACGAAGAAGGAAGTCACGAAGCCTGCCTGCCGTTCCATGAAGCTTTTGGAGCTTGACCCGGCGGGCAACAAGGTCAGGCTGTGGATCAGCAATGCCCTTGACATATCCAACGACCAGCTGTGGCACCGGAAAGAACTCTATACGGATATCGTAAGGAATGTAGGCCATGTTCCGCCTGTCAGCCTGATCGGCGGGGAGGATGACGAGCTGGTGAGGGAAATCTTTGAGCCTTCCTGGGCGGTGTACAACAAATGGCAGGCGGATTCCCTCAATTACTGCATCAGAGAGAAAAAATACCAGGTGGTATTTTCACACCTTCACAACATTGATTGCGCGGGACATCAGCTGTGGCATCTTGCAAAGACACTGGAGCCGTGGAATTATACCGATGAAAAGACCTATCAGGGCTTTATTGAAAAATTTTATATCCAGACCGATGATTATTTCGGCCAGTTCCTGCATTTGCTGGAGGAAGGCTGGACGATCCTGATTGTGAGCGACCACGGCCTGATGGTGGGGGATAACATACCGCCCATTCTGGGAGAATATGCCGGCCTGAATACAAAAGTCATGGAGGAGCTGGGCTATACGGTCATGAAAAAGGATAAGGACGGCAATTCAATCAGGGAAGTGGACTGGGAGAAGACGAGAGCCGTTCAGATACGCAGCAACTATATCTATATCAACCTCAAGGGCCGTGACAAACATGGCATTGTGGATCCGGAAGACAAATATGATCTGGAAGAACAACTCATCTCCGATTTGTACAATTACCGGGATGAACGGACGGGCAAACGGGTTGTGGGCATATGCCTCAGGAACAAAGACGCTGTTTTGCTGGGGGCTAACGGACCGGAATGCGGCGATATTTTCTTCTCCATTGAAGAAAAGTATACCCGGTTGCATGGGGACAGCATTTCAACGTCCGAAGGCTATTTTGATACCTCGGTTTCACCCATTTTTGTAGCCGCAGGTTCCGGCATAAAGCCGGGTTTTACGACGGAACGGGTGATCCGGCAGGTGGATGTGGCCCCTTCAATTTCAGCATTGCTTGGTTTGCGTTATCCGGCACAATGCGAAGGGGCCCCCATTTATCAGATTTTTACGGAAGAAATTTAAGGATCAAGGAGCGGATGGTATGTCTTTAAAACCTTTGGATTCCAATCATTTTGATGAAGCCATCTATGACACTGCCGAACCCGGTGTGGTGGTTTTTTCCAGGGAAAGCTGCCGCGTATGCCAGGGGGTGCTGCCGGTTTTGGAAGCCTTGCAAAGGGAATATGACGGCAGGGTTAATTTCTATTATGTGGATGCCGAAAAAGAAAAGAATTTGTCTCAGCGGTTCTCTTTACGAGGTGTTCCCCAAATACTCTTTTTTGAAGCAGGGGAGTACCGGGGAAGACTGGCTGGCCTTGTGGGGAAAGAGCAGGTGGAAGAAAAAATTACACAAATCTTTGAGGTGGGATAACGGTTGACAACGCAATTTAGAATGGGTATAATTTAAACCGATAAAACATATATGTATACTTGGGATTATGGGCGCACTGAAAAAAGTTAACCAGACAGACTGGAGACGAAGCTTTTTCGATTGAAAAGGGCTTGGTCTCTTTTTCTTTATACAACCAAATACAATGAACAGGGGGAATTGAAATGGCAAGAAAATTATTTACATCGGAATCAGTAACAGAGGGTCATCCGGATAAAATTTGCGATCAGATATCGGATGCGGTTTTAGACGCGGTATTTGAAAAGGACCCCAACGGCAGGGTGGCATGCGAGGTTTCCGTGACGACAGGGTTGGTGCTGGTGGCGGGAGAAATCACCACAAGCACCTATGTGGATATCCCGAAAGTAGTGCGTGAAACCATCCGGGGGATCGGCTACAACAGGGCAAAATACGGATTTGATGCGGATACCTGCGCGGTGATCACCTCCATCGACGAGCAGTCGCCGGACATCGCCCTGGGGGTTGACAAAGCCCTGGAGGCCAAAAAGGGAGAATTGGACGACAGCCAGATCGAAGCCATCGGGGCGGGAGACCAGGGAATGATGTTCGGCTTTGCCGTGGATGAAACCCCCGAGCTGCTGCCGCTGCCCATATCCCTCGCCCACAAGCTGGTCAAAAGGCTCACCGACGTGAGAAAGGACGGGACGTTGAAATACTTAAGGCCTGATGGCAAATCCCAGGTCACCGTGGAGTATGAGGACGACAAGCCGGTGAGGGTGGACACCGTCGTCATTTCCACCCAGCATGGTCCCGATGTGGAGCATGACACGATAGAAAAAGACATCATAGAGCATGTAATCAAGCCTGTCATTCCGGAGAACTTCATCGACGGCGGCACAAAATTCCTCATCAATCCCACCGGACGTTTTGTCGTGGGCGGCCCCCAGGGAGACTCGGGGCTCACGGGAAGAAAAATCATCGTGGACACCTATGGAGGCTACTCGCGCCATGGGGGAGGAGCCTTCTCGGGAAAGGACCCCACCAAGGTGGACCGTTCGGCGGCCTATGCGGCCAGATACGTTGCCAAAAATATCGTCGCCGCGGGGCTGGCCAGCAAGGTTGAGGTGCAGCTCGCCTATGCCATCGGTGTGGCAAGGCCCGTATCCGTTTTGATCGATACCTTTGGGACAGCGGCAATCCCCGAGGAAAAGATTGAGGAGCTGGTGAAAGAGAATTTTGACTTAAGGCCTGCAGGCATCATCAAAAGCCTGAATCTCCGGAGGCCCATCTACAAACAAACCGCCGCTTACGGACATTTCGGGAGAACGGATGTCGACCTGCCCTGGGAAAAGACCGACAAGGCGGAGCTGCTGAGAAGCCAGGCACGATAAAAAAACAGGTGGGGATGGACATATGGAGGTATTGGAAGAAAAAGTGCATAAAAACCGGTGGCTGATTTTGCTGGGGGTTGTCACCATGACCTTTATGGCATGCCTTGACAGCAGCATTGTCAGCGTCGCTCTGCCGGTCATGTCAAAGGAGATTTCGGTGGATATGTCCTCCAGCCAATGGGTGGTGACGGTTTACCTGGTTGTAATATCGGCGTTGATTAACGTCAGCGGCAGGCTTGGAGACATCATCGGGAAAACGAAGGTTTTCCGGTTCGGAGTTTTCTTTTTTGTCATAGGCTCGCTGCTGTGCGGAATTTCCAATTCCCTGACGGCCCTGGTGATTTCCAGGGCGATTCAGGGGATTGGGGCTTCAGGAACCATGTCCAACAGCTTCGGCATTATAACGCAGGTTTTTCCGGAGAATGAAAGGGGAAGGGCTCTGGGGATCCAGAGTACCTTCGTGGCCTTCGGGACCCTGGCCGGTCCCCCTCTTGGGGGCTTTATCGTATCCTGGCTCAACTGGAGCTATATTTTTCTCATCAATATCCCCATCGGTATCGTTGCACTGTTTCTCGGCTGGAAGGCTTTCCCGCGGGGAAGGGGCGTGGAGGAGAAGATTGATGTGGCCGGAGCCGCCCTGCTGGCCCTGACAACGGTTATACTGTTCATAACGCTGGGCTACGGGCAGAAGGCGGGCTACGGAAATCCCAGGGTTATATCCGGCCTGGCCGTCTCCGCCGCGGCCCTGGCGGCATTTATGCTGCTGGAGGCAAAGCTGGAGATGCCCCTGATAAAGCTGCAGCTTTTTCGACACCCGGTTTTTGCAATCAGTGTGGCCTGCGTTTTCATCTCTTCGGCCGCCACAGGCTTTCTAAATATCATCCATCCTTTTTACCTGCAGGATGTTTTAAAATTGTCTCCCGCGGCGGCGGGACTCTTTATGATGCTTCCTCCCCTGGTGCTGGCGGTATCCGCCCCCGCAAGCGGTTACCTGTCCGATAAAATAGGCTCCAATTCCTTGACCCTGCTGGGTTTGTGCATTACGGCCGCAGGATTGTTTATGATGTCCACCTTGAACGAATACTCAAATCTTTACGTCATGACGGCCTATACCGGGATTATTTCCCTGGGGAACGGGCTGTTCCAGTCTCCCAATACCGTTTCCATCATGTCTTCGGTTCCCAGGACAAACCTGGGCATCGCAGGCAGTATAAACGCCTTTGTCAGAAACATAGGCACCGTTCTGGGGATCGCCCTGTCCACGGGGATTCTATACGGACTGATGAGCCATAAGCTTGGCTACCGGGTATACGGATATGTGGAAGGAAGAAGCGATGTGTTTGTTTTTGGAATGAAGTATGTCTATATAGCGGCGGCTTTCATATGTTTGTCGGGAGTGGGGGTTACCGCCCTTAAGGCCTACAGGGAAATGAACGCCAAAGAAAAGGTGCTGGAAGAAAAGGCATAGGTGAGGATCAGCAAGGGGGAAGGCCGTCCTGTGCCTCCCGGTCCGGTTCCCGGAAGGTATTGCTCCTGACCAGCTTCCAGTAATAGCCTTTGCTCTTCAACAGGCTGTCGTGGTCTCCCGTTTCAATGATTTTTCCATGCTGCATGACAATGATTTTATCGGATTTTTTTACGGTTGAAAGCCTGTGGGCGATCACCAGCGTGGTCCTGCCCCGGGCAATGCTCTCGATGGCCTTTTGAATGAGCTTTTCCGTATGGGTGTCAATGTTGGCCGTCGCCTCGTCCAGAATGAAGATGGAGGGGGCGTGGGAGATGGCCCGGGCAAAGGATATCAACTGTTTCTGTCCCGAAGACAGGGTGTTTCCCCTCTCCATCACCGGTTCATGGATACCCTCCCGGAAGGCGCCCACCATGGTGTCGCAGCAGGAGGCCTCCATGGCCGTGACAAGCCTTTCCTCTTCAATGGTGTCCTTCAAGGTGATGTTGCTTTCTATACTCCCGGAAAACAGGAAAACGTCCTGCAGCACCACCGAAATATTCCGCCTCAAATCCCGGAGATTTATCCGGTTGATATCCATCCCGTCGATGAGGATTTCGCCCTTTTGAATTTTATAGAACCGGTTGATGAGACTGATGACGGTCGTTTTGCCGGCGCCGGTTTCCCCCACAAAGGCCACGCTTTGCCCCTTCTCTATTTTAAAGCTGATGTCTTTCAGGACCCAATCCCGGTTGTTGTAGGAAAACCAGACGTTCTTAAACTCGATGCTGCCGCCGATTTTGGGCATGGGGAGCCCTGAATCCAGGTCTTCCAGGATTTCTTCCTGCTTTAGCAGATCAAATATCCTTTCCGCCGAAACCAGCGCCGATTGTATGCTGTTATATTTTTCCGCCAGCTCGGAAATGGGATTGAAAAATTGTTTCACATAGGTAGTAAAGGCAAAAAGGACCCCGATCTGGAGGCTGGAATCCCCGATCTTTCCCATGCCGTACCACAAGAGGACTGCAATGGACAGGCTCTGGAACACGTCGGAGGCAGGCCTCAAAAAGCTGTTGAGCCTTACCTGGATCATGGTTGAAAGAAAGTATTCATGGTTAAGCCGGGAAAATTCCAGTTCCTTTTCCTTTTCAGCGCGGAATATCTGGATAATTTTCATGCCTGAAATATTTTCCGCCATAAAGCCGTTGATTTTGCCGATGATGTGTTTCATGGAAAAAAAGTTTTCCCGGACCTTGCTTTTGATGGAAACAATGAGAAAGACCATGGGAGGAATTACGGTGAAGGAAATCAGGGCAAGCGCGGGATGAAGGCTCAGCATGGCGTAAACCACACCCACAAGCAAAAGCACATCCTTGAAAAGGTTGATAACCACATCGGTGTACATGTCGCTGATCTCCGAGATGTCATTGGTGGCCCGTGTGATCAGCCTGCCGGAAGAAGTCCTGTCGAGATAGGACAGGGGAAGCAGCTGGATGGTTTTGAATACGCGCTCCCGCAGCCCTTTGATTACCTTCTGCCCCGCCGAGTTTACCAGGTTGGCCTGGGTATAGGAGAGCAGGCTTCCCGACAGGGAGACCAGCAGGTATAAGACTCCCATGGCCGTGATGGAATAAAAGCCCGTCTGTGCCTTTCCTCCCAGGAGAAAGTCGTCGATGACCAGCTTCAATATGATGGGTTTGAACAGAACGGAGACATTGATCAAAATGATGCAGGCACCGGCAATAAAAAACAGGCGCTTGTAGGGCAGGGAGATTTTTATCAATTCCCTGACACTGCTTGACTTAAACCTTTTCTGCGTTTTTTTCCCTGTCCTGCTCCTTGAAAATTTCATAATACAGGCCCTCCTTTCCCATAAGCTCCTCATGGGTTCCGCACTCCTGTATGCGGCCCTGGTTCATGACAATGATCTCGTCGGCATTGGAGACGGCGGAGATCCGGTGGGAAATGATCAAAGTGGTCTTGCCCTTCCGGTGGGTTTCAAAATTCTTCAGGATATGTGCCTCCGTGACGGTGTCCACTGCCGAAAGAGCGTCATCCAGGATGAGGATGGAGGAATCCCGTATAATGGCCCTCGCCAGGGATATGCGCTGCTTCTGGCCTCCTGAAAGATTGACTCCCCGCTCTCCCAGCAGTGTGTCAAAGCCGTCGGGGAACTGGGAGATGCTCTCGAAGATGCTGGAAAAGCGCGACGCAGATTCGATTTCGCCCTCGGAGTAGATGTTTTTAAAGGAGATGATGTTCTCTTTTATGCTGGTTGAAAACAAAAAAGTATCCTGGGGAACAAAGCTGAAGCTGTTCCGGATGGCATCGAGGGAATAGTCGTTGATGTCGGTGCCGTCAAGGTAAAGCTGCCCCGGTGGGCTGTTGTACAATTTCAAGAGCAGATTGGCCAGTGTCGTCTTTCCCGAACCGGTCTTCCCGATAATGCCCAGGGTTCTGCCTTTTTCTATGGTGAGATTGATGTCTGCCAGTGCGGGACGGGCCGCTCCGGGATAATAAAAGGTCAGGTTTTTAAAGGCGATATCCCCTTCGATGTTTTGGCGGATGTGCTTTTGGCCGTCCACCACCTTTGGGCGGACGCTGAAGATTTCGTCCAGCCGCTGAAGGGAAGCGGCCCCTTTCTGAAATATGCTGACAACACGTCCAATGGAAATGACGGGGGCCATGATCATGGCCAGGTAGGTGTTGAAGGCCACAAAGCCGCCGAGGGAAATACTTCCGTTTAAAACCATCTTTCCCCCCAGGACGAGATTCAGGACGAAACTGATGCTGAAGCAGGCTTCAATCATGGGGGTGAGAAGGGAAGAGGTCCTGACCATGCGTATATTTGCCTCCAGCACCCGGTCACCCAGAGCCTTAAATTCTTCGATTTCCTTATCTTCCTGGACGTAGGCCTTGATCACTCTTATGCCGTTGATGTTTTCCTGCACCCTGTCGGAAATCTCTCCAAAAAGCTCCTGTACCTTGACAAAGCGTTTGCGGATCCTCTTGCCGATGAGGGTCATAAACAGGACAACAAAAGGAATGGGGGCCAGCGTCAGGAGCGTCAGGAGAAAGTCCACGGAAGTCAGCATGAAATAGACGGAGGAAACACAGATCACAATGCCGTTGACGGACATTGCGGTGGCCGGGCCGAAAGCCATTCTCACCGCCTGGATGTCATTGATGCCGTAGGCAATCAAATCACCGGTCTTCCGGCTGGAATAAAATTCGGGGGACAGGGTCTGAAAATGCCGGTAGAGCTCCTCCCGCAGAGAGCATTCCAGCTTTCTTGCATTGCCTATGACCAGGCTTCTCCAACCATAGGTGAAGGCAAAGGCGGTAAAAGAGATGGCCAGAAGCAGGCCTATCTTCACAAGAATGCTGCTGCGGGTGAAATTCTGTGCCTTCAGCAGATCGATGACGTCCCCCAGAACCCGGGGAAAAAGCGTCTGGATATAGGACGCGAGAAACATGAAAAGCAGTCCCGTGCCGTAGGTAAATTTATTGTCCGTAATAAATTTGGCGATCATCTTAAATTTCAAAATCGTTACCCGTCAAGTCGAAGGTTGAAAAGGTTACGAAGATATTATAAATAAATCATAGGAAAAATACAATTCGTATGCTATAATTATTAAAAATAAATCCGATAGGAATACTAGAGTATTTTCGGGAGGTGGCACAATGTTCGATAAAACAAAAATGGGTTTTTTTACAAAATGCGTTCACGTGGGCAACGATATCGATAAGGAAACGGGAGCTATCCGGAGACCCATCACCATGGCCAACAGCTACAGGCTTCCAGAGGATGCATCCGCCTTGAACTGGAGCGACGCGGACCAGTTGATTTATACAAGGAATACCTCGGCAAACCAAATTTACCTGCAGGAAAAGCTGGCGGCCCTTGAAGGCGGAGAAGACTGCGTAGTGCTCGGCAGCGGGGTTTCGGCCCTGGCAGGTGTGTTTTTTACATTTCTGGATCAGAATGCGCACATCCTATGCTCCAATGTTTCGTACATAGCGGTCTACAGGCTTTTGAACGAATATTTCCCGGAAAAGTACGGGATCGAGGCAAGCCTTGTGGATACTTCAAACCTGGAAGAAATAAAGAAAGAATTGAGGCCCAACACCAGGCTTATTCACATTGAGACACCGGGAAATCCCACCACGAGAGTGAGTGATATTGCGGAGATTTCAACGCTTGCAAAAGCTGCAGGGGCCTTGCTTACCGTAGACAGTACCTTTGCATCCCCATTCCTGCAGCAGCCCCTGGCATTGGGAGCCGACCTTGTGATCCACAGCCTGACAAAGTATATCAACGGCCATGGGGATGCCATGGGGGGAGCGGTCATCGGACGAAAAGAGCTCATCGGCCGGATCAAACGCCAGGCCATGGTGAATCTGGGAGGGGTCATCAGCCCCTTCAACGCGTGGCTGATCATGCGGGGAGCTGTGACGCTGCCTTTGCGCATGAAGCAGCACAGCGAGAGTGCGCTTAAAGCGGCGGAATTTTTGGAAGCACATCCCTCGGTGGCATTTGTGGCATATCCGGGACTCAAAAGCCACCCCCAGCATGAAATTGCAAAAAAACAGATGTCGATGTTTTCCGGAGTGATTTCTTTTGGACTGAAAGCAGGCGTCGACACCCACAACAGGTTCCTTAATTCTCTGCAACTGATCATCCCTGCGGTTTCCATCGGACACGATGAAAGCCTGATGGTCTATGTGGGGCCGGAGGACGAGAGAAATCATTTTTACCCGCCGGAATTCAGCAACGGACATTTAAGATTCAGTGTGGGCCTGGAAAGTGCCGGGGACATCATTGAAGACCTCAAGCAGGCGTTGGAAAAATGCGGTTTGTAAAAAGAATAGAAGCGTCTGGGGAAGAGGATTTATAGCGAAAGCGACGACAATGACGGAATGGAGTTGGTTGGTATGAGCAAGAGCAAACCCATCGTATTTTCATTTGTTCTATTAATAATTCTTGCGGCTGCCCTTATTTTTATTTTCAGCAGTATAAAGACAGAGCACGCGGTTCTAATCATAAATTTGCTCTGGGCATTGATTGCATTTGTAACCTCCTTTGTACTGTACACCATAAACCGCACAAGCCTTGGCAGGGTCAATGAGACCCTTCAAAGGATCGCGCAGGGAGACCTGACCCAAAAGATAGCAATTCAAGAAAAAAGCCCGCTTGCAAATCTGGCCTTGAATATCAACGCCCTGGTTTTGAAGGTGAGGGGCTTTATCAATGAAACAACCACCATGACGGACAAGGTCATCGGCCATTATGAGGAACTTGGCAAGAACACGGAGTTCATCACCCTGTCGGCAAACGGGACCGACCGCTCCATCGGCGAGATCGCCGTCAACATGACAAGGCAGGTGGAAAATACCTCCACCACCTTTGAGCTGATCAACGGGATTGTGGAGGAGTATGAAAACATATCCCGGAACGGTGAGACCATCGAGAAAATGGCGGCCTCCATGATGAATGAAGTGGAAGACAGCAGCAGAATTTATATCGAACTGGTGGAAAAGCTGAACCGGTCCGCCCAATCGAATCTGTTGCTGGCCAGGAAAATGGACGGTTTGCGGGAAAGCACCGTCAAGGTCCAGAGCATTGCCGACACCGTCAAGGAAATAAGCAGAAATACCGATTTGCTCTCCCTCAATGCCGCAATCGAAGCGGCGAGGGCCAGCGAGTCGGGAACGGGCTTTGCGGTCGTCGCCTCTGAAATAAGAAAGCTTGCTGAAGTATCCTCCGGGCATGCCAATGAAATTCAGAAAATCATCAACGACATCAATTTGAAGATCGAAGAGGTATCTTCCGCCATGAGCCTTGAGGTGGAGGAAATAAATAAAAATATTGCGTTTTCCAATGTCACCAGGAAGAACATGGATAAAATTTCCACAGAAAACAAAAAAACCTTAAGCTCCGTCAGGGACATCAATAAAGCCATTGAACTGCAAAAGGAAGGCATGTTCAGGATAAGGGAGAGCATGGGGGAAATTGCCGCCGCCTCCGATGAGACGGTGGCTGCGACTTACCAGGTGTCCGATTCCTCCCGGAAGCAGCTGGAGGCCATGAACAACATGTTTGATTCCATCTCCAACCTGACGCAGATGAACAAAAGCTTAAAAGGGCATATCGCCTCTTTTGCGAAAAACTATGAAATCACCCCGACTGTTCAGGAGTATATAAACAGGGGACGGGCCACCCTGAGGGAAATGGTGGAGATCAAAGCACTGGCGGCCATGGACAATAAGGTCTGCACGGCAATACTCAGGGAGAAAATAAAGGAGTATCCCTATTTTGAGCTCTTTGCCGTCATGGACAGGGAGGGGCTGAGGAAGGCCATAACTCTGGACTATGAGGAAAAGGAGGTCTATGTGAACTTTTCCCACAGGCCTTACTTTAAAGAGGCAATCAAAGGGAAGGAGTACCAGTCGGAGCCCTACATATCCGTTGACACAAACAGCTATTGCATTGCGGTTTCCGTACCCGTTAAAGACGGAAAAGGCGGGACGGCGGGCATATTGATGGGGGACCTGATTTTGGGCTGAGGAACCAGGCGGAGCAAAAAGTTGAGGATTTTTTATTTTAATAATTGACAAATGGAGGGGAAGAGTTTATAATACTAAACATATAGAAATAGTAGGAATACTTGCTAACTAGTGGACTAGAGGCTGTATATCCCTGTCGGGGGAGTACGGCCTTTTGTTTATTCAAGGACAGTTGACTGGGAAATCAGAGGCTGGGCTTACCTTATCCAAGGTGGGTCCGGCCTCTTTATTTTAAAAAACTCAATTAAAATCAGGAGGTCATTTAAAAATGAGCGAGTTAAGTTCAATTGACAAAAAAATAAGGATTCAGGGAAACGGTATCCGGATATCTCCCGAGCTGAGAACGGGGCTGCAGGCCGAAGGATATTATCCTGTCGCCCTGACCTGGATAGGGGATGACATCACCGGTCCCTTCTCCTTTACGGGCTATGGGGACGATTCCCCCTTTGAACTGCGGAAGCTTGACGGAACCTACCAGGTTTTCGAAAACGGAAAATTCTTTACCGAAGTCAGCTTTTACAAAAGACCTAAATTCTGGGAGAAACAGTGGTCGTTAAACGACAATGAAGGGACCATCTTCATCGATGAGGGGATGTCCGGGGTAATTACGCCCTGCGCTCCCAACAACCTGATTGCGGAGAACGACGATGTTTTAAGGATCACCGGGGGGAAATTCCCCTATGTCACCCTGGCCTGCTACAACGGTCTGGTCATCTGGCCGGCCTATGGCTGCCTGTATACAAAGCAGCAGATCCCCTGCAAATTCTGCTGCATTCCGGGAGACTATGATGAAACGAAAATATTGATCAATCATGA
>JAFADI010000153.1 GCA_023424965.1 Bacillota bacterium
CCACACAGATTAATGTGCCGGCTGTCAGGCTGCCGATGGTCTGAGGCATTTCAAACAGCTGCGGGCAGTTCTGCATTCCCCAGTCGGTCCCATTCACCGTATCCCTTACATCTCCTACTTTCGTCCAGCTCTGTCCGTTATTGGTGCTTTCGAAGATGGGGAAGGTCGGTATGCCGGTGGTTCTGTTTTCCCAGGTAGTATACATTTTCCCGTTGTTGGCGCCGCTGTATTTGAGTTGAATGGTCCTGGGAGATAAAACCCCATATGCCGGCGCATTGGCCGGGGGTGTATACATGGTGGAAGGACCAAACGCACTGACGGTCGTCAGCATGGAACTTAACATCGCCGCAATTAAAAGCAATGTTACCAGGGTTTTCTTAAAACTTTTTCTCATAACTTTGTACCCCTTTCCTTCATTTTGATTTATTTTTGGTTGTTACACCCGGATAAAAAAATTATGAATTTGCAGGCTGAAGGTTCCCATACCATTATCAGGCAATTTTCATATATAAATGTTACAAATAAATCCTGCAGGTAGTAATGATATTTTTTATCCTTTTTTGATTTAGTTTGACGCGTTAAAAAATATCAAAAACATGCAAAATAAATCATTAAAGCCGGTGCCCCTATGGACTACAATATAAAATGAATGTAAGAATATAGTAGCAATCATTATTCCCTGGCATGCAGGCGAGCGAAAGGAGAAAATATATGTATTTAGGAGCGGCTTATTATCCGGAACACTGGACGGAGGAAATGTGGGAAAAAGATGCCCGGTTGATGAAGGAGGCAAATTTCAATGTTGTCCGGATGGCTGAGTTTGCCTGGGCAAAGCTGGAACCGCAAAAGGGCCGGTATGATTTTTCCTGGCTGGACAAAGCCATCGGCATTTTGTCACAGCATGGCATCAGCGTCATTCTGGGCACCCCAACTGCAACCCCTCCAAAGTGGCTTATGGACCAGAATGAGGACATCTATCAAAAGGATAAATACGGAAGGGTACGGGGTTTCGGCAGCCGCCGCCATTACTGCCTGAACAATCCTCGCTTTGTTGAACTGACGAAAGAAATCGTTTCCAGGGTAGCCGAACACTATAAGGACAGCTCTTCCGTCGTTGCCTGGCAAATCGACAATGAATTCGGCTGCCAGGATACAACCTACTGTTACTGTGAGCATTGCCTGAAGGCCTTTCAAAAATGGCTCCAAAACAAGTATGGAAGCATTGATAGGCTGAATGAGGAATGGGGAACGGTTTTCTGGAGCCAGACCTATCATGCCTGGGACGAAATCGTCCTGCCGGCATACAGCGTTTGTGACGGTGCGGATCCGAAGCATGACGGCCATAATCCTTCCATGGTCCTTGACTATAAGAGGTTTTCTTCCGATGCGGTTGTGTCCTATCAGAGAATACAGCACGACATCCTGCGTTCCCATACGGATAAACCCATCACCCATAATTTGATGGGACATTTCCCCGAAATTGATTATTTCCATCTCGGAAAAGACCTGGATTTCGTTTCCTGGGACAACTATCCCGATTATCCCTGGGATATCCCGTCCCGCGTCAAAACCTCCGCGGCCCATGATCTGATGCGTGGAATCAAAGGGAAGAACTTCTGGGTCATGGAGCAGCAGAGCGGCCCCTGCGGCTGGGATGTCCTGGCGGACACGCCAAAGCCGGGCCAGCTGAGGTTATGGACCTACCAGGCTGTTGCCCACGGCGCGGAAGGAATGGTTTATTTCCGGTTCAGAGCCTGCAGGGTTGGAGCAGAACAATACTGGTACGGCATCCTGGACCATGATTCCGTACCCAGGAGACGGTACCGCGAAATACAGCAGACCTGCGCCGAATTGAAAGGATTGTCCCACTTGCTTGTCGGGTCCTCCGTCGTATCGGAGGCGGCCATCGTAAAATCCTATGATAACCTCTGGAGCCACCAAATCCGGTCCCACAATGCCAATTTCGACTACAATCAATTGCTGCTGTCCTATTACACCGCTCTTGCCGAAAATAACATTTCTGCGGATTTTATCAGCGAAGCAGGCGAGTTGTCAAAATACAAGGTCCTGTTCATGCCGGCATTCAACTTGATGACCGAAAGCATCAAAGAACTGCTGGAGAATTACGTGGCGCAAGGAGGCAGCCTTGTCCTCACCTTCCGTTCCGGAACCAGAACGTGGAATAATGCCATGAGCGAGCTTACCCTTCCGGGCCTGTTTAAGGAAATGGCAGGTGTTGAGGTGGAAGAGTTCGACTCGCTGAACTACGGCAGGCAAATTCCGGTTTCCACAATGGCAGGCGGCGGACACGCCTCCGTCTGGTGCGACATCTTGAAGCCGATCAGCGCAAATGCACTCGCAAGTTATACCGGTGATTACTATGCCGGCCGGCCGGCAATCACCGTCAACCGCTTCGGGAAAGGAAAGGTCTATTATATCGGATGTGACCTGGACCCTGCCGCTTTAAAAAACCTTGTAAAGGTAATCGCCGCGGATTCCGGGATTGTTCCCCTTATGCCGGGCCCCGTTGACGGTGTGGAAGCGGTACAGAAAGAGAAAGATGGAAAGCGTTTTATCCTCCTCCTCAACTATAACGCCTTTGAAGTAAAGCTGCCTGTCCAGGAGAATCATAAGGATATGCTGTCCCAAAGCATCAACAAAGGTGTTCTGACGCTCCCTCCTTTTGGCGTGGCTTTATTGACGCCTGCCCCTTGAGGTTTGGCAGTTGTTGAAAAATGGTGCCCTGCTTAACGCAGGGCACCATTTTAAATTCGACTTATTTTATACCCAGCTTCTCCCTTGCAGCCTTCCATTTTCCGTTGAAGTCCGCTAAAATCGCTTTGTAGTCCTTCCCCGCCAACATCATGGTTCCAATGGTTTTTGTCTCCCATTTCGTTTCACTGGCAATTTTCGCATAATCCTCATCCCCGGGTATATACATGAAGATTTCCATTTCCTGCGTCTTAAGGGCTTCCGTAAATTTATTGTCCGCATCAACCCCATAAATCGTTGAAGTCATCATCCTGTCGGCAATATACGCCTTGTACACCTCCGGGCTGAAAAACCATGCCACATACTTTCTGGCCGCCTCCGGGTTCCTGCTGTTTTTACCCACGCCAAAGAACAGGTCTACAATTCCAACCGCCCTTATTTTTCCCTTCGTCTCACCGGTCATCGGAATCGGGAAGACGGCAATGTCCTCCATGTCTCCGCCAAGCTTCTTGTAGTCCGGGAGGAAGAACTGCCCGGCAGCCATCATGGCGGCTTTGTTGGATGCTATCAGCTGTTCGGCTTCCGGCCAGCTTGTCCCCAAGGCTTTGCCGAGAACATCCGCCCTGTATAGCCGGTCAATCATGGCATAGGTTTTATAAAAGGCGCTGTCCGGTCCGAATGGTTCATCCTGCCCGGCAAGGTCGGATAGTATGTTCGGATTGTTTGAAACCGCATGGGGCATCCACTCGTTGAAGGGGTATGTGGGCCATGCATCCTTTGCCCCCATGGCGATAGGAATATATTTCCCGTCTGCTTTTACAGCTTCTGCCGTATTGACGAATTCCTCCCAGGTGGTGGGTATTTGCAGCTTCAGCTCTTTAAATATGGACTTCCTGTAATATACCCAGTCGCTCCAGACCTTCATGGGCAGGCCGTAATATCCCCCGCCCTCGGCACTGTTTATGGCATAGGACTTGATGAATTTGTTCTGTTTTACAAGCTCTTCCTCCGGACCCCAGGGAAGCAAGGAGTCTTTCAGTTCGAGAATGTTGTCCGGTTTTACATAGATTACATCCGGCAGTTCATTGGCAGTTTTTCTTATTCTGTGGTTTTTGATCATCTCTTCGGTATTTTTATATTGCTGGAAATCAATCGTAACCTTTGGAAGTGCCTTCTTAAAGGCGTCCTCCCCGGTTTTTGCCTGGAAGAAATCCAAATCCTCCGCAAGTATGCCTACAGAAAGCGTAACCGGTCCGGAAGCTTGTTCTGAGGCCTTTGCCCCATCCATCTTTGTCTGCGTCTTTGAATTTTCCGGGGTTGCCTGCCGGAAGCCGCAGCCTGCCAGACCAACCGTTGCTGCAGCAAACGCCAGAATGAATATTGCGCCAAAAACTCTGTTCCATACTGAATTCTTCATGGCTTATCCACCTTTGTGAACCACTCATTGCATTCATTTACAGGCTGTAAGGCAATAGCAGTTTCAGAAACCGGATTATCCGTTGATTTTGAAATGAATACCTACGACTAATTATACCGTTATGGCGTGGAATATTCCAGTGCCTTACGGCAAGAAAAAAACCAACATCCCTTGACATTGGTTTATCGTTTATAATAATAAGATAATTAAGTTATCATTCCTTGACGGCGCCTGCCGTGACCCCTGCCAGGATATACTTCTGGAAAAACAAGTATAGGGTCAGGGTAGGCAGCATAACCCACAGGATGCATGCGCTTAGACTCGCCCACTCAATGGTTCTGTCCCCTGCATACAGCATAAGCGCAGTCGACAGAGTTCTGAATTTGTCCGACGGAATATAAAGGTATGGAATATACATGTCATTTGTTATGTCAACAAATTTGATAATTGCCAATGTAGCGGCTGCGGGTAAAATGAGCGGGAAAATCACCTTTGTAAAGATTGTGAAGTAGGAAGCCCCCTCAATCATAGCACTTTCATCCAGGGATACGGAAACCTTATCGATAAACTGTTTGTAAACGAATATCTGCATCATGTCCGCACCGATGTAAATCAATATGGGGGCAAACAGGGTATTGTAAAGTCCCATGTCTTTTATCAGACTGAACCTTGCAACCTCAATTGTATAAAACGGTATGACCATTGCCACCAGGAACAACGCCATAACGACTTTTTTCCCTTTAAAGTCAAACCTCGTGATTATATAGGATACCATGGCGCCCAGCATAATGTTGATTACTACGCTGACCACCGCTATTGCATATGTATTGGAAAGGGCCAGCAAAATTTTGGCCTTTTGAAACGTAGCAATAAAATTGCCCAGATAAAAACTTTGCGGTAATGACAAGGGTTTAAGCTGTCCGATTTCAGGAAGGGTTTTAAAGGCTGAAAATACGATAATCAGCCAGGGCGCAATCACAATCGCAGTAATTATTAATAACACAACATATTTCAACAATTCGTCGGCGCTATATTTTCTTATCCTTCTGGCAACAATGTTTGTACTGTTACTCATATCATCAACCCTTTATTTTGATAATTTTGCTTTGAATAAAGCTTCCTGCTATGATCAGAACCATGGTCAGCACCGCCATTGCCGAGGCCAGGCCGAACTGGTTGAACTGGAAGGCCGTCTTTATGGTATAGACCATGAAGGTGGATGTCTCGTAGCCCGGCCCACCGTTGGTCATAAGGAACGGTACCTCAAACACCGTCAGCGCGCCACGGACATTGAGGAAGAGGACCAGCTCAATCACTGTCTTTATCCCCGGTACCGTTATGCTGGTAAATTGCTGGAATTTACTTGCGCCGTCAATTTCTGCCGCTTCGTAGTACTCTCTTGACACCGATTGGATCCCTGCAATGAATAAAATGACGTGGAGGCCGCAGAATCTCCAGAGAGATACCGTCACAAGCGTAAAATTCACAATCTTCAGGTCGCTCAACCAGTCCTGCTTCAGAAAGCCCAGTTTGAGAAGATCCAGAATAGAGTCAAGCCCACCGCCGTTTGGAGAATAGAAATAGGAAAATGCAAGTGCAACCGCCACAGCATTGATAACATAGGGCATAAAGGTGACGGATCTGAAGAATTTTGACCCCCGGATCTTGCTGCACAAAATGGATGCAACCATGATTTCAAGCGGTATCGCCAGTAGATGAATAAAAAAGTAGTAGGCATTATTCCTTAAAGCAACCCAAACATCGGAGGAATCAAAAATTAATTGCTTGTAATTCGATAAACCGATATAGCCGAAACTCTTTGAATATCCGTCCCAATCCGTCAGGCTCAGCTGAAACAGCCTCAGTGACGGATAAAACATTAAAAGTAGCAGCAGAAATACAGGAATTGAAAGGAAGCCGATAATGATCAGCTTTTTCTGCATGCCGTAACTCATTGCCATGTGAACCCCCCCTTTAAATAAACGTTGCCACACCTTCAGGGTATGGCAACGTTTCAGTCATGAATTATTTTATACCCAACTTAGCCCTCGCGGCCTTCCACTTCTTGTTGTAGTCCGCCAGGATTGCTTTGTAATCCTTGCCTGCCATCATCTGTGTGCCGATGGTCTTTGTTTCCCATTTCGTGTCGCCTGCGAGCTTGGTGTAGTTCTCATCTCCGGGAATGTACATGAAGATTTCCACTTTCTGCTCCTTTATAGCCTCTGCGAATATGTTGCTGGCGTCAATACCTTCCACCGTCGATGTCATCATTCTTTCATCAATGTATGCCTTGTATACTTCGGGTCCGAAGAACCATGCGACATATTTCTTCGCTGTATCCAGATTCTTGCTGGTTTTGCTGACGCCAAAGAACAGGTCGATCAGTCCTACCGCCTTTTTGCCGTCTACCTTTTCCGTATTGAAGGGAAGCGGGAATACTGCGATATCACTCATATCGCCGCCAAGCTTCTTGTAGTCCGGGAGGTAGAACTGTCCTGTAGCCATCATAGCTGCCTTGTTTGACGCCATTAACTGTTCCGCTTCCGACCAGCTTGTACCCAGAGCCTTGCCAAGAACATCCGCTTTGTATAGCTGGTCAACCATGGCATAGGTCTTGTAAAAGGCGCTGTCCGGTCCAAAAGGTTCATCCTGCCTGGCAAGGTCCGTCAATATGTTGGGATTGTTGGAAATCACATGAGGCATCCATTCATTGAAAGGGTATGTGGGCCACGTATCCTTTGCGCCCATGGCGATAGGAATATATTTGCCGCCGGCCTTTACAGCCTTTGCCGTATCGATGAATTCACCCCATGTTGTAGGTACTTGCAAATTCAATTCCTTGAATATCGACGGCTTATAATATACCCAATCGCTGAAGACCTTCATTGGAATGCCGTAGTATCCCCCGTCCTCCGCACTGTTTATGGCATAAGACTTAACGTATTTATTCTGCTTGACAAGTTCTTCACCCTCACTCCATGGAACCAAGGAGTTTTTCAGCTCAAGCAGATGGTCGGGCTTCATATAAATCACATCCGGCAATTCATTGGCTGCCTGTCTGATTTTCTGGTTCTTTATCATTTCTTCGGTATCTTTGTATTGCTGAAAGTCGATGGTTACGTTTGGAAGTGCATTTTTAAAAGAGTCTTCCTTGGTTTTCGCCTGGAAGAAATCCAGATCCTCTGCCAGCAATCCCACGGAAAGTGTAACCGG
>JAFADI010000215.1 GCA_023424965.1 Bacillota bacterium
AGGCCAACCGGGAGAACAGGGTGAGCGCAAGAGTCCCCTGGATGAACTGGTAACCGCCGGCACCCTTACCCAGGCCCAGGCGGATGCCATACAAAGCGCTTTGAAAGCCGCCATGGAGACGGCAACGCAAAAAGCCCAATAACCACACGGGAGGTTAACCTATGAGCATTTCCTCAATTTCCTCCATATCAGGAAATACATATTCGTCGATGGAGAGCAGCGACGAAATCACACAGTTGGAGAAGCAGAAAAGCGTCCTGGAAAAAGATCTGCAAAAGGTAAATCAGAGCAAGGAAGATGCAAAAACCAAGGAACAGAAGGTCAAGCAGCTTCAACTCCAGATCCAGCAACTGGAGGCACAGATCCAGCAAAAGAAGTCGGAAAGGAACGGGCAGAACAGCAACCGACCCGCAGCGGCACCTGCCGTCAGCGATACCGCCGGTTCCGGCAAGGATTCCTCCAGGGAAAGCAGCAGCAACAATAAAATTGACATATCGATATAATCCCCAGGTAGTAAAAATATGAAGGCCTGCATAACTGCAGGCTTTCTCTCTAAAAAACTTTACAGAGGTGAAAAATGATGAAAAACAGGTATATTCTCTGGGTTGTGCTGGCACTTGTATTCCTGGCCGGCTGTTCCTCCAATACCGCCCAGGACAAGAATGCTTTGACGGACGAACAGAGTACCTATGACTATTTCCCGGAGGATGAAGCGGTCCCCGGCAACCCTCCTCCGGATGCTCAAGATCCGGGCAGCCAGCCGCCGGCACAGGATTCTCCGGCTTCTGCACCGAAAGCGGATAACGCCGCTTCGGAGGCTTCCGGCAAAGCCGGTAACCAGCAAGGCACCTCGGGCACTGAAAAGGCCGCGGCTCCGGATGGAGCAAAAAAGGCCGCAGCAGCAGGCAACGAAAGAACGGGTCTGACAGGTGAGGTAGCGTCTGTTTCGGGAAACAGCATTGTCATTAAGCTGACCGAAATGCCCCAGCGAAACGGGGAAGAGAGAAAAGGCCAGCCCCCTGCCGACGGTGAAAAACCTGCAGTACAGCAAGAGGGACAAAAAAGCGGGGAACAGGGAGAGCGCCCCCAGCCTGCCGTAAAATACACCGGTGAGACCAAAACCATAACCGTCGCTTCCGGTATTTCCATCACTGCCATGGGCAGGGGGGAAAAGGGAGCGGAGCCCACCAAGCTGGAGGTAAAGGATATAAAGGTGGGCGACATGATCTCCGTATGGTATTCGGACCAGGCTGCCGGAACCATCTCAAGGATAAGTGTGATGGCCAAACGGTGACGGAATATCCGGTTTTGCCATAGATTTGCCACAGAGTTGCCACACTTTACGGAATAAATATTGCCGATATCTTATTACAGCAATATGGACGATATACGAATGCAGGGAGGCAGCAAATGAAAAGAGGTCATCAACGTGTTTCAGGTTTATCTAGTAGAGAATGACAGGCATTTGAACCACTTGTTTTCACTGTACCTGCAGAAAGAAGGCTGGGAAATAACTTCGTTCTTAAATGGGGAAAAGGCTTGCAAGTATATGGACAAATGCCCCCACCTATGGATTGTGGACAGCTGGCTCCCCGACATCGACGGATACCAGATCCTATGCGAAATAAAAGAGAGGTATCCGCAGCTCCCCGTAATGCTCATATCGGAGCGCAATACCGGCATGGACCGGGTAATCGGCCTGGAAATGGGCTGTGACGATTACCTGCCCAAGCCTTTTTTGCCCAAGGAGCTGGTAATACGCGCAAGAAAAATGCTGCAGCGGACTTACGAAAGCGGTCTGGGCCCGCGCAAAGCCACAATTTATCATGTTCCGCCCTATGTCATCGATGAAATCGAAAGAATCGTACATATGGACAGGAATTTAATCAATCTTACCTCCAAAGAGTTTGACCTTGTTCTTTTATTTTCGAAAAATCCCCTCCGGACCTTTTCAAGGGAACAGATATTGAAATACGTATGGGGCGAGGATCACTTCGGGTCCGACCGCTCGGTGGATGACCTTATAAGAAGACTGAGAAAGAAAATGGAGTTTTTGAGAATTGAAACCGTTTACGGCTATGGCTACAGGCTGCTGCACGGCAACTGAATAAATACATAACCTCATCCCTTCTGAACCTCTGGCGGCAAAAGCTGTCGGGGGTTTATTTTTTTATCTATATATTTCATAATTTTACACGATTTATCATAAAATATCATTTTTCTTTGATAATTATTCCGCATTTCACTGCTATCATCCAGGATATAGACATGCACGGCCTGGAAAACCGGTTACAGGTCTTGCGGAAAGGATGAAGAAAATGGGAGTAAATTCTGTCAACAATTCAATCTATACGGCGTCAAATACCGATACAACCAGAACCGTCACCAAAGACCTGGGAAAGGATGAATTTCTCAGCCTGCTGATCACGCAGCTCAAAAACCAGGATCCCTTAAATCCCACGGATAACACGGAATACGTTTCCCAGCTGGCACAATTCAGCTCATTGGAGCAGATGAGCAATATGAGTGCGGGCATTTCCTCCATGGAAGCACTGACCATGACAGGAAAGACCATCAAGGCCACCGTCACGGATTCGGCCACCGGAGAGGTTTCAGAAATCCAGGGAGTGGTGGATTCCGTAAAGCTGAAAAGCGGGAAGGCCACATTGATGGTCAACGGCCACGAGGTTGACATAGGAAATGTAACCTCCGTCTATGACTACAGCCGGCAGGATGTGTCCAATCTTTCTTCCCTGCTGGGACAGAACTGCCAGGGATATATCTATGATGCCACAAATCTCAGCGTCATGAGCGTGGAAGGAAAGGTCACAGGCATTGAAAAGGGTGCATATGAAGACTATGCGGTGATGGACGGCGTGAAGGCCCAGGTGGATTCAATACTCTCCAGTGACTATAAAACTTCCCAGAGCAAGCTTGATTATCTGAACAGCCATATCGGAAAGGAAATCGACATAAAACTCACCGACCCGGGAACGGGGAAGAAGGTCCCCGTCACCGCCGTACTGGAAGCCGTGGAAGAAACGGACGGCACCATCACCGTTACACTGAACAAGGTCAAAGTCCCGGTGGATGGAATTTTCAGTGTCAACCAGCAAACTTAGCATAGGAGGTAACCCTACATGATGAGATGTTTATTTTCCGGCGTTTCCGGCTTGAGGGCCCATCAGCAGAAGATGGATGTCATCGGCAACAACATCGCCAACGTAAATACGGTGGGCTATAAGGCGGGCCGGGTGACCTTCAGCGATATCTTCAACCAGACCCTGAGCGGAGCCACAGCCCCGGATTCAACCACGGGAAGGGGCGGCGTAAACCCCATGCAGATCGGCCTTGGCGTCGGCATATCCGCCATCGATACCATTACCACAAGGGGAAGTACCGAGAGCACCGGGAACCAGACGGATATTGCCATTAACGGAAGCGGCTTCTTTATTGTGCGCCAGGGAACTACAGGCACTTTCCAGTTTACCAGGGCGGGAAACTTCACCCTGGACAAGTCCGGCAACCTGGTGACCAGCGGTGGACTCAACGTATACGGTTGGCTTGATTATGGGGGGAAACAGCAGGCGGATGGTTCCTACAAGTTTGACACCAACAAGGACGTGGAACCCATCAACCTTTATTCCGACGCCTACAACAAAAACAAACAGGTGCTGGCGGCAAAAGCCACAGAAAATGCCACTTTCAGAGGAAGCCTGGATTCCTCCGAAACCGCCGCCGGCTCAGCCATCGATAATATTCTGACCGGGACCACAAAGCCCGATCCCCAGTACAGCACCACCATGACCGTCTATGACGCCCTCGGGAACAGCTATGAGGTAAAGGTGAATTTCACCAAATGCTACGTGGACAGCACCACCGACGCAGACAATCCCATCACTTCCTGGTACTGGGAAATAGAGAACTCTGCGGGCATGAGCATGGGTACGGGGGCCAGCGGATATATCAAATTTGACAAGGGAGGAAACCTTGTTACAGGCGATACCGCCTTTAACACTGCTCCCCAGGTCGCCTTCACCCCCAGCGGGGATACGGGTTCCAGTTCCTTTAATGTAAATATGGATTTCTCCAACCTCACCATGACCAGCGGCGACAGTTCCGTTGAGGCCGGTACGGTGGACGGCTATCCTTCCGGCACCCTGGAAGATTTCAGCATCGGCCAGGA
>JAFADI010000001.1 GCA_023424965.1 Bacillota bacterium
AAGCTTCTTAGGCATACAGCCGGAATCATTGAGCCGCATTAAGAGAAGGCTTAATTCCCTTAAATAAAAGCCACAGAGGAAACAGAACCTCGCAGTACATCGGAAGTTTCAGGATTGACGCGATTGCAGTTTCCTCATAGCCGGGAACGCCTAAACCTAACAGGCTGTCGACAATATAGCCGCAGAACGCAATTATCAGCAAGATACCCAGCACTTTCGGCAGGAAATGTGATTTGATAGCCAGATAACCCATTGGGAAAAGCCACAGCCCCCAGAAAAAACCCGAAATAAGAATTCCGTATTTGTGCAGCTCAAGAAACAGAAACAGCATATCTTTTGGTTGACCGGCAAGCATTCCCGCAACTGACGTACCACTATCTGCTATAAGCAACGCCATATAATTGCTCAGTTCATTTACAATCGAAATCGGGATTGAAACCAGCATGAATATAACCATAAGCGCCGCCATATTCCCATTGACCGGTTTGAGGAGCTTATATAGCAACAGAACAATGAAAATATGACAGATCTGTACAACCAGAGCGCTGAGCATACTGAGTCGGAAGAGGCTGCCGTTTGTGAGAATGTTTGCTATTGTCGCATCCGCGTTCCCCGGGACAATAAGGAATTGGGGGATAAACATGACGCCGAATGCGCCAAGGGGGATCATTAGCGTGTATAATAGCCCTGTTATTCTGGCAGTATTATTTTGTGATTTACAACTGAAACGGTTTTCCATAATTTATCCTTTCTTTTTAGTATAATGACAACATTGTATATCCGCTCCCTTCATCCTGCATTGACTTAAGTTAATTTACAACGGTATCTTCCAATACGAGAGTATGGAAAGCCCCATTGTTTTTATAAAAACAGCGGATATCCGTTGTTCTTAGTTGAGGATACAGGCTGTTTTACAGTACGTAAAAATCTATTGACACCAGCGTTTTTTGACCGTTCAAGGCATGTGGGGTGCTACGTGAAGTTTGAGAGGCTGAAGGGTTTATAAATAGAGAGTTGCAGAATTGGGACTTATCCTTGCACTATTCTATCCAAACTAATAAAATAAGATTGATATATTTTACCAAATCCCGCAATCAAAGTTGCAAAGTACAATGGAACCGACAGGTATGATCTGATAGAGAATAATGAGTATGGCTATTGTTCCATTGTAAAAGCAACAAAGCGGGTGCTGGACAAGCTAGAAATAGAAAACCGTACACTTGCAAAGATGATGATGTCATTTGGAGAATCCTAATGTTACTGATGCAGAGATTATGTGGGACTGGATTCGTGCACATGGAACACCGCTTTATGACACATTTTGGATGCTACAGGGAATGAGAGAGTATAAAATAATATATGGTAAGTCTTTAGAAGAGGAATTGGATGAACGAAAAATAGTTGATATGGTAAGATTTAAAAGATTAGTTCAAGAGGAGTTCAAAAAAACAACCTTTCATTATGGGCATCCTTATTTAAATTCAGCAACAGTCGCTGGTGTTATAAGGATAGTACTTAAGAAATATACTTCTAACATAGAAAAAATGGGGCAGGTATCAAATTGAAAGGGACGTGATACTCTTGGTTTCCCTGGTTCTGGATGGTCTGGCGATGATTCGGGCGGGTGAATTCAAGGGGTGGCCCGGCTTATTGTTTGAAAATTAGCTGCAAGAATATCGATTGGCCTTGAAAAGAACAATAAACTTATGAAATCTAAGGAGGAATCATTCATGTTATTTGATATTTTAAAATCCAGAAGAAGCATTCGAAAGTTTCAAAATAAGGAAGTAGAAAAGGAAAAAATCGATGCAATCCTTAAAAGTGCCCTGCTATCCCCATCATCACGGTCCATAAGACCCTGGCAGTTTATTGCTGTCACCGATGGGGAGCTGCTTCAGCAGCTCTCTCTGTGCCGAGAACCCGGTCCTCAGTTTTTAGCCGGTGCTCCTTTGGGAATTGTAGTAATAGCGGACAAGGATTCAAGTGACGTATGGATTGAGGATGCTTCCATCGCGGCAACGATTATTCAATTGACTGTACAGGATTTAGGCCTGGGTTCCTGTTGGATTCAAGTGAGGGAAAGATTCCATACGGAGCAGGAGACAGCGGAGGAATATATTAGAAAAGTGCTGGGGATACCTGAGCAATATAGTGTTGAATGTATGATTGCCATTGGCTATCCAGCGGAGGAAAAAAAGCCTTACGAAGAAAATATGCTGCTATATGAAAAGCTCCATTTCAATAAATTTTAAATTTAATATCTAACGCTTTATTTTTGGTTCTAAAGGGTCTGTAGAATGCGCGAATGTCCTCGGCCAGAGGCGCGGGCTCTTCCATGGCAGTAAAATGTCCGCCGCGGGGCATTGAAGTCCAGCGGGTTATATTCAGATTGCGCACAGCCCATGCTTTGGGCGGTAACAGTATATCCGCCGGGAAAAGTGCAACGCCTGTGGGCACCTCTATACGTCCCAGTGATGGCAAAGAATGCGTGTTTTCATAATACATCTGTGCGGATGACCCGATGGTATTTGTAATCCAATAGATCATTATATTGGTGAGCAGTTCATCCTCGCTGAAGCTTTGCCTGAGGTCACCGTTACAATCGCTCCACGCACGGAACTTTTCAACAAGCCAGCCGGCCAGGCCTACGGGTGAGTCAGAAAGTCCGTAGGCAAGAGTCTGTGGCTTTGTCGATTGAATTGACATATAGGCCCCCTCCCGGGAAATCCATTCCTGAGCACTTCTCCTGTATTGTAGTTCTTCTTCTGAAAGCTCTGCCTGATCCTGTGAAGTCATGAGATTTCTAATTATACCGATGTCGGTCAGGTGGATTCCGATGAGAAGTCCGGGATGGTTTAACGCCAGATATCTTGTAACCCCAGAGCCAATATCCCCGCCTGCAGCAGCGAATTTCCCATAGCCGAGTTCTTCTGTCATCAGTTTAACCCAGAGCTCGGAAACACGAAAATTGTTGACGCCACTGTGGCCGGGGCGGCTAGAGAAGCCAAATCCAGGGAGTGAAGGGACAATTACGTCGAAAGAGTCCTCCGGGTCACCGCCGTGACGAGCCGGGTCAGTGAGAAGAGGGATAAGCTTCCGGTAGCGCAGGTAACTGTCAGGCCATCCGTGGGTGAGGATAATTGGTAAAGGACAGGGTCCCTTGCCACGCTCGCGCACGAAGTGCACATCGATTCCATCGATACTGCAGTGAAACTGAGAAAAGCGGTTCAGTTCCGATTCTTGTGCGCGCCAATCAAAATGGTCCCGCCAATAGGCAACGAGCGATTGCAGATAACCTCTTTCCGTACCCCGTTCCCAACCGGAGGCTTCCAATTGACCGGGCCAGCGGACGTGATCCAGTCTGTATCTTAGATCGTCAAGTACTTCATCAGGTACCCGGATATGAAAAGGTTCAACAGCCATAATGCTTCTCCTCCCGTTTAACGGTCACGGCAAACCTTATTCACCGCGACCTTCGAACAGTAACCGTATGATAATAGTATACCGTTTAAAAAGCATAATACAATGATATAGCGGTAGATTACAAAAATATGGTGGCCCCTTGGGTGATAACAAAAGGTAATTATGGTATAATAACCGCAGAAGTGCTTGTTGCGGTTATTATATGGGAATTTATGCGCGTGCAAGTTTTTCGGCAGTGCCGGAATGCACTTGCGCAATTATATCATGAATTTTTGCAAATTCATGATATAATAAAAAGCAAAGAGAATATTAACATATGAAGACTTAGAAAATTTGGAGGAAATGCTGTTGGAGACGGGCTATGACACAGTGGAAATAAATGAAACAATCGTCGATATGATTGATGACCGTATTCTAGTTTGTAATACAGCTGGACAAATCGTTTTCTCCAATAGATCCATACGGGCATACTTGGGTTATACTGATTCGGAGTTAAAACAAAAAAGCTTTTTAGATATCATTACGGACATTCACATGGATAAGGCTAAATCCTTTATTAATAGTGTATCAGAGGAGCCTTCCAATTGGGTGGAATTTTTTTTAAATGGCAAGCACGATGTGCTGAGACTCCATCTTAAGCTTTTCCGGAAGGATAATCTCATATATATTTATGGCAATGAAAAATATGTAGAGTATGAAAGAATACGCAAAAAGCTTGAGGTTGAAATAGCAAATGCCGTTAAGATTCATAAACGTTCCTTGCCTGTGAGTCTTCCTGATACGGAAAATATCTCTTTTGCTTCCTTATATGTTCCTGCGGAAGAAATAGGCGGAGATTTGTTCGATGCATTTAAAGTAGACAATGGGTTGCTGGACGATTATTTTGAACAATATGTATGCTTTATCGCCGATGTTTCTGGACATGGATTGGATAGTGCCATGCTGGCTATTTTTGTAAAAGATACGATAAGGAGTTTTTTCAGACTTAAGCATGTACCGGGACAATTGTTGTCTCCGAAAGAAATCATGCACTTTTTTATTGAGCAATACATAAAGGAAGGGTACCCGGACGAATACCTGGTCTGCCTTTTCATCGCCGTCTTTGATTTAAAGACAAATGAATTGACTTATTGTAATGCAGGTATACATATATGTCCTTTATTGATCAAGGATGAAGATAATATAATAGAACTGAGCAATGCGGGGCTTCCAATTTCGTCGGGGATAGACGCTGATTTGTTAAAGTATGAGGATTTTTCTCTTCTGCTGTCCCCAACAATGACCTTGTTCATTATGTCTGATGGCTTGCCGGAGCAAAGGTCCGGCAATGAATTTTATGAGGATAGGCTAAAGCAGCTGTTTACTGAAATTTATTCCTTGAAACCCTTTGATATTATCCGGAGAATTCATGAGGATTTTACTGATTTTCTAAAATATGAGAAAATCAAAGATGACATAACCTTAGTTGTAGTGAAGCTATTACCGGCATTGAACTAGTATGCCAGATTTCATATTTATGAATTGAAGGAGGGGAAGGATATGCAGCAAATACTGGAGGGCATTTTAGAAGCGATTGAAGATGAGATTAAAGCACAGAAACGTTATCAGATGCTGGCTGAAAGGGCAGAGGATCCAAAAGTTAAGAAATTTTTCGAACAATTGAGAATAGATGAAGAAAATCATGAGAAGGTACTGCGCAATCGTTATGAGGCTTTTGTAAAAATGTTAAATGCGGACAAAGGAGAAAATAGATAACCTCCTGAGAAGAATCTGCCGCCAAGGCCCTACCAGGCTCAGGCGGCATTTTTGTCTCCTCAAGGCACGCCATATGCATGCAGCTTTTTGCATTGAAAAAAGATTTAAAGAATTCATTTGACTAATACGACGATTTTGATTAAACTGTAATTAGATGTATATAAATGCGATTTGAGTGAATATGAGAATGGTTTATTGGTGTAGCTGCGATGGAAAATGTTGGTGTTAAAATAAAACACTTCGAGAATATTCCTGCCCTTCCGAAAACAGAAATGATACTGTCCAGGCTGGGATATAGAAATGGTGTTACAATGTTGAGTACGGAGGATATGTCGTTGATTGATGAGTGTATCCGTCTGGGCGGCATTCTGTGCAAACCGGCGGGAGTTTATCTGATCGTACCCATCGTATTTAAAAGTGATTCCGCAATAACACTTGATAATGGAGTAAGCTTTCACAGCGAAAGCCTGTCAAAGCTGCTTAAGGATAGCCGCAGCGTTGTACTCATGGCTGCTACTGTGGGAAAGGAAGTAACGGAAAGGGTCTCAAATGAGGTGGGAAAAGGGAATGTGGCTGCGGGACTGATTCTGGACTCCGTGGCATCACAGACTGCTGATGCTGCCGTCGCCTGGATTGTACAGCTTTTGGACAAAATGCTTCCCAGAGAGGGGAAAAAGCTTACAAGGCATAGATACAGTCCGGGCTTTGGAGATTTGCCACTTTCATATCAGAAAGACATTTTCAATGCCTTGCAGCTTGAAAAATTAAACATGACACTTACGGAAAAGTTTATGCTGGTGCCTGAAAAATCAGTAATTGCTATCGCAGGAGTCGAGGAAAGGTAGGTTAACTGGAAATGAACAAGGCTCAATTTAAAAAAATTATATCGGAAAAAGTTCTCATTCTTGATGGCGCTACAGGTACGGAGCTGCAAAAAAGAGGGATGCCCACCGGTGTTTGCCCTGAGCAATGGGTTGTGGAAAACCCTGATGTAATTAAAGCTATACAGAAGGCATATATTGACGCTGGTTCAAACATAGTTTATACCTGTACCTTCGGGGGAAACAGGATAAAACTTGAGGAATTCGGACTGGGAGATAAAGCTGTTGAAATGAACAGGCGGCTTGCACAGTTTTCAAAAGAAGCTGCTTCCGGCAAAGCCTTTGTTGCAGGAGATATAGGTTCAACCGGCAGGTTCATCAAACCGTTGGGTGATTTACCTTTTGAAGAATGTGTAAATATATATAAGGAACAGGTTCAGGGGCTGCTGGAGGGCGGAGTGGACCTCTTTGTCATAGAAACCATGCTGGATATACAGGAGGCAAGGGCTGCACTGCTGGCTGTAAAAGAAAGCTGTGACCTGCCGGTGCTTGTCAGTATGAGCTTTGATGACAGCAGGAGAACCCTTACGGGTTCAGATCCTGTGACGGCCCTCATCACCCTCCAGAGTCTTGGAGCGGATGCGGCAGGCTGCAACTGTTCCTCAGGACCCGCACAGATGGTGGAAATCATAAAAATGCTGAAGCCCTATGCCAGAATTCCAATCATGGCCAAACCCAATGCCGGTCTTCCCAAGCTGGTAAATGGCACCACAGTTTTTGACATGGGAGCGGAAGAGTTTGGAAGCTATGCCCTGAGATTTATAGAAGCAGGTGTAAATCTTATTGGAGGCTGCTGCGGTACTTCTCCGGAATATATCAGGCAGCTTCATATGGCAAGCAGCAATGCTACACCCCAAATGCCCCGGCCCAAACCCTTCAGTGCCGTAACCTCCTCGAGGAAAACAGCATTTTTCGGATTTGACATCCCTGTAGCTGTGGTGGGTGAGAGAATCAATCCCACAGGGAAGAAAAAGCTGCAGGCGGAGCTGAAGGAAGGTTTGTCCCATGAAGTTAGAAGGCTGGCTCTTGAGCAGGTTGAAAAGGGTGCCAGCATACTGGATGTCAATGTGGGAATGCCTGGCATTGACGAGAAGGAAACAATGCTGAGCACAATTTCCCTGCTTGGTGGAATATGTGAAACGCCGCTATGCCTCGACTCATCTTCCCCTGAGGTGTTGGAGGCCGCTTTGAGGGTATATCCAGGAAGGGCTCTGATAAATTCCATCTCCCAGGAAAAGATAAAGCTTGAAAAACTTCTGCCTGTGGCTGCCAAATACGGTGCCATGTTCATCCTGCTTCCTTTGAGTGATGAGGGAGTTCCCGAGAAGGCGGAAGAAAGGAAGGAGATCGTCAGGAATGTGTTCAGTGAAGCGGAAGCCTATGGTTATCAAAAGACCGATATTGTGGTTGACGGTCTTGTGATGACGGTGTCATCCAACCAGGAAGCAGCTCGGGAGACCCTGCAGCTTATTGAGTGGTGCAGCAGGGAATTCGGCTGTGGAACAATCGTAGGGCTTTCCAATGTATCCTTCGGCTTACCTGAAAGAAGCTGGGTCAATGCTGCCTTTCTTACCATGGCAATAGGCAGGGGCCTTACGATGGCCATAGCAAACCCCTCAAGCGATTTGCTGATGAGCATTAAAATGGCCTGCGATGTATTGACGGTAAAGGACGCCAACAGCAGGAATTACATCCGGTATTTCAGCAATATTGAAAAGCCTGCGGCCGGTGAAAGCAGCCAGAACAAACCGGAAAAAAAAACGGGTGAACTGATTTATGATGCCGTGCTCAAAGGCGATAAGGATGGTATTCCAATGCTTATCGACAAGGCGCTGGTTGAAAGTATAGTTCCTTCCGATATTGTGGACGGTTTTCTTATTCCGGCCATTAACCAGGTAGGACGGCTTTTTGACGAAAAGAAGTACTTTCTGCCCCAATTGATTCAGAGTGCAGAAGCCATGAAAAAGGGCTTTGATGTAGTCGAGCCTCTGTTGAAGCAGGACAAAAATGATAGGGACAAGGATGAGGTTATCATTGCTATTGCCACAGTTAAAGGCGATATACATGACATAGGCAAAAATATTGTGGCACTGATGCTTAAAAACTATGGATTTAAGGTTCATGATCTGGGAAAGGACATCAGTGCGGAGAGAATCATTGACGAAGCTAAACAATTGGGAGCCCATATAATAGGACTGTCAGCTCTCATGACCACTACCATGGTGGAGATGAAAGAGGTCATCAAGCTTGCACGGGATAACGGGTTAGTCTGTAAGTTTATGATTGGGGGAGCTGTAGTGGATGATGAGTACGCCAAAGAGATCGGCGCGGACGGGTATTCCAAGGATGCCTATGAGGCTGTAAAGCTTGCGAAAAGGCTTTCTGCGAAGATGATCGAAACAGCATCACAGGTTCAGAATTGATAAAATATATTGTGAAAATGAAAGATCCCCTTACCTGCAAGAAAGAAAACTATCGTGGTTTTAAACAGGGGCTATAGGCTGCCCCCTGGATGCTTGCATCCCTGAAACATACCTTGCTTGGTCATATAGTGAAGCAGGCCGTTAAGGACATGGCGTTTATGCCCACTCCATTTTGGGGCAATCAAGTGCTTATGATCGCCATCTCCGGTTACCCTGTGAATAACCATATTTTCAGGCATCCGGGCAATTGCCTCTGCCACCCATTTTATATAAGCTGCTTCATCTAACAAAGGAAAGGGCTCTGCCAGATATTCTTTATATAAGGGAGTATCTTCCAATATATGCAGCATGGCCATCTTGATGCCGCTTACCGGCTGTCCTGCCATATAGTCGACGGTTGCCATGAAATCCTCATAAGTCTCACCCATGAGTCCGACAATCAGGTGGACAACCACCGGAATATTGACTTGATTCAACCGCAGAACAGCACTTTCGTAAACAGGCAATTCATATCCCCGCTTAAAAAGATTTGCTGTCTTCTGATGGATGGTTTGAAGCCCGAGTTCCACCCATAAGGGTTTGATTTTGGATAAATGCCCAAGCTCTTTAACCATCTTCTCGGAAAGACAATCCGGCCTCGTACCGATGGCCAGCCCCAGAACTCTCTCATCGGCGAGGATTTCTTCATAGACAGGCACCAGGCGATCCACGGGTCCATAAGTGTTGGTAAAGGATTGCAAATAGGCGATATAACCCTTTGAATTGCTTTTTGCGGTGACCCTTTGAATGGCTGAATCAATTTTTTTATGAATGTCCATGGGTCCTGCGACGGCAAAATCGCCGGAGCCCTTTGCAGAACAAAAGGTGCAGCCACCCGTGCCCTTGCTGCCATCCCGGGTAGGACAGGTGCAACCGATATCCAGTGAGATTTTGTAGACTTTATGGCCAAAGATTTGCTGATAGTAATGATTGACGGAATAATACGGTTTGTGGTCCGGCCAGAATTTCATATCGCACCTCTTATGAAGAAAGAATAGAATGAGTCCAATATATTTTAACATGTCCTTAAAGCGGCGTCATTATAAGATTGTTTTTCGATAGGACTTGTAAATACCAGGTCATGCCAAACTGTTGTCAAGACTTGTCAGGTAAAGTAAAATGGAGAATGATTATATGCCATAAAAGGATTGAAGAAATGAGCAACAAAATATCAAAGATTATAAGTGGAAGTATTGCCGAAGAGTTGGAGATAGAAGCCGGAGATATCTTGATCAGCATCAATGGCACCGAAATCAGGGATATCATCGATTATAAATTTCTGTTGGCGGACGATTACCTGGAAGTTGAAATAGAAAAGAAAAATGGTGAGCTTTGGACCCTGGAAGTTGAAAAGGAATATGAAGAAGATTTAGGCATTGAATTCGAAAAAGGAATTATGGATGAAGCCCGGAGCTGCTGCAATCATTGCCTTTTTTGCTTTATTGACCAGCTGCCGAAGGGAATGCGGAAAAGCTTGTATTTCAAGGATGATGATTCAAGATTGTCTTTCCTTCAAGGGAATTTTGTAACCTTGACCAATATGAAGGACGAGGATATAGACAGGATCATCCGGTATAGAATCAGTCCCATCAATGTTTCAGTGCATACAACGAATCCGGAACTCAGAAAAAGGATGCTAAACAACAGATTCGCGGGAAACGTGTACAAAAGACTTGAGAAACTGGCGGCTGCAGGGATTAAATTGAACTGTCAGATCGTATTATGTCCCGGGTACAATAATGGCGAGGAATTGATTAAAACGGTCAATGACCTGTATAAGCTGTATCCTTCGATTGAGAATGTGGCGGCAGTGCCGGTGGGAGTCACCAGGTTCAGGAAAAATTCAAATGAAATCACCTTGTATAACGCTGAAAGTGCCAAAGCGGAACTTGATAACATCCGTGAATTCCAGCAAAAAGCTTTGAAGGAGATCGGAACGCCCTTCATCCGGTTGGCAGATGAGTTTTACGTGTTGTCGGGAAGTGAAATTCCGGATACTGAATTCTATGGAGAATTTGAACAGATTGAGGACGGGATCGGCATGATCCGGTTTTTCAGGGATAGCATCACTAAAAATCTAAAAAAGCTTAAAAGGGAAGGGAAAGGCTCATTTACTTTAATCACCGGCGTTTCGGCATATAATGAGATACTGTGGGCTGCAAAAGCCATTGAAGGAAAAAACAACAAGATTAAGATCAAGGTCCACAAAATTATAAATTATTTTTTTGGTGAAACCATTACGGTAGCCGGTTTGCTGACCGGTCAGGATATTATGAAGCAAATACAAATTGATGATGTTTCAGATTATATCATCATGTCCAGAAATATGTTTAAAACCGGTGAGGACATCATGCTGGATGATGTTACTGTGGATGAGCTGGAGAAATATTTCAGGAAAAAAATATTAATCTGCGATTATAAAGGGGAAGACTTAATTCAGCTTATTAATGAGCATATTTAATTTGATGGCTCTTGAAGCCAGCACTTCTATGGCATTTTGGGCATTTTCAATTATGAATAGTTTCTACCATATGCTCTCGATTGGAACAAGCGGGGCTTATTGAGCGGTTTCGCCAAAAGGAAGATCAACGGGTCGTAAAAATCCAATTGACAACAACTGCGCAAGATAAAATGGACGGGATAAAATCAAACGTTGCAAAGTTTCAGGATTTGGTTTTTAAGAATGTTACAGAAGACGATCTAAAAGACATTGTTCTTGGACTTGCAAAATATAACAATTTATTAGATATTGCATTCATACAGGAAAACATATGAGTTTCAGTTCGTTCTATATGAAAGGATGATAGTAATGAAAACAATTTTAATTACAGGTGGAACAAGCGGAATTGGCAAAGGGATTGCCATGCATTATATAAAAAACGGTGACCGTGTCATCGTAATTGGAAATTCAATGGCTAATGAGGAAGCATTTTATAAGGAAGCCAGAAACATGGGCGCACAGGAGCGGGCGATTTATTTCAAAGCAGATTTAAGTTTGATACAAGAAAACCGGCGGATTGTAGAAGAAGTCAGGAACAAATTCTCGACCTTGGATGTATTAGTCCTTTGTGCCCAAAATCAGAAAAAGCGTACGACAGTTATCAAAACAGCAGAAGGCGTTGAGCTCTCTTTTGGGCTTTATTACCTGAGCCGTTATATACTTAGCTATGGCTTGAAAGACTGTCTGGAGAATGCATCAGAACCTGTTATTGTTAACGTCTGTGCCCCGGGTATGAAGGGAACCGTTAATTGGGATGATTTGCAGACTGAAAAAAACTACAGCAGCATAAAAGCAATCATGCATGGGAGCAGGCTGAATGATTTATTGGGTGTTTCTTTTGCAGAAAATAATAACGGGACAAAAATTAAATATATCCTGTTCAATCCAGGGGCCGTTCAGACCAGTGGAGCTATGGAAGCCTTTGAACAGCCGGTAATAAGAACGGCAATCAAAATGCTATATAAAATAATAGGAAAACCCGTAGAAAAAGCAATTGAACCTATTATTAAGCTTATGGAAAACCCTCCGTCAGTGCCGTTATCTGCTTTTATGCAGGCCAAAGAAGTGAGCCTGACCATGGGGACTTTCAGCAAAGATGGAGCTAAAAAACTCCATGTGATAACGCAAGAATTAATTGAGAACTTATAAAACAGTGCCTCAAAAACGGGGCGTTATAAAAACAATAAGCCAAAGGAAGTCAACGGCATATGAGCACTATTTTACTGATTGAGGATAACGAAAGCTTGCAGAAATATATTCGGGAATACTTGAACGCATACGGTTTTGAAGTACATGTACTAAACGATTACGATATGCTTTATGAAACAATTAGTGCAGTATCACCGAGGCTCATTCTCCTGGATGTCACATTACCTAAGTTTGATGGATTCTACTACCTGAAAATGATCAGGAAGCAATACGCGACCCCCGTCATAATTATTTCCGCACGAAGTGAGGAAAGTGACCAGATACGCGGCATTGAAAACGGTGCGGATGATTATATCACGAAGCCTTTTTCCATCGGCGTGCTGCTTGCGAAAATAAACGCCATGCTGCGCAGGGAGACAGAGCAGCAAAAGAGTGTCATATCCATCGACGGGATCTGTTTGAATGAAGATACGATGAGTGTATCGTATAAAGGCACAGGAACGGAGCTTTCAAAAAATGAATACCGGGTACTCCGGTTACTCATGAAAAACGCCGGGCAAATCGTCAGCCGTGAACAGCTTCTGGAAGAGCTTTGGGACGATGTGAGTTTTGTTGATGACAATACCTTGACCGTAAATATTACCCGCGTGAAAAAGAAGCTTATGGGGCTGGGACTCCAAAACCGTATTGAAACGAAAATGGGTGTAGGATATGTATTTGATTCGGCTGCTGCGCAAAACGATTGACAGTGAGAGGAAGGCTATTATTTTTTATCTTGTAAATACTGCCTTCCTTCTTTTGATTTTTAATCTTACTTTGACGAAAAGCGCAATTGTCTATCCTGCACTGATCAGCCTGACGATATTGGCGGCTTACCTGACTGTTAAAGCTGTGATGATGCACAACTTTTTGAATAGTTTAGACAGCGCGAGGCACAGTAAGGGCTATAAATCATATCCAGAAACTTGCAAAGAGGCCCTTGTCTTTGAAGTGATTGAGGACATCCATGCGCATTATAATGATATGATCATTGCCATGAATGATAAGTCGAACGGTCGCAATTCGATGTTCTCCAGTTTTATCCATAACATGAAAACCTCTCTGGCTGTTATTGAGCTTGCCTGTGCCAATCCATCCAAAGATGCCCTTGGCGATATTGCTCTGGAAAATGAAAAGCTGAAAAGAAATCTGGAACAAGCGCTGAATATCCTGCGGCTTGATGAATTCTCTAATGATTATGTGCCGGAGCGTGTTGATCTTCACTTGTTGGTCAGCACGGTTATCAATGAAAAGAAACGCGACTTTATCTATGCAGGCGTGTATCCAAAGCTTCGCGGCGAACCCACCTATGTTTACACGGACAAAAAGTGGTGCGCCTATATCTTGGAACAAATTATCGCAAATGCAATCAAGTATAGCCTTCCAGGCAAAAATATCTATATAGAAATAACTCCGGGTGAAAAACGCACGGTACTGACAATACGCGATGAAGGCATCGGTATCGAAGCTGAAGATATTCCAAGAGTTTTCGAGTTGTTCTATACGGGTAAAAATGGGCGGGACCATAAAGCCGCCACAGGAATAGGTCTTTTTATGGTCAAACACATTGCAAAGCAGCTTGGCATTGAGGTAAAGCTGACCTCGGCCGCAGGTGAAGGAACAAGCGTTCGTTTGTCTTTTCTTTCAAAACTGTAAGGTTATTGTAAGCCATATCAATTTTTATTTTATGACCTTTTCGCTATACTAACGTTATGCTAAAGCAAAAGGGGATGAAATTATGAACGACATTATCAATGTAGAAAATTTGACTAAAGTATACCGCTCGTTTAAGGGCGCGAAGGAGGTCAGTGCTTTACAAGGCGTGAATCTTACCGTTTCTAAGGGAGAGTTTATCGGCATTATGGGGCCGAGCGGCAGCGGAAAAACCACGCTTCTCAATATACTTTCCGGTGTTGATAGCGCAACATCAGGCAAGGTAATCATAGACGGCAAGCCCATTGATAAGCTCAAAAAAGATGAGCTGGCGCTGTTTCGCCGGCAAAGGATAGGCTATATCTTTCAGGACTTCAACCTTCTTGAAAGCCTGACTCTGAAAGAAAATATCGCATTGCCGCTGATTTTGGATAAAATAGCGCCGCAAAAAATTGAAAACCGTGTGAATGAACTGATGAGCTTCTTCGGTATAAGCGACCTCGCCGAAAAATACCAATACCATGCTTCCGGCGGTCAAAAACAGCGTGTCGCGGCAGCGCGGGCCCTTTCCACCGATCCGGCGGTATGCTTTGCCGACGAACCCACCGGCAATCTTGACTCGAAATCGTCTGCAAATATTATGGAAATGATGACACAGATGAATATCCAAAAGCACAGTACCATATTGATGGTTACTCACGATGCCTTTGCCGCGTCTTATTGCCAGAAGATTATCTTTATCAAAGATGGCAGAATTAATGTGCAAATACAGAGTTCAGGAGACAGAAAGGCTTTCTTTGACAAGATACTGGAAACCCTGAGTATAGTGGGAGGCGATAAGGAATGACCTTCCGGCATATTGTGGGCAAAAACCTAAAATATAATTTGGGGCGCTTTCTTTCCTATCTTTTCGTGAACAGCTTTGTGGTTGCGGTTCTATTTTTGTACGGCAGCCTGCTGTTTAATGAAATTTTAGCCCGGAACGGCTCTTTTCGGGCGGCATCCGCTTATATTCAGGCGGCGGCCTATGCCATACTTTTGTTTTCCATCGTTTTTGTAGCTTATACGGGTATCTATTTTGTGAAATCAAGAAGCCGTAAATTCGCGCTGTATCTCACTTTAGGCATGACGGACAGAGATTTGACCCGCATGATTCATATAGAGAGCCTTGCCATTGTCGCCGGGTCTATGGTTTTTGGTATGCTTTCCGGACTTCTGCTGTCAAACCTGTTTTATATGATCCTTGGTAGAATATTAGGCTTCACTGGATTCAGCTACAGCGAAATTTACTATATCGACTACAGGACCTTTTTGCTGAGCTTTGGTGTGTTTATCCTTGTTTTCCTTTTTAACATGCTTTTTACGAATATCTTCATTCGCAGACTTTCAATTGTACAGATGATGAAGTCCTCCAGCACCAAAGGCGTTTCCAGGTCGCGTCCGGTTATTGGTGCAATTGCTGCCGTTGCATGCGTTTTTTCAACCTTCTTTCTGCATGAGTTTTTAGCCAGAAGCGAGTGGGCCAGAGATATTACAGGCAATGATCCCGTGCTGATTCCACTCTTAACATTCGCAGTTGTCATCGTATCGCTGTATTTTGCCATCGCTTTTGGTATTGATATCGTGCGAGCTTTTAGCAAGCGCTTCCCTGGGTTTTACAACAGGCACATTTTGACTTTTGGAAGCCTCGGTCACCGGTTTTTTTCCTATAAGGTAACGCTGTATATCGTTTCGCTATTAATTTTTGTCGCCATTTATTTTATGGGCATGGGCACGTCAATCTATACCTATAATGATAAAACCATTGAGGAATTTGTTCCTTACGACTTCATGATTGAAACCAGCGGCGATATAAACAAGATCAGCGCGGAAGAAATAAAGGCGGTTGTAGATCGTTCGGGGGGCGTTTTGGATGCCTTTTCCGCTTTGAAATTTGCAAATGGCCAGGACTACAGGAATACCAAGGAAGGTTTTTCAAATTATTATTTGGAAACCTATAGGGACAGTATCGTCATCAGCGAAAGTGAATTTAACAGGCATATGGGGCAGCAGCTTGATGTGAAAGCGGACGAATTACTGCTTGTTTATAATTCCAGTGCAAGAGCAATAGAACCCATTGATTTTGATACGGTTATCACAATTGAGCCCTGGCGGGAAGGTGTAACCCGCGCCGAAAGCTTTGGAGCCAACCCCACGGATATGGATACTTTTGTCGGCACATTGGGGAACACAAAACATCTGGCATATGACAGAGAAAAAACAAGGAGTATGTACGCGCCATTCATTAATTCTTACGGGAATGCCGAATACGCGGCCGTTTTGGCAAATGTAATTGACGACAAGGTGTATGCGGAGCTGAAAGCCCGGACGGAAACTGCCTATTTGTTTAATCTGAAATCAGGCGATGGCCAAAAGATTTTTAATGCTATACTTGACGGGCTGCGCGAGATAAACGGTGCCGATGAAAGCTTATGGGAAAGCTCCAGCTTGGTATTCGGCATAAAAGATGACATAACCAATTTGCGCCCGATCTACAACCGGGAACGCTTTGATATGGCGTTTGGTATCGGCGGGTTTACGTTCTTTGCGTTTTGCTTCATAGGATTCTTATTCTTACTGTCGTCAGGGATTGTCTTGTATTACAAAATTGTCACTGATATTGACGAGGAAAAAGAACAGGTTGGGATGCTGAAAAGAATTGGGTTAAACAGCAAAGAATGCAGAAGCTACCTGACCACGCATTTAGCGATCCTTTTCTTTACCCCTCTTGTCATAGGTATTGTTTTGGGAACTATATACATGCATGCAGAGCTTGAGTTCAGCCCTTATGTAGGCTATATGATGGGCTTCATATGGATAATCATAGGGGTGGTTGCGGTTTTGGATGTACTCCTTTACCTGGCCCTTAGAAAAAGATTTTTTAGAGGTGTTGAAGTTTGATAAAAGTTTCTCTTTATTTGTTGCCAAAATATTGTATCTGATGAACTGTGGGGACAAAGGACAAGCTATGTTGCTGATTCAGATGGGAATTTAATTGAAATATCGTCTTTTATTAAGGAATAACTTGAAAGAATATATCATTTGTTGCATATAATAGGGCCGCTTAGATGGCGGGCTTTCATTAACAATCCTTTGGTTCTGTCCAAAACGGCGGCTTAAAAAGCCGCTGCAGATTGATGACAAAAGCGATTTGCCGGAGGCTCAATAAGCCAGGTAAATTTTTTTTTGCAGGTATATCTCTGAAATATGAATCAGGTCATTATAACGAGGCCTCTTGCCGATCAACTGAAGGCAAAGCCGGGAGATACGGTCACCATCGTCCATCAGGATTTTCTCTGACGGTGGCAGCATCACGGATTCCTTAAACATAACCATTATGATGTCCCTTGCGGAGTATAACGGGAAGTTCGGAATGCCAGAAGGAAGCTATAACGAGCTGTTCAGCAATGAACCGCTGGATATTCCGGAAAACGAACAGCATAAGGTATATTCAATAGAAGATAAGATATCCGCATACAAAGCCTCATGGCGCCTCTGACGTCAACGATTGTTGCCGTAATAGGGTATATCCTTGGCATACTTCTCAGCTTTGCATCCGTGGGAGGATTGCTGAAGGCCCTTGAAGACAGCCTTACTTTTGCAATGCCTGTGACGATTGCTCCCCTTTACGTCATCGTTGGGTTTGTCGTTGTGATGCTCTCCTATGAGCTGTCGAAGCTGCTTTGCAGGAGAAAAGTCAACGCGGTTTCCATGAGCGAGGCGCTGAAGGTGGTACGGAATAAGAAAGTTATGTGGATCATGAGTGTGGGGTATGGTTTCAAGAATTAGAAAGAAGCTCCGGATACATTAGACTGCATCAAAACCGTGCGGGATTTAAGATACTGCATCGGCATGGCTCTGGAATAAGTTATATAAACGGTTTGATTACGATAACCAAGTCGTTTATTTTTGTCCGGACATATCGGCATCATCAAGTCTGTATTAGCTGCTTTATGTGATATAGGATTTTCCGGCGATTTATCGATGATTTATACTGGTTTAGAATGTTTTTTTATGATGTTGACCGAATTGGTTAATGGCGTTATAATATTATTAACCGATTCGGTCAATATTATTTGTGAGGTGAGTCTTTGTGGAGAAGTTTTCAAATTTACCCATAGATAAGCAAAATATAATTATTGATGCGGCCCTTACATGCTTTGGCACTAATGGTTACAAAAAAGCATCCATAAGCGATATCGCTGCAGCAGCGGGGGTTTCAAAAGCATTGGTATTTCATTACTTTGGCACAAAAAAGGCTTTGTATTTATACCTGATTGATTTATGCACCCATATTATCATAAATGAAATCGATGAAAAGTTTGATAACGCCGTTACAGATTTTTTTGACAGAATTAAGCTTGTGGCCGATATTGAATTTTCAGTTATTGAAAAACATCCTGCCATCCTTTCCTTTTTAGGCAGTATGTATTTTGAAAATGATGATGAAGTTAAAGCGGACATAAAAGCTATTCTTGCCAGTAGTGAAAGTGAAGGTTTGAGAAGCAAAATTGCTTTTGAAGGCACTGACACTTCAAAATTCAAAGACGGCATTGATCCAAAGCTGGTCATGAAAATACTGACTTTGCTTACCGATGGGTATTTAAGTAAAATGCCTAAAACAGAGATTGATTTCGACGCATTATGCAAAGAATTTGATGAATATATAAATCTATTTAAAAGGAATTTTTACAAGGAGAAATATTTATAACGTATAGTCTGATTTGCTCAAAATGCTTTTTTTATTAATAAGAAATAAAAACGCGAAAATTAGAAAGGGGAATAAGTATGAATTCATATGTACTTGGTTTTCGTGAAATCGATAAAACAAAGCTAGCGATGGTCGGGGGCAAAGGCGCCAATCTGGGGGAACTGTCCAGGATTGAGGGGATACAGGTGCCGGAGGGCTTTTGTGTCACTACCGAAGCCTATAAAGAAATTATTGGGAATAACGAGGAGTTTCATTCACTGCTGGAGCAGTTGTCCCTTCTAAAAG
>JAFADI010000111.1 GCA_023424965.1 Bacillota bacterium
CTCCTGGAGCCATACTCCTGCTTCCGCATCACTGGGCATGCGCCAGTCTCCCCTGGGCGACAGGCTGATGGTTCCCACCTTGGGACCGTCGGGCAAACAGGAACGTTTGAACTGCTGGCTGAAGAACCGCCTGTAGAAGGTCTTCAGCCAATGCCTCAGGACCTCTCTGGGATAGCTCTGTCCAAAGGCCTTTTCCGCAAGGAACAGGATTTTGGCCGGAGGAGCCCCGTATCTCATCATGTGGTAGAGGAAAAAGTCATGGAGCTCGTAGGGACCCACGATATCCTCCGTCTTCTGGTTGATCTCCCCCTTGGCATCCGGCGGAAGCAGCTCAGGCGATATGGGTGTTTCCAGGACCCGGTGCAACACCTCTCCCGTCCTTTTGTCCACCACATTGTCAGCCACCCACTGCACCAGGAATTTTACCAGGGTCTTGGGGATGCTGCAGTTTACGGCATACATCGACATGTGGTCACCATTGTAGGTGCACCAGCCCAGGGCCAGCTCCGAGAGGTCGCCGGTCCCTATGACCAGGCCTCCCAGCTTGTTTGCAATGTCCATCAGAAGCTGGGTGCGCTCCCGGGCCTGTACGTTCTCATAGGTCACATCATGGACCGAAGCGTCATGGCCGATATCTTCAAAGTGCCGGAGGCAGGCAGGCTTGATATCGATTTCCCTGGTGCTCACTCCCATGGATTCCATCAGCTCCAATGCATTTGTATAGGTGGCATTGGTGGTTCCAAAGCCCGGCATGGTGACAGCGATGATGCCCGTTCTTGGCAGTCCCAGCAGGTCAAAGGTTCTGGCCGTCACAAGCAGGGCCAGGGTGGAATCCAGACCGCCCGATATGCCGATCACCGCATGCTTCATTCCCGTATGCCTCATCCTCTTCGCCAGGGCGGAGGTCTGAATGTCGAATATCTCCCTGCAGCGCTCATCCCGCATTGCCGGATTGGAAGGGACAAAAGGATGGGGGTCGATTTTCCGGGTTATGCTCTCAGGAGCCACAGACGTCAGCCTGAAGGCAACCTTCCTGAACTTCTTTTCCGGCGCGGCAGGCATGAAGCTGGTATTCTTGAGCCTGTCGCTAAACAGCCTGTCCACATCGATTTCGGCATATACCAGCTGTCCGTCATAGACAAACCGCTGGGACTCGCAGAGCAAACTTCCGTACTCGGCAATGAGGGCATGCCCTCCAAACACCACGTCCGTTGTGGATTCCCCCACTCCCGACGAGGTGTACACATAGGCCCCGATGCATCTTGCGGACTGCTGCCTCACCAGCTCCCTGCGGTACTCGTATTTGCCGATGATGTCGTTGCTGGCGGAAAGGTTGAAGAACAGAAGGGCTCCGCCCATAGCCTGATAGGAGCTGGGCGGAATGGGAACCCACAGGTCTTCGCATATCTCCACTCCAAAACATATATTCCTTGAGCCTTCCGCTTCAAACAGCAAATCCAGCCCGAAGGGAACCGGCTGTCCGCACAGGCTTATGCTTTCACTGATGACGGAGCTTCCTGGGGCAAACCATCTCTCCTCGTAGAATTCACTGTACCCGGGAATATAGGCCTTGGGCACAATTCCAAGAATCCTGCCGTCCTGCAGTACGGCGGCACAGTTGAAAATCTGGCTGTCGGCAAAAACAGGCAGCCCCACAATGGCTACAATGTCCTTCCCGGCGGTAGCCTCCACAATCAGGGCCAGCTGCCGCTCACACTCCAGCAGCAGGGTCCGCTGGTGGAACAGGTCCCCGCAGGTGTACCCGGAGATGGAAAGCTCGGGAAAAACCACAAATTGAACCTGTGCCTCACAGGCTTTCCTGATCTGATCGATTATATTGTTTGTGTTGAAACGGCAGTCTGCAACCTTCACCGAGGGTACGGCGGCAGCTGCCCGTATGAATCCATAGCTCATAAAACCACCCGCTTGCAAATACTTTTTTAATTAGTTTACCACATGTTGAACCGTTACAGCAAAAATATCTTCCATTTGGCCGGGTTTGCTCCGCAATGGCAAAAACAAAAGCCGCGGTTGGGATCAGACGGCTCTGCTCCTCCCCGTGGCTTCCATATAAAGGCCCCCCATTCATTCCGATCCCTAAAAATCCTTCCACAGGCCTTGCAAAGCCCCGGAAATCTTTTTATACAGTTCAAATTTCTTTTCATACGCAGGGATATTGTTGGGGTTAGGTTCCAGCCGGAGCTTGATATTGACCATGCTTTTGGCGGCCTCCTTAAGGTCCCGGTACTCTCCTGCGGCAACGGCGGCAGCCATGGCGCAGCCCAGGGCCCCGAGCTCCTTGGTGTCCACAATTTCGATGGGCAGCTTGAACACATCTGCAAATATCTGGGCCCAGACCAGGGAGTTGGCAGCTCCTCCCGCCAGCCTTACGGCCCTTGTGGACTCCCTGTTGGCCAGAAGCTTCTCAAGGTGTACCCTGTGGCAGAAGGCAATACCCTCCAGCACCGCGCGTATAATCTGGGCTTTGGTGTGATGGCTGTCCAGTCCTATCAATGTAGCTTTTGCCTGGGGGTCGTAGTTGGAGCCGAAGAGGTAAGGCAGGAAGATGATGTTCTGCTCGTCCGGAGCCACTTGGGCAGCCAGTTGATCACAGTACCGGTACACATTGGTGCCCTCTTCCCGGGCCTTCTGTTTTTCCTCTCCCATAAACATGTCGATGAACCAGGAGTGGTTCCCCGCCGAAGTAGGGCTGCATTCCTCGATCAGGTAATAATCCCCCGTGCAGTACAAAGAATTCATCATGACGCTTTTGTTCAGCACCGGCTTTCTGGAGATATACTCGTTGATGCTCCAGGTCCCCGCAATGACGGCGATGTTGTCCTCATCGGTTATGTCCATGGCTACGGCGCAGGCATCGATGTCAAACATTCCTCCTGCCACCGGCGTGCCCTCCACAAGGCCTGTCTCACTGCCGGCCTCCCTGCTTATTCCTCCGCACAGGTCGGTGGAGTATTTGATGGGAGGCAGGGCATCCATCAGCTCTTCCAGCCCGAATTCAGCCAGAAGCTCCCTGTCGAAGCATCTGTCCCTGAGGTTCATGAGGCTGGAGCCGGAATAGTCGGTAATCTCCGCAAAGGCCTGGTTTGTCAGCCTGAACCGGATATAGTCCTTGCACTCGAAGATCCATTTTATATTGGACACCACCTGGGGCCGGTTATCCTTCATCCAGCACAGGAGGGATACGGGCTGGCAGGCAAGAATTCTCTGGTAGGTTTTTTCAAACACCCTGTCTGCCGTCCCGTCCCCGTACCATTTTTCAGGATACATCCACGCCCGTCCGTCGGTGGACACAATGCCGTTGCAGCAGGGCCTGCCGTCCTTTCCCCAGAGGTACAGGCCTTTGCCGTGGCCGCTGCAGGCCACGCCTTTGATGTCCTCCGCCTTTATTCCGGATTTCTCCACCGCTTCCCTGATGACTTTGCAGTTGGCCTTCCACAGTTCCTCCATATCACGCTCGGTAAAACCCGCCTGGGGAGTGATCATGGCCAGGCTGCCGGAGGCGCTTGCTATTTCCTTTCCCCTTGCATTGAATATCACCGCTTTGCACAGCGTCCCGCCGTTGTCAATCCCCATAAAATAGTTTGCCATTCTCTCCATCCTTTCTCAGGGCCTTCCGGAACCGGGCCCTCAGGAATTCATTTGAAAGCCTCAATTGAGCCTTCCAGTCCTCGTTCCCCACATGCCAGAACTCGCCTACATACAGGCTTACACCCATGCCTGCGGCAGTTCTTATGCCCGCTTCAAAATCCACATGTCCCGTACCGTAGGGTATCTCCCTGTACTTTCCCTCCACCGTTTCCTTCAGGTGCATGGCGGCGATATGCCCCCTGCCTGTTTCAAGGTCTTCTACCGCCCTGTGCCCATACATGCACGCCGCATTGGTCACATTCCCCAGATCGGGATATACCTGCAGGTAGGGGGAATTTATCCTGTTAACGTAGTGCATGGCCTTTTGCACCGTGTTCATAAACTCTGTCTCCATGGTCTCAAAGGCCAGCATTACACCCTTTTTTGCCGCCATCCGGGTGCTTTTTCCCAGGTTCTCCAGGAAGAGCCCTGCGGTATTCTCATTGGAGGGCCGGTAGTACTCGTCATAGCCCGCGAGCTGTATGAGCCTTATGCCCAGGTCCGCCGCCAGCTCAATGGCCTCCGCCATGATTTCCATGCCTCTCTGCCTTATCCCGTCATCTTCACTGCCAATGGGAAACTTCCTGTGGCCGCTCAGGCACATGGTCATGATTCTGGTTCCCGTCCTCCACATGGCCTCCATGGCTTCCCTTCTCTGTTTCCCGCTCCAGCGCAGCCTGTCAAGCTTTTCCTCCGTTTCATCGATGCTGATTTCCATGAAGTCAAAGCCGGAAGCTCCGGTCTCTGCAAGCTTCTCTCCAAGGCTGAGGGAATGGGGCATTGCTTTTTCATACAGGCCCAGATAATAGTCACTCACCTGCATCCTCCTTCCGGATCTTGAATCTGCCGATCATGCCGAACAGCTCCTGGGCCGTCTCATTCAACCTCCGGGCCGATTCTGCAAAGCCCTCCATGCTTGAGAGCTGCTGTTCCGCAGATGCGGTTATTTCCTGGGAGGATGCCGCCGTCTGCTGGGAAACGGCGGAAACATTGTGAATTACGGCAATGGTGTTCCGGCTGTTGTCCTGCATGATCCCTATTTCACCCATAATCTTTTCGATTCTTGCTGCAAGCACTTCGATATGCCCTGCGATTTGCTTGAAGGTTGCAATGGCCTCACTGACGGAGTCTGTCTGCGACGCGATGATGTGCTCGGTAGTTTGGGCCTGCTTCACGGTTTTTTCCGTCTGTTCCCTTGTTTTGGCCATGATGGCGCTGATTTCCCTGGTTGCAGTCATAGACTGCTCCGCCAGCTTTTTCACTTCCTCCGCCACCACCGCAAAGCCTCTGCCCATTTCCCCGGCCCTGGCGGCTTCTATGGCGGCGTTCAGTGAAAGGAGCCTGGTCTGCTCCACGATGCCGTCAATCACTCCCACAATCTTTCTTACGGAAGCGGTTTGTTCCGCAAGCTTCCGCATGTCGGCAGTGATTGCTTTTGAGATCTCATTGGTCTCCCGGGTCTTCCTCTCCAGCACCTCGATGGTTCCCATCCCGTCTCTGACAAGCCTTGCGGTCTCTTCCGAAGCCTTGATTATTTCTCCTGCATTGCCCGATACCTTGTCGATGCTGGAGGACAGAAGCTCCATTTTCCGGCTGCCCTCATCCGCATCCGCCGCCAGTTCCACAGACCCCTTTGTAATCTCTTCGATGGACCTGGAGATCTCTCCGGCGGAAGCAGAAACCTCTTGCGACGCCGCAGCCACAGAGCCTGAGGATTCCATGACCTGATGGGAGACCTCAAGGGCCTTTTCGATCAACTGTCGCATGCTGGCTACCATGCTGCCTATGCTCAACGTCAGAATCCCGAATTCATCCCGCCGTTCCGTGGAAATGCTGCAGGTCAGATCTCCCTTTTCTACCCGGCCCGCAATGCCGATGATCTGCTTTATGGTCCTTCCCATGCCCACGGCCATGAAAAGCCCTATTCCCACCGCGGTGAGGATGGACAGCAAAACCATAAGGAAGGTCCAACTGCTGATGCTTCCGGCCGCCGCAAGCAGTTGTGTCTTTGGAACCAGACCCACCATGGTATACCCTGATTCGCCTATTTTCTGATAGGCCAGCAGGTAGTTCTTTCCGTTGAAATTCACAAACTCGGAGCCATTGGAACTCTGCCCTCCCTGGATCTGTGCCCAAAAATCCTGCTGCAGGATGGAGGCTGCATCCCCCCCGGTACTGTCCTTGATTACAGTCGTTTTTGCAGTTTTGTCCTGCAAGGAGGAAATATCCCTTCCATCGGGGCTGATCAGATGAATTTCACTGTCTTCCCCGAAGTTTACCGACTTCAGGGTCTCCTCCACAAATTCCCTGTCCAGGTCCAGAACCAGCACTCCTACGGTTTTTGAGGATATGTCCTTGATGGCTCCCGTGTGGGCCATGGAGTATTTTTTCTCGGTTCCTCCTCCCACCGCATCGTCCAGTTCTTCATGCCTTCCGATCCAGGAAGCTTTGCCCCCGCCTTCCACCGCTGCCTTATACCAGCCTGCGTCCGTCAGGGAGGATGTCCCGGCGTTTTCCTCCTGTGCCTGTGTGCCCACAATTCCCTGTGCGTCGGAATACAGGAGGATGTCCGATACGAATTTGTTGGAATATGCTTCCGAGGCAAGCTTTTGCCGTATCAGCTCCTTTTTGCCCACAACTTCAAAGCCGCCTTCCCCCTGGGCGTCGTTTTTCAGGAAGTTGATCACCTCCGAATCGGAAAATATCTTGGAATAGGTATCTTCCGCCATCCCAAAAACAAGCTTCAGACTGCTGCCCACCTGCTCCACCGTCTCCACGGCGGCATCCGCCGCCAGTTTTTCCATGGCATCCGCCGCCAGCTTGTGGGATATGAAGCCCAAAAGTGTGATGGGTACGATCATGATCAGAAAAGCTGCGACAAGCTGTACCCCAATGCCAAAATCCCTTTTTCTCAATGGTTTCATTGTTTTGCCCTGTCTCATTTTCATCTCCCGCTCACTTTCAAAATAAAAGCACGACCAAAAAAGAAAAGCCAAATCGAGTTGTTAACTTCCGGATTTGGCTTCACCACGCAAACTTTATTTTTTACCCTTCCCTACTGCAGCAGCTCAACGACCTTGTCGGCAAGGGCCTGCAAAATGAGGTCACAGGAGGTGGCGCCCGCATCCAGGATTCCCCTTGAGCGCTCGCCCAGCCTGCTGGCCCTCCCAATCTTCGCAACCATATCCTTTGTTGACTCTTTTCCTTTCTCCGAGGCTATTTTCATGTCCGCAAGACAGTCTTTGAAGTCTTTTCCCTCTGCCACTCCCGCCTCGAAGGCCTCGATTGCCGGCACAAGGGTGTCCATAAGGGTCTTATCCCCCACCTTGGCCTTGTCGAAAGCCTGCATGCCTTTCAAGGCAGACCGGAGGATATCTTCAAAAGCTTTCTTGTCTATCTCTTCATACTTCTTGCAGGCCTTTGAAAATTCAAGGAAAAAGGTCCCGTACAACGGCCCCATGGAGCCTCCGATTTCCATGATGAGCGTCTTTCCCAGCACGCCAAACCCTTCCGACAGGCTTACTTCCCGGTCTCCCAGCCTGTTTTTCGTCAGGTCGAAGCCCTTTTTCATATTGACGCCATGATCCCCGTCACCTATGGCCCCGTCAACCTCGCTCAGGTACTGCCAGTTGTCCAGGATGGTCTTGATGACCCCGTAGACAATGGGTGAACCTGCTGAATCCCTAAAACTGCTCATATTCTGTGCTCCTCTCCGTGAAAGCTTTCCGTTCCCAGCTTATTTTTTAAACTGCTTCAAGCCCGCCGTATCCGCTTCTTCGTCCACCAGTTCCTTCAATTCCTCATCCAGCTTCATCACGGTGAGCGTCGCCCCCATCATGTCCAGGGAGGTAAAATAGTTGCCCACATAAGACCGGTGCACCTTGATTCCCTTTTCTGCAAGGATTTCCTCAACCTTGTTGTAGAGGATATACAGCTCCATCACCGGTGTGGCCCCCAATCCCGAGACCAGTACCACCACTTCGTCGCCGCTCACAAAGGGATAGTCGGGCAGGATGGTGTCCAGCATGATCTGCGCCATTTCATCCGCCGTCTTCAGTTCCGATACCATGATTCCCGGTTCTCCATGGTGGCCGATGCCCACTTCCATGGTGCCCTCTTCGATTTTAAAATTCGAATGCCCCACGGCCGGTATGGTACAGGAGGTAAGGCCGATGCCCACACTCCGGGTGTTGTCGATGGCTTTCTGGGCTGCGGCGATGACCTCGTCCAGGGTTCCGCCTTTTGCCGCTTTTGCGCCGCCGCACTTCCACATGAGGATCTCGCCGGCAACGCCGCGCCTTTTTTCCCGTTCCGTTTTGGGGGCGGAGGCCACGTCGTCATTTGCCACGACGGTTTTGACCTGGATTCCCTCTTCACGGGCAAAATCCACGGCCATCTTCACATTCATGTTGTCTCCTGCGTAGTTGCCGTAAAGGCATGCCACACCCTTCCCCGCATCCGCCGCCTTCATGGCGTCAAGAAAGGCCTTTGCCGTGGGAGAAGCAAATATTTCACCCACCGCGACGGCATCAACCATGTTTCTGCCGATATAACCGATAAATGCGGGCTTATGGCCGGAGCCTCCCCCCGTTACCACCCCAACTTTGCCTTCCGTTGGAGCATATTTGTATTTCAGTGTCCTGGGATTCTCCGTTTTTTCAACAAGGTCGCCGTGGTTTTTCACAAAGCCTTCCAGCATATCTTCCACACAGTTGAAGGGATCGTTGATAATTCTCTGCATAAAATTCACTCCTCCTAAACTAAAAGCTCCGGGGCCAGGTTTCAGCAGCCCTCCTGCTTCCTTGAAAATTCCTTTTCATAATCCGCAATCTTTTCCACCTTGGCTGTGGAGCCCCCGCCTTCAAATTCGCAGTCCAGCCATAAGGAAACCAGGTTCTTGGCCAGCTCCTCGCCGATAACCCTTGCCCCCATGGTCATGATCTGGGCATTGTTGCTTTTTCTCGACCGTTCCGTGGAGAAAGGGTCGTGGCAAACGGCCGCCCGGATACCGGGAACCTTGTTTGCCGCAATGGCCATGCCGATTCCCGTACCGCACAGCAATATGCCTCTTTCGTGTCTGCCCCCGATGATGGCTTTCGCCACGTTGACGGCGATGTCGGGATAGAGCACGGGAGTTTTGTCATAGACGCCGAAGTCTTCCACTTCATAGCCTTTTTTTATAAGTAAATCCTTGATTACTTCTTTCATACTGAATGCTGCTTCATCACAGCCGATCGCAATGGACATAGGACCCTCCATGTTAATAGATAGAGATTAAGGCACCAGGATCACTTTCAATGAGCACTCTCCCTTGCCCGCCATTTCAAAGGCTTCCTGCCATTTATCCAGGGGGAATTTGTGCGTGACGACGCCTTCCGTCGGCAGCTTGCCGTTTGCAATCCATTCGATGACAGGTTCGAAACAATAGGGGCTCAGGTGGGCACCCATGAGGTCAAGCTCCTTGCGGTCTCCGATGATGCTCCAGTCCACTGTGGTTGGGCCGCTGAACACGCTGAATTCCACAAAGGTTCCCAGCTTCCTTATCATGCTGAGGCCCTGGGTTACGCTGGAGGGATGGCCGGTAGCCTCAATGTATACGTCGCAGCCGTAGCCCTCGGTCATGTCCATGATCTTCTTGACCGCATCCTCCTTGCCGGGATTGATGACCACATCGGCACCGAACTTTTTGGCGATTTCCAGCCGGTCATCCTTCATGTCGAGAACCACAAGAGTCTTGGGATTCTTTAATTTGATGGCTCCCACCATCCCCAGGCCGAGGGTTCCCGCTCCCGAGAGAACCACCACATCCTCATTGGAGATGTTGCCCCTGTCCACGGCATGCTTGGAGCAGGCATAGGGTTCAACCAGAATGGCTTTTTCGATGGGCAGTTCTTCCGGAACCTTGTATACCAGGGCACCCTTCGGGAACTTCATGTACTCGGCCATACCGCCGTTCACATTGCTCTGGAAGCCGTAAATGTCGTGCTTCTGGCACATCCAGTACCTTCCGGTTTTACAGAATTTACATTCCCAGCAGGGTACGATCTGGTCCGATGCCACCCTGTCGCCGACTTTAAAATCTCCGCTTACCCTGGGCCCCAGTTCGACGATTTTTCCTATAAATTCATGTCCGGGGATAAAGGGCGTTTTAACCCACGCAGGCTGGATATCATCCCCCCAGAACATGGCGGCACCGTGCTGTGCCTTCACATCCCCGGCACATATCCCGCAGGCCTCCACTTTGATGATCATTTCTCCTTCTCCTGCCGCAGGTACGGGGAAATCCGTCACCAGACGGTAATCTTCCTTGCTGTAGGATACTAATGCTTTCATGGTTTTTGGCAGATTTGACATTGTTGAATCCCCCTCATCGTTATTTTTAATTTCCTATTTGACAAACTCAATACTTTACTTAAGTTGTACTGTATTAAAAGGGCATTGTTTATTCCAAAAAGGCTTCAAAGCACCCTCCTCTTTTCTCCATAAATAATGCCCTTTCCCTACCTATCAAAGTAGTACTAAAATGCTCGGATTTTGTCACCGGTGTCGATATCGAAGATGTGGGTCTTCTCTCCCTTCACTTCAAGCCGGATGGCGTCTCCCTGGCGGTACCGCCTTTCATCCGTCGTGATCAGGGTGAGGTATTCTTCACCGATTCTTACGCTGATTCTTCTTTCTTCCCCCAGGTTCTCAAATACGGCAACCTTGACTTCGGAGCCCTTGCTGTCAGGCCCTCCGATCAGCAGGTCCGTAGGCCTTATGCCCACCTTTACCTGCATGCTTTCCTTCAATACGCTGTAATATTTTTTTGGTACCGCAATCCTGACGGGGCTGTTGGGGAAGGAGAAGTACAGGTCACCCTCTTCTTTTGCGATCACCACTTTGTTCAGGTTCATGGGTGGTTCCCCGATGAAGCCGGCAACAAATTCATTGGCCGGGTCGTCGTATATCTGCAGGGGAGTGCCGAACTGCTGGAGCTTGCCGTCCTTCATGATGGCTATCCGGTCGGCCAGGGACATGGCCTCCAGCTGGTCATGGGTGACAATGATGGTGGTACAGTTGATTTCCTTGTGGAGCCTTTTTATCTCCGTCCTCAGCACCTGACGCATCTTTCCGTCAAGGTGGGACAGGGGTTCGTCCAGCAGCAGCAGCCTTGGTTTTCTCACGATGGCCCTGGCGATGTTCACGCGCTGCTTCTGTCCCCCGCTCAGGCCGGCGGGTTTGCTGTCCAGCAGATCATCCACCTTCAGCAGGGGGGCTATTTTCATGATCTGTTCCTTAATCTCCGCTTCACTGACCTTTTTCGCCCTCATGTTGAAGGCGATGTTGTCATATACGCTCAGGGGAGGATAAAGGGCATAGTCCTCAAAGGCAAGGCCGATGTGCCTGTCTTTGGGATGCAGGCCGTTAACCTTGGTATCGCCGATAAAGATTTCCCCGTCGGTAATGTCCTCAAGTCCTGCGATCATACGCAGCGTGGTGGTTTTCCCGCAGCCCGAGGGGCCCAGAATCCCTACAAATTCTCCGTCCACGCACTCCAGGGACAGGTCGTTAACCGCAAAGTCGTTTTTCTCTTTGCTCTTCTTTTTATTGTCATAACGCTTGTAAACACTTTTCAGAGTCAGCTTTGCCATTATTTCACCACCCCCGTAAGTTCGTTCTGGTTGGGCCTTGCAATAAACCGCCCGCTGCCGCTGTCAAAGAACATCACATTGTCCATGTTGACTCTTATGAAAATCCGGGAATCAATCTCCGCCTTCAGGTCATTGGGTGCGATGGTCCGGATGAGCTGGCCTCCCACATCGACAATCAAAATCGCTTTATTGCCGATGGGTTCAAGGCTGTACACCGTGCCCGGGATGTCGTCATCCCCGGTGCTGTCGAAGGAGAATTTGATGTCGTTGGCCCGGATGCCCACATCCGCTCCCTGGTACTTGCCCTGAGTAAGAATTTTTGATACATCCGCCGGAATCCTTGCCGGATTGGCGTTTTTGAACATGCTGACCTTCAATTCCCCGCCTTCGTGGACGATATTCACATTCAGCAGGTTGATTTCCGGCTCTCCCACCAGTTTGGCCACAAACTCGTTGGCAGGCGTATAATAGATCTGGTCTCCCGTACCGATCTGCTCGATTTTCCCATGGTTTATGATGGCGATTCTGTCCCCCAGGCTGAGGGCCTCCAGGTAGTCATGGGTGACGTAGATGGTGGTGGTGTTGAACACCGTCTGCATTTCCTTCAGCTCCGCCCGCATGAAATGCCTGAGCTTTGCGTCCAGGTGGGCCAGGGGCTCATCCATGAGGAAGACATTGGGTTCCCTCACAAGGCACCTGCCCAGGGCCACACGCTGTCTTTGCCCGTTGCTCAGCTGGCTCGGAAGCCGTTCCATCAGCTGGTCGATTTTCATCAGGGAGGCCACGGCGTGAACCTTACGCTTGATGGTGTCCTCATCTTTTTTATATAGGGGGCTTCTCATGGGAGAAGCAATATTGTCGAAAACAGAAATATGGGGATAAAGGGCGTAGTTTTCAAATACCATGGAGACATTCCTTTTGGCTGGTTCCACCAGGTTGACGATGTTCCCGTCGATTTTCACATGCCCCTCATCAGGGAATTCAACTCCCGCAATGGTTTTCAAAATGGTGGTCTTCCCTGCACCGGCGGGACCGAACAGTACAAAGAATTCCTTGTCCTTCACATCCAGATTGACTTCATCCAGCGCCGTCGTCTTCTTAAACTTTTTCGTTATACCGCATAACTCTATGTGTGCCATATTTTCTCTCCTTATCCTTTTACAGCCCCGAAGCTTAATCCTCGAACAAGATGTTTCTGGATCAGCAGAGCCAAAATAACCTCAGGCAATGCCGCAACCGTAGCCGCCACAGCCATCTGTCCGTAATGCACGGTGTCGGATGCGATATACTTAAGGGATGCAACGGTTACCGTCTGAATCTTAAAACCACTGAGCAGCAAGGAGAAGGTGAAGCTGTTCCATGCAAAGATAAATGCAAGCAAACCTGCTGCAACAAGACCGGGTTTAATCAAAGGAAGCAGAATTTTCAGGAAAACGTGATACCACGGATATCCGTCCAACTGGGCAGCCTGTTCGATTTCTACCGAAATGTCCTCGAAATAGCCCCTGACCACCCAGATGAGCAGTGGCATGGTAATCAGCTGATAGACCCAGATAAGGCCGATATAGGTGTCAAAAAGGTGAATTTTCTGATAAATCATGAATAAAGGAAGAATTACCAGGATTTCCGGTGCAAATTTGAAGGATAGGATGGTAAACGCCAGATCTTCCTTATTTCTAAAATTGAACCTGGCCAGCGCATAGGCCGCCGGCACTCCTACCAGCACCGAAACCAGAACCGCTCCGCTGCTGACGATGACATTGTCCATGAAGGATTTGAAATAGTCCGTTCCCATGAGCACCGCCGTGTAGTTTTCCAGGGTGGGATTGAAGAAAAAAGTGGTGGTGTACATTTCAGCATCGCTCTTAAAGGTGATGATGACCATCCATAAAAGGGGAAACAGGGCGAACACCGCGTATATTGTCAATAATAAGTTGCGTGAAATACTTCCCAACAAGCCTTTTGTATTTGAATTCATAATGATCTCCCCCCTAATTGCCTGCGGCGGTCTTCTGTACCGACAGCCAGTTTTTAACAAGCCTGGAGCTGATGATGTTGATAAGCAGCCACAAGACCAGGATGAAAGGCAGTGATTTTCCGAACTTGAGGAACGCAAAGCCGGTATTGTATGCAGTTACCGATAAATTCATCAGGGTGTCGCCGGGTCCTCCCTTGGTCAAAGCAAAGATGATGGAGAACTCCTGCATTGCAGCCATCAAACGGAATATCAGGGCGATATACAGGAAGGGCTTCAACATGGGCAGCGTCAAGGTTTTAAAGGTAAACCAAGCGGAGCCTCCGTCGATTTTCGACGCTTCAAAGGGCGACTTGGGCAGAGACTGCACTCCCGCCAGAATCAGTACAATAACGAAGGGGCAATATACCCAAAAGTCTATGACTGTAGCCGTGAAAAGGGCAGTTTTGGGAGATGAAGCCCAGGGAAAATTATAGATATTGAATAGATTCAGGAACTTTTCGATGATTCCGACGGAGGTGTTGGTCATCAACTGCCATATCAACGTGGCGATGACCGGAGCAACCATGAGGGGGAATATCAGCACCACCCTGAGTATCTTGGTGTACCTGCTGTCCTTGCTCAGGAGAAGGGCGATTCCAAGACCCAGCAGCATTTCGGAGCCGGTGGTGGCAATGGCATATTCAAAAGTTACCAGAATCGCGTGCCAGAACTCGGAACTTGTTACGGCATCGATCCAGTTGCCCAGGCCTATAAATTTATAGGTGGCCGACCGGAAGGAATAATTTGTAAAGGAATAGAATATTGCCGTGAAGAAAGGGTACAGAATACCGATTGTAATTAAAAGTGCGGGCGCCATGATGAGATATGGCCTTGCTTTGACCAGAAAAGGAATCTTGGTGTATTTATCCCCAGGTTTTGCAGCACTTTTGTTTGTTTCGACTTTACCAAGTGTGCCCACTTTCAAACCCCCTATTTTAATGATGCTTCAGGAGGAAACCCTCCTGAAGCATCCATGACTGTTTATTTTACTTCCACATCTTCTACCGCTTTATCCGTCTTTGCTTTTAGCGCATCCATCGCTTCCTGTGTGGACTTGTATTTTCCTCCCACCAGGTCCTGCAAGGTTGCAGCCCATTCGGTCGTGGTCTCAAAGAAGTGGGGCTGTGGTGTAAACTGGATGGCGGTTCCGTCGATCTGCGCCTTGAAGGAATCTGCATAGCCTTCCGACTTCTTCAATACTTCCTGGAAGGAAGGATCTTCAAAAACGGATTTACGTGCAGGGTCAACAACCTTTGCATTGACAGACGCCCACAGGGAGTAATCCTTTGAAGTGAAGTACTGGAGGAACAGCCATGCGGCGGTCTGGTTCTTGGAAGCTGCATTCATACCCATGGCCCATGTCCACATGTTGGAAAGCACCTTGTCTTTTCCTGCAGGCAGCGGAGCGGGAACCCAGGCGATGTTGCCCGCTTCTTTGGAAGCTCCGTCGGGATTCTGGAAGTAGCCGTTGCAGTCTGCATCAAAGAGCATTGCCGCTTTTCCGGCTCCAAGGTCGGCACCTGCCTGATACCAGGTGTAGCTGGACCATGTGGGTGAGCCGCCTTCTTTGATGAGCTTCAGCCAGTAGTCGGTCATTGCAACAGCTTCAGGAGAATTGACCTTGGATACCAGCTTGCCGTTTTCCACCTCGAAGTCCTTCGCACCCCAGGTTGCAAAAGTAGTCATGTATCCGGGATGGATGGTGGCCCAGTTTCTTGTACCGCGGATTGCGAGGCCGTAAGTACCTTTTCCGTTGAATTCCTTAAGCTTTGCAGCTGTTTCAAGAAGTTCGTCGGTGGTTGTCGGAGGCTTTAAGCCTTTTTCGGCAAATACTCTCTTGTTGTATGCCAGGTTGTAGCCTTCAAAACCAAGAGGCAGCGCCCACTGAGGGCCTGTTCCGGTCTTGTGTCCTGCTACCAGGTCCCAGCGCAGGGAGCCCAGGATACCGGGATAGAAATCCTCTACATTGTAGTCGGCAGCCGTAAGGCTCTTATCGCCGATAAATTTGCTCAGGTCCTGAACGTATCCGGGAGGAGCATATTCCCATATCTGATAGGCACCGGTCATAAACAGGTCCGGATCTCCGGATTTACTATTCAATGAAGTGGTTACCTTATCAAAATAATTTTCTTCAGGTGTGATTGAATATTCAACTTTGATACCTGTCTTGCTTTCAAACTCGGGAAGTTTTTTGATGATGGCTTCTGCATAAGGATGCTGGTTAAAAAGCACTTTGATCTTCTTTCCTTTTTCAATGTCCCAGCTGAAAGCTTTTCCGGAAGAGGCATCCTGCTTCTCCGGTTCTGCTGCCTTCGTATCAGGTTGAGTATTATCCGCAGCCTTAGGCGCCTCTTTACTGGCACCGCCACACGCGGCCAGTGATAATACGAGCATCATTGCAACCACGATAGCAATTAACTTCTTAAGACCCTGATTGAATTTCATAATTTCTCCTCCTATTAAATTTTAGAGTAGATAATTAAAAACACGCCTCCTGAAATCTCACGCCCTGCACCTTTTTCATGATTGCTGCCGGCAATGCATCCAAGAAAAACGGCGTCGGTGTTTGAATCACATTTTAAATTCTAACCCAAACCTGCGCCGCAAAAAATAAAGGTAATTTTGATTTTTATAAATCTGTAAAGATGGAAACAAATAAAAGACTTAAATTTTAAAAAGAAATTGTTGGTTCAATAGAAAACAAATTACTGTTTTTAGAAATTTATTATCATTTTTTATAATCCGTTTTGAATTTTTATAAATTATTTGGGTGGGAACCCGGTTTATGAAAACTTGGAATCAAAACTCTCCTTGAGATAATAGTGTTTCTTGTAGTCCTTGCAGGTCATTCCCGCGATATCCCTGAAGACCTTGCTGAAATAGTAGGGATTTTCAAAGCCCACTTTTTCGGCGATTTCATAGATTTTATAGTTGGAGGAAACCAGGAGCTTCTTTGCCATTTCGATGCGGTAGTTGGTCAGAAACGCAGTAAAATTGATGCCCGTCTCCTGCTTGAACAAAAGGCTCAGGTAGCTCTTGCTGATCTCCACATACTCCGCCGCATCCGAAAGGGCGATATTTTTCTGGTAGTTCTGCTTCACAAATTCCACACTTTTATTGATGACAAAGGAATAGCTGTTTGTCTTGTTGTCGGCAATGTAATCCACCATGGCCTGGTAGATGTCCGCCAGGTATTTCTTCACGGCATGGAAGCTGTAGAGCTTGTCAAAATTGCTGTAGCTGAATTTTGCTTCGCTGAGGGCGGGTCCGTTTTTCAGGTTCAGCTCTTTGGAAATGATTTTTGCGTAGCTCAGAAAATCGATAAAGACATCCTTTACATACTCCACCTGCTTCAATTTGAAAAGCTCATCAAACACCGTGTCGATGTACTGGGCGATTTTGTCCGCCTCCAGGGTTTTTACACAGCCCATGAGGGCCTCAAAGCTGATATTGGGACAAACCCCTTTCCTGGCAAGCATTTCCTCCTCAAAGAAGACGATGCCCGCCGGTTCAAAAAAGCAGTACTTCTGGGCGGTTTTCGACTGTTCGAAAAGGTCCAGCAGGCTGTCGCTGTCGGTGCTTATGCTGCTGATTCCCATGTTGATATCAATGTCGAGGAACTGCTTTATATTCTTTTTCAGTATCAGGCATATGCCGTAGAGGCTTTCAAAGGTCTTCTCCCTGCTTTCCCCCTCATGGAGGTTCAGCAGGCAGGTAAAATAATTTTTATGGAAATTGAGGCTGTAGATTAACTCTTTTCCCTCAAACAACTGTCTGGAAATATTGCCCATATTCCGCACAAACAGCTCCATTTCTTTGTCAAGGCCAGTACTCTGGACATCTTCAACGATCCCATAGAGGAAGGCAAAGGAATTGTATTTGAATAACTGCTTGTATTTCCCGATGCAATTTCCCAGCTCCTGCCCGGAACTGATGCTTCCCTCCGTTATTTTCTCCAGCAGGACCTCCAGGAAAAGCCCATTTTCACCCGGCCCGCCGGAGGCCTCCACTTTAATGGGCCGCAGGTCCTCCATCAGGGAATCGATTTCATCGGACAGCTTTCTCAGTGCCACCAGAAGATTTTCCTTGGACAGGTCGGACTTCAAAATATACTCCGAAGCTCCGATTTTCAAAGCTTCCCGGGCATAGTTAAAGTCATCGTAATGGCTTAAGATAACGGCCCTTAAGGTCTTTTTCCTCTTCCTGAGCTCCTGGATGAGTTCCAGTCCGTCCATGATGGGCATCCGGATGTCCGTAAGCAAAATATCCGGATCAAATTTTTCAAATAATTCAACGGCTTCCTTGCCGTTTTTTGCCTCCCCCACAATCAGGAAACCGTTCTCTTCCCAGTTGATGGTGGTTTTGAGGCCCAGTCTTACAAGAAACTCATCGTCGGCTATTAACACTTTTTTCATAATTATCCCATCCATAAAAAATTGTAAAAATTTTTTCTATTTTATTTCTTTGTCTGAATGCTATAATGATTTATATCGACCAGGACCGCGTTTACAAATTGATTTGAAGCCTGTGTTTGATTATTGGTTTTGAAATATATGAAGCTGTTCACTTATCAAGTATATATTATATCATATAGTATCTGTCAATTCGTTTTGTAAAGTTTTCATATTTGGAAAATAATTGTGTTTGGAGAATAATTATGTTTAAACCCACCATAAGGTTTAAAATCTTTGCATCAATCTTTTCCTTGACCATGCTGTCCCTGATCATCATCAGCCTGGCGGTATATTTCATGCTGTTCCAGACCTTGAAGAACAGCGAGACCAGAAGTGCCGTGGAATCCTCCGACAGGACGAAGCAGAGCATCGAATTCGTGCTGAAGCTCATTGCCAATACGGGAACCCTGCTGGGCGCCAACAGTGAGCTTCTGGAAGAGCTCAGCAAGCCCTATATCCCTACCCACCCCGCCTATATATCGGGCCAGAACAAAATAAGCACCATGCTCCAGAACATCATCAGCGTCCAGAGCTATATCAAAGGAATTTACATCCTGGGGCCTCAGGGCAATTTTTATACCAGCAACTGGGGAGTCAAGGAATTTGAATTGAAAAAGCTGTATTCCACCTATGTCTCCAATGGCGACACCGCAAAAGAATACTTTACGGGCATTCACACCATCACCTACCACCCCACCATGGAGTCCCAGGTCATCTCCTATATCCGTCCCATTTTCAACGTGGAAGACGGCAAGATCCTGGGAGCCCTCATCATCGACATCGATTATGACCTGCTGCGGGAAATGTTCACCATCTCCTCCATTCAGAACGATGAAAAAGTACTGGTTATAAACCCCAAGGGCGAGAGTATTTTTAATTATCCCTACAACGTAATCCTCGACGATATCGTGCAGGACAATCCGGAGCTGCTGGATGAGAAAAAGATGGAAATAAGCGGAAAGGTGTTCGGAAACGACAGCATCATCATCTCCAACACCGTGGAATATACCGACTGGAAAATAATAAGGGTAATTTCCTCCCAGAAGATCCACCGGGAGACCCATACCCTTGAGAAAATTGCGATTTATGTGTTCTTTGCCTTCCTGTTCATTTGCTTTTCTGCCTCCCTGGTCCTGTCCACCACTTTTACCAGGCCCATAAAGGAGCTGAACAAAAAATTCAAGCTGGTCGCAAACGGCGACCTGTCCGCCAGGACCTCCATCGAAAGCAAGGATGAGTTGGGAGAGCTGAGCCATTCCTTCAACAAGATGGTGGAAAAGCTCAAAATTTCAATCGACACCCTCCTGGTGGAACAGAAGAAAAAATCCGACATGGAGTTTCAAATCCTCCAGGCCCAGATCAATCCCCATTTCCTCTATAACACCCTGGATTCCATCAAATGGCTGGCGGTAATTCACAACGTAAACACCATCAGCGACATGACCACGGCGTTGATAAACCTTTTAAAATACAACATCTCCAAAAACTCCGTGACGGTACCCCTCTCGGAGGAACTGGAGAGTGTGAATAATTATATCAAAATACAAAAATACCGGTATGGGGATATTTTCAATATCCAGTACAGTATTGACGAGAAAACGAAAGACTGCTCCATCTTGCGGTTTGTCCTCCAGCCCATCGTCGAAAATGCCATCATACACGGCTTTGAGAATGTGGAAAGCAAGGGCATGCTGTACCTGAACTCGAGAATTGAAGAAGACCGGCTGGTCATTGAGCTTATCGACAACGGCGTGGGTATAGAGCATTCCGTACTTCAGAGCATTATCAAAGGGGATGTTTCCAGGAGCAAGTTCAGCGGAATCGGTGTAAAAAATATACAGGAGAGGATAAGGGCCTATTTCGGGGAAAAGTACGGATTGACTTACGAAAGCACCCCTGAGGTAGGAACAAAGGCCACCCTTAGCCTCCCATATATTCACAACACTTGATTTAATGCATTGTGCTAGTTGATTTATACTCCACTCACCACGAGGTCCGGATTTTCGGCAAAGTGCTTCAGCATGACGATGGGGTCCGTTTTGGACGGATTGTGGATGACCACGCCGTCCCTGGCGGCCTGCTCCGTTACAAAAAATTCGTCGTTTGTAAGCTGTCCGTATCTGATCAGAGCCGGGGTTTCAATGTCCCATCCTCCGAATTTTCCATGTCCCTGAAGCAGGATGAAGCCGTAAGCCGCACTGTCTTTTATGGTTACGGTTTTCCCGGGTAATACCGTCAGCCTCTTGGCTCCCGCTTCCTTACATTTGTAGCAGATCCATTCCTCGATATAGCCTTCCGCCAGCATGTTTTCCATGTCGGATACCGGCTTTGGCGCCATGAAACGGTTTTTGTGGAAATCAGGGTCCACGTTCAGCTCCCAGTCCATGACCTCGATAAGGTAGTCGAAATTGTTCAATTCTTCCGTGGGCGTATCCTTCCACAGGAGTTCTCCCGGCACGCAGTGCCCGCCGTATAACACCGACTGGTACATGGCATATACATCCGAAGCGAACTGGGGTTCATAGGTGCAGAGGCTGCCCGGAGCATGAAGCACACCGGGAGGTACATCCCAGCCCGTATCCAGGCCCAGCTTGTAGCAGCGGGACAGCTCCAGCAGCTTGTTGTCCCCTTTCGTAAAGTTCCGTAGGCTTTCCTTCACCTCTTCTTTGGTGATTTCGGGATTGAAGCCGAAGAAGGTGTATGCAAATTCTCCCGGATGGTTGTTCAACTGGGAGGGGAAGAAATACATCTCGGGCTTTCCTTCCTGTCCCACCCTGGCAGCGTGCAATTTCCCGTGGTGTACGTGGTGGGGCAGCGGTCCCAGGTTATCAAAGAATTTGGAATACATGGGCCATCTTTTATATTTGTCCCAGAGGTCGTGGCCGATAATCTCACCCTTCAAGTGGTCGACGGCATCTCTCAGCAGAACCTTTTCCCTGCCTTCCTCATCCACAACGATATAACTGAGGCCTTCATCTTCGGGGGTACCGGGTCCGTTTTCGGCGTGAGTGGTGGACGCAAACCACCGCTCATCGATGCCTCCCCGCTCCAGGCCCAGGATGTAATAATCCTCCGGATGGAGCTTGATCCTTCTTCCCGGCCTGCAAAAAGACCTGGGCACCCAGGCGGGAGCCAGCCGGAAGATACCTTTTCCCATTTCCAGCGCTTTTTCCGCGAGCATATTTTTACTCATTGTCATCTTCCTTTCTGCAATTCAAAGATAAGCTAATCCGGGCAGTGGCTGCCCTTGCGGATTAGCTTATCTTTTGCTGTGTTTACGTTATCTTAGTTGGCATTCTTACCCATGTACTTGTCGACATTGTCCTTTGTGACAAGCTCAAAGGGGATGTCGATAATCTTTTCAACCTGCTCTTTTTTGGCGGCTTTGAGAGCTGCATCCACCGAGCCTGTGGCCTGGGCCACGGAGTTCTGGAATACGGTGCACTTCAAAGTACCGTCTTTTACGGCCTGGAGGGCATCGGGGATAGCATCCACACCCACGACGGTGATTTTGTCCAGAAGTCCCTTGGCCTGGACGGCTGCCAGTGCACCCATTGCCATATCATCGTTCTGGCAAATGACGGCACTGATCTTGGTACCGTACTTGGTAAGCCAGTTTTCTGTCAGAGCCATGGCTTTGTCACGTTTCCATTCGGCGGTCTGCTCATCCAGCACCTTGATATCCTTGCGGAGGTCAAACAGGTTCTTCTGGATACCTTCTTTCCTGTAGATCTGGGGTGACTGTCCGATAGGCCCCATCAGGTAAACTACCTGTGCATTCTCGGGAAGGAGGTCCTTGAGGAATTCAGCCTGCATCTTGCCTGCATTTACGTCGTCGGAACCCACATAAGAAGTGAACTTGTCATTCTTGGTCAGGGTGTTGCATTCGATGATGGGCACGCCTGCAGCAACCGCCTTATCAACGGCAGCTCCGCTGCCTTCCGCATCCTGTGCCACCATGATGATTGCATCGTACTTCTTGGAAATGAAAGCTTCAACCTGCTCGATCTGCTTGTTTACGTCTCCCTGTGCATCCTGAAGGTCAAAATCCATCTGGTCTTTAAGACCTTTTGCATGCTCCAGCATTGCATCGCCGATGTTCTTAACGAACTGGTCGGACAGATCCTTGAGCGTAGCACCTACTTTTACTTTCTTTGCAGCGGGCTCGGCCGGTTTTTCCGCCGGCTGTTCTGCCGGCTTTGCAGCAGGTTCGGCGGGGGCGTTTTGGGATCCACAGCCTGCAAGTACTCCAAGGAGGAGCATTGCGCTAAGTAGAACGGCTAAAATTCTTTTCATGGTTTTCCTCTCCTTATGTTTTTATTTTTTTAATTCTGCACCAGTGACCTGATGCAAAAATTTACTTTCCTTTTCCCTTTGAGCTTATATCTAGGAGAACTGCGGCCAAAATGATGATGCCCTTTACGATTTGCTGGTAATAGGAGCTCACTCCCAGCAGCGTAAGGCCGTTGGAAATGATGCCGATGATCAGGAAGCCCAGAATGGTCCCGAATACCGAGCCCACACCGCCATTTAAGCTGGTGCCTCCGATAACCACGGCGGCAATGGCATCCAGTTCATAGCCCTCACCCACTGCCGGCTGTCCCGACGCAATACGCGAGGCAAGTACTGCTCCCGCCAGTCCCGTGAGGGCGCCGCTGAAGGTGTAAACGAATATTTTGATGCGGTCGATGGCCACGCCCGACATTTTTGCGGCGGCTTCATTCCCCCCGATGGCGTAGATATAACGCCCCCACCGTGTGGTGTTGAGGATGACCACCGTCAGCAGGATCATCAGAATCAGGATGATTACGGGGACGGGAATTCCCAGGAAACTTCCCTTGCCAAGGAACTCATAGCTTTTTGTGGTGATGATGTAGGGCCGCCCGTTGGCATACACCAGGGCAAATCCTCGGGCTACCGTCATCATGGCCAGGGTTGCCACAAAAGGGGGCACCCGCAGCTTGGCGATGAAAAGCCCGCTTACCATGCCGAAGAGTGCGCATACCGCGATTCCTGCAAATATTGCCGGGATGGCTGCGCCGGGGTTCTTGGTGATGATGGAGCCGATGATTACGCCGGACACCGCCAGCAGCGAGCCTACCGAAAGGTCGATACCGCCTGTAAGAATGACCAGGGTCACACCCAGGGCCATGATTCCGTTGATGGAAACCTGCCTCAATACGTTGATGAGGTTCTCACCCGTCAGGAATACATTGCTCAGCACCGACAATTCCACCATCATGATGACGATGGCCATCAGCAGGCCGTACTTCCTCAGCATATCCGACAGGTTCATATTGGAAGCTGCACTTAGCTTGGGCTGCTGTTTGTGAACAACGGTGCTGATACACCCCACCGCGGCGAAGAGCACCATCATGGCCATGGGCGCGGCACCTACGGAAAGGTTTTCTCCTCCCTCCAGCAGCTTGAGGTTGATGATTTCGCTGGCCGTAAGGCCTAGTCCCACAAAGCCTGCAATTGCCGTCCCCAGGGTAAATCTTTTCAGGGCGAAGGTGATGATGAGTCCGATAATTGCAATGAACGGAAGATAGAAGTAGGTGAATCCGGCCAGTGAAGTGGCTGCCTCACCCATTTCCGGAACCCGGAGTACAACCTCCTTTGTAACGTTGTCCATGGACTGTACCACGGTGCCGCATTCATACAGCGACAAGGACCTGGAAATGGCTTTCCCGTTGTATTGGGTTACGGTTACAAAGGGTAGAAGAGTGGATAATAAAATCAGTACAAACAAGATGGCAATTCCTATTTTATATTTACGCATATTCATGGAGCATTCCCCTTTCCTGCCTTACTCAATTTTTCATTTTAAGTCCCTGAAGTCCGTTACGGTTTATTCCCTGTGCAAAGCGCAATTCAGGATATCTTCCTGGGTGACCTCGTTCCTGGTGAACTCCCCTTTGATCTTCCCTTCTCCGATAACGATGATCCTGTCGCTCATACCCATTACTTCAGGCATCTCCGAGGAGATCATGATGATTGCCAGGCCTTCACCGGCCAGCTCACCCATCAGCTTGTAAATTTCACTTTTGGCCCCCACATCGATTCCACGGGTGGGTTCATCCAGGATCAAAACCTTCAGGTTGCCCATGAGCCATTTGGCAAGGACCACCTTCTGCTGGTTGCCTCCCGAAAGATTCCCCACGGTTTGCTGGATACTGCTCATTTTTACTCCCAGCAGCTTTGCCATGTCCTCCACGGACTTTTTTTCCTCCGCTTTTTTAATAAAAGGACCGCTGCAGTATTTATTGAGCTCGGGCAGTATGATGTTCTCCCTGATGGACCGGCACAGCACCAGGCCCAGTTCCTTGCGGTCCTCGGTGACCAGGGCGATTCCGGCGGCTTTTGCATCGGCAGGTTTCTTTATGGAGAGCTTTTTGCCCTCCATGTAAATCTCACCGGCGTCCAGCCTGTCAACTCCGAAAATGGCCCGCACGATCTCGGACCGGCCTGCTCCTACAAGTCCTGCGATGCCTAATATTTCACCTTTTTTTACACGAAAGCTTATGTTGTTGAAGACGCCTTCCCGTGTAAGGCCTTTAACGGCAAGGACCTCTTCCTTTATTTCCACCTCGGTTTTGGGGAAAACGCTGGTAAGCTCCCGGCCCACCATCATCTTGATGAGCTTATCCTTATTGATGGCGGCGATGTCTTCCGTGCCTATATACTGGCCGTCACGGAATACCGTCACCCGGTCGGAGAGTTCGAAGATTTCCTCCATCCTGTGGGAGATGTAGATAATACCTACATTGCGCTCTTTCAGGCTCCGGATGGTCTTAAAGAGCTCTTTTACCTCCTCCTCCGACAGCGCCGAAGTGGGCTCATCCATGACAATGACCCGGGAATTATAGGAAACGGCCTTGATGATTTCAATCATCTGCATGTTGGCCACGCTCAGCTGGTGCATTTTCATTGTGGCCTTCAAAAAGCCCATGTTAAATTCCTTGAGGAGTCTATCCGTCTTTTCGTTAACGGATTTCTTTTTTACAAAGGGAGAATTTTTATAGGTGTCCTCCCTTCCCAGAAATATGTTTTCAGCGATGGTCAGATAGGGTACGGGACTCAGTTCCTGGTGAATCATGGATATCCCGGCATTCAAAGCCTCCCCGGGACTTGTGATATTCACCTTCTGCCCCCCGATAAGCACTTCGCCTGTATCCGCACTGTAGATGCCCATCAGGATTTTCATGAGCGTCGACTTGCCTGCACCATTCTCACCCATTAAGGCATGCACTTCCCCAGGCCTAACGGTGAGAGAAACGTTTTGTAAAGCCTGCACACCTGGAAATGACTTGCTTATACCTTTCATTTCCAATATGTACTGATTTTCCACTCAGACCAACCCCTTCCATAATATTGACAGCAAAACCAGGCATTTCTAGTTATATTAATGGCAATCCATTTTAAAGAAACGTTTTTCCAGTATGAAACAATTGTCCCGCGTTCAAACCATACCGTTGGGGTGCAAAAGCGGCCTCCCATGCGATACGATGATGCTTGGATGCAAAGATTGAATACCTGTATTTTTAATTATACTCAAATAACTGTACCGGTAAATTAAATAAATTCGGTTTTTGTGTTATAATTTTTTTGGAACGGCTTTGAGAAATGATCAAATAAATGGGAATATCCGGAGGAGTTCGGCAAATGAACAAGAAATTCAAACTGGCGGTTGGGACCGCCCTATTGGCCATAGCAATCATCGCAGCAGTGTTTTCAAGTCCTCTCTGGTACCCCGGGAAGAACGCCCCTCTTTCTCCGGAGACTCCGACGAAAGAAGAGCCCGCACCCACGCCCGGCACCGGAAATGTCCGGGAAGGGGGCCGTAAAATTACCATCGGGGTCTCCATGCTGGGCCTGAACGAATTTCCTTCCACCATCGCAAAAAAAATGGAGCAGGAGGCCGTTGAAAAGGGTGCAAATATTATCATCCATGACGGAAAGGACAGCGTCGAAAAACAGATATCGGATGTTGAAGCCCTGATTGCAAAGAATGTGGATGCCATCATCCTGAATCCGGTAGATGCCGATAAGAGCATCATATGCGTCGACCTGGCGGAAAAAGCCGGTATTCCCATCCTTGGCGTAAATGCGGTGGTCTCCAGCGACAAATTGCTGACTTACGTAGGCTCCAATGACCTGGAAGCGGGAGAAATCGAAATGAAGTTCATCGCGGAAAAACTCAAGGGCGAAGGCAACATTGTGGTCATGGACGGGGTGACGGGACAGTCCACCCAGATACAGCGGAGCCAGGGGATCCTCAACATCCTGAGGGGTTATCCCCATATCAATATTCTTGAAGAAGAATCGGGGAACTGGTTCAGGGATGAAGGCTACAAGCTGATGAAAAAGTGGTATGAAAAGTACGGCAATAAAATCCATGCGGTGGTGTCTCAGAATGACGAAATGGCCCTGGGCGCCATCCGGTATTTTGAGGAAATGGGCCTCTTGGGCTCCATTCCCATCATAGGCATTGACGCCATCCCCGACGCGGTCCAGGCGGTCCAGGCAGGAAAGCTGGATGCTACGGTTTTCCAGGACGCCGAAGGGCAGGGCAAGCTGGCCGTGGACCTGGCAATAAAGATAATCAAGAAGGAAAGCGTGGCCAGGACCTACTATATCCCTTTCCGGCTTGTAACGAAGGAAAATGCATCGGAATATGTCCCAAAGTGAACTATCCGCTTTTTTGCTTGAACTCTGTGGGTGTCATTCCCGTGGCCTTTTTAAACACCAGGCAGAAGTAGCCCAGTTCCTTGAAGCCCACCAGCTCAGCCACGTCCGTAGGCTTCATGTCCAGATCCCGCAGCAGCTCCTTGGCCTTGTCGATCCTGAAGCCCGTCACATATTTGTTGAAGCTGCAGCCGGTTTCCTTTTTGAAGAGCTCACTGAAATAGGCTGAATTCAAGAAGAACTTTTTGGAAATAAAGTCCAGGGATATATCCTCATAATAGTAGTTGTCCACGTATTCCCTGGCTTTCATGATCGCTCCGGCAGACTCGGATTTGTTTCTCTTGTGGTACAGGTCGGTAAAGTCCAGCACCACCTTTATGACTGCATTTTTAATGTCCTCCGCTTCGTTGTATTTTGAGATAAGGTCATTGTAGGTCATGATTTTACCGAAGATGGCGTTCACATGAATGGAAGAGCTCTCCATGATCTTTTCCAGGCAAAAGTACATTTTTGCCGCCAGGGCCCGTATCATATAGGTGCTCACCAGGCTCATGCCGTCCATATATTCGAATATTCCGTTGACGGCCTGGATCAGCTTCTGCTTTTCATTCTTTTCGATCAGCTGTGTGATGTTCTGTATTTGCTCCTCGGTAATCAGGTTGTTCAAATGCTCCTCTTCAAAAAAGCTCTCCGAAAAGAGGATGTTGGAACCTCCCTGCTCCTTCCTCTTGCCCAGAACATGGCAGGTGTTCTTGTACAGCCTGGCAATGCCGGGAATGCTGTCGCAGACATCGCTGATGGAGACGCTTATGCTGAGCTTGTTGTAGTCTTCCACATTGTTTACAACCCCTTTGAAAAGCTTCTGAAGCTTTTCCTTCACCTCTTCCTTCCTGTCAAAGCCGAAGATGTAGATGAACTCGTTTTCATTGAGGGAGCTTTTGAACCCGAAGGCATTCCTGACCCCCTTCATGCTTTCATTCATCACATTCTCCAGCGCAAAGAACACAAGAGAGGTGTCATTCATGTAAGTCTGCTTCACTTCCTCAAAATTCAATATCCTTATCAAAGCAAGCACATAAAAGTTGTAGTCAATGTTGATGCTCAGATAGGAAAGCCTTTTCTTCACGTCGGAGGCATTGAGGTTGATGCCCTGGAGGAGCTTGTTGAGCAGGCTGTCTTTTAGGAGATATTTGCTCTCATTGAGGAAGATGTTCTGGTAAAGCCTGCCGTTGCGCATCTGCTTTTCTTCTTCAATGCTTTTGGTCACCTTCAAAACCGCAGCCTTCAGGTCTTCCTTGATGATGGGCTTCAAAAGGTAATCACTGGCTCCGCACTGGAGCGCCTGCCGCATGTATTCAAAATCCGAGTGCCCGCTAATGATGATGACCTTTATTTGGGGGAACTGCCCCCGCAATATCTCCAGGAATTTCATCCCCCCCATGCCGGGCATCCGCATGTCCAGAAGGATGATGTCGGGAGGGGAAACCTTCAGAACCTCGTAGGCCTCTTCAGCGTTCTGGGCCTCTCCCATGATATTTATGTTAAGGTCTTCCCAGTTCAGCTTTTTGGTCAGGCCACGCCTTACGGCAGCCTCATCTTCAACAATCAACACCTTCATCTTGCCTTCATCCATAATTAACCTCCATCCTCCCGGTGCATGCTTTACAGACTTACGTCTTCCAAGCTGTCTCCATTCCCCCAGGTTCCATGCTACTCAATGGCGGGTATGATAATTGAAATGGTGGTGCCTTCCTCCGGGATGCTGTCAATGGTAAATGTCAGCTTGTCTCCGAAGAATATCATCAACCTGGCATATACATTTTTCAGTCCCAGGCTTTTTGTGGTGGAGGAATCATAAAAGGACACCGACACCCTTTTCCTGAACTCCTCAAATTCTTTCAGCTTCCCGGGAGTGAAACCCACGCCGTTGTCCTGCAGGATGATGTGAATGAAATCGCCTACTTTCCTGACAGTGAGCTTTATCCAGCCTTTGCCGATTTTTTTCTCAATGCCGTGCTTTATGGAATTTTCCACCAGAGGCTGCAAAACCTGTTTTACGATGATGAATTTTTCCGCCTGGGGGTCCACTTCCTTCTCAAGGGTTAGAATATCCTCAAACCGGCTTTTCAATATCAGGAAGAAGTTGCTGCAGTTTTCAATCTCATCCTTGAGCCTTACCTTTTCATTTTTCAGGTCGATGTTGTAGCGCAGCATTTTACTCAGCGACTGGGTAATGTCCGAGATCTTTTCCACCCCTTCACAGTCGGCAATGCCGCTGATCACTTCCAGGGTATTGTATAAAAAATGGGGATTGATCTGCATCAGCAGCGCCTTCAGCTCCGCATCCTTTTTGTGAAGCTCGGCCTCATAGCGGCTTTTTACCAGTTGCTTTATGGTGTCGATCATGGAATTGAAGCTCCGGCTCAGATGCCCGATTTCGTCACTGCCGCTGATATCCTTTACCGTTACGTTGAAGTCTCCCTTTTCTACCTGCACCATCAGGCTGCTCAGCTTCTTTATGGGCTTTGCGATGTTGAAGGAAAGGATGATGGACAGCGCCGCAACCATGAGCAGGGATATGAGGCTGACAATCAGGGTGATATTCCTCAAGGGCTGGACGTATCTCATCAGCACATCCACCGGGACATATCCCACAACGGTAAGATTGTACCCGGGAAGCCGGTTATAGGTGACGATCATCTTTTTATCCCCGATGGTTTCCACCAGATTGCCTTTTTCAGGCCCTTTCAAAAATTCTTCAATCTCGGATTCCGCTTTTTTGCCTATTTTCGTCCGGTCCTGATGGTAAAGCAGGGTTCCGTCGGACCTTATGACCTGCACAAGGCTGCCCTCCCTGCTTTCAAACTGCTTGAATATGTTTGTGAAGGAGGAAAACTCCTTGTCATAGCAGATATAGCCGTATCTTTTTTTGGTGCTGGGATTCACCGCGGCCATGGAGGCCACAAAGCTATACTCCCCGTCCACATCCAGCGGATGCACGTCGAAGGTCAGGGCGTCGGTTTTGTTTTCAACCATCCGCTTTCTCCACTCCATTTCCTGGGGAGAATTGTATCCATAGAGCTTGTAGGTTTTCATGTCATAAGCGCAGCTCAAAAACTCCCCTTTGTCGGAAAACAGGCGGATGCTCATGAAATCGTCGCTGGAACTGAAGGTGGTGTTGAGGTACTCGTTCATCTGCATGAGATTTTCCAGTACTTCGGTATCATTGAGGTCAAGCTTCCGGTTCAGGGATTCCATGGAATTTATGCTTTTATACAGCACTTTTGAAACATACGTATTGGAAATCCTGCTGATGTCCTGGATATATATGTCGATATTCTTGCTTATTTCGTCCACAAGCTGGATGTTGTTCTTCTCCACTTCGCCGGATATCGCACTGGAGGATACGGAATAGGAAATGGTTCCGACAATCAGCAGCGGTATGATGATTACGGAGATATAGGTGTACAGCAGTTTATATTGAATGCTGATGCTGTTGAATTTAAACAGGCGGAATTTCCCCATCCGTCCCGAAATATTCTTGATAAGCCCCGATTTAAACATATATAACCACCGCTTCGATAATTATAATGAGCACAGTTTATCATTCAAAATTTCCATAAAGCAAACTGTGCGAATTTCATAGATACCTACCTTGATTTATTTTTAATTTTATCATTCGTTATCTATATTATGTTGCAGGCTGCTTTACATAATAAATATATTATAGGCTACTTTGCCGCTAAACTCAATAAAGACCAAACTATACCACATTGGCATATAGCAAAAGAATGTTGCAGCCGGGTTCCTCCCTTTGCAACATTCTCTTTTTACTTTTGCCAGATCAACACATTGTGCCATATCCCACCGCAGGTCAATCCCCGATGATGCCCTTTTTGAGGATGATGTTGGCATAGCGGGCCACTTCGCCGGTAGCCACCACCGCATACGCCTTCTTCGTCCTTTCGTAGAACTGGTACCTTTCGATGAATTCAAACTCCAGGTCCCTTTCGTCGTACTTCCCGATAATCTCCTTGTAGTCCTGCCATATGGTAGGCTTCAAAGGGTCACCCGGAACAATTCCCATCAGGGAAACGGGCTTTTCCACAAAGGTATCGAGGGGAAACAGCTTCAAAATAGCCTCCAGAATCGCAGGGACACCGTGCCCGTCACATCTGACCAGCCTCTGGGCGTTGCTTGCGGCCGGGAAATTCCCGTCGCCGATGACGATTTCGTCTCCGTGCCCCATCTCCATCAAAATTTTCAGAAGCTCGGGCGTCAGTATGGAAGGAATACCTTTTAACATAACTGTTCATTCCTTTCTTGAAATATATAGTATGTA
>JAFADI010000133.1 GCA_023424965.1 Bacillota bacterium
TCAATACCAGAACTGGGATTGATCATATAAATTTCCCTACTCGTCAATCACCTCAAAAGGCACATTCAGCTTTTTTGCTATTTCCTGGGCCTTTTCCATGAACTCATCCTTCTGTTCCTTTTCCGGTGCTTTCTGCTGGATTTGCAAGTCTTCCTCGTCCACACACTTGATCTTGACCTGCGCTCCCAGAAGCTTACTGATTAAAGTCTCCACCACTTCCGTATTCTCGGCTTTGGACACCATCATCTTGTTAAAGCTGCTGCCGGGGCCAAATACGATACCAACCTGCTTCTCATCAAGCCGGACGGCTTTTGCACCCATCAAGCTGGTAAACAGCGCCATTCTGCCGCTCTTCCTCAGTTCTCCAAGCACGTTGTCCCATATGCCCAGTGCCTCTCCGGCGGCTTTAACTGCAGTTCCAGCCTGGGCCGGCGCATCAGCCTTTTTTTCCGGCTTCTTTTCTGCAGGCCGGACAGAAGAAACAGCTTCTGCGGGGGCCGCTCTTCCGGCAAAACTGCTTTGAGGCACAACAGCGGCGTTTTCAAGTCTCTTTTCAAGCATTGCCAGCCTTTCATGCAAGCTTTCCTGACCTGCTTTGAAATTGCTGTTGCAGATCTTTATCAGGGCCACTTCAAGCATTATCCTGGGATGTGTGGCCCATTTCAAGGTTGCTTCAAGCTGTGAGAGTTCCTTCAAAATCAGGACGATTTCCTCCTCCGCCAGGTCGGAAGCCAGCTGCTTCATTGAGTTCATCGACTCTTCCGAGGCCTCTATGATCTCCCGGGGATTTTGTGTAACCCTGCAAATGAGCAGATTCCTGTAAAAATATATAAGGTCCGCCACAAACTGCCCGATATCCTTACCATCCATAACAAGCTGTTCCACCAGGCTGATAATTTTGCCTGCGTCTTTGGCCTTCAGAGCTTCTACAACACCACGGATGAAAATGTCGTTTACAATGCCCACAACCGCCAGTACGTCATTGTAGTCCAATTCCTTGCTGCCAAAAGCCATACACTGGTCCAATATGCTGATGGCATCCCTCAAAGCTCCGTCGGACAGCTTGGCGATGAGCCGCAGCGCATCCGGCTGTATATGCACGCCTCCCGCCCGGGAAATCTCCTCAAGCCTGGCGGCGATGCTGTCTGCCGATATTCTCCTGAAATCAAACCTCTGGCACCTGGAGAGAATGGTGGCAGGCAGCTTGTGGGGCTCCGTAGTGGCAAGGATAAATACCACGTGGGACGGCGGCTCCTCCAATGTCTTCAGCAGGGCGTTGAAGGCCCCGGTCGACAGCATGTGTACTTCATCGATGATGTAAACTTTATATTTTGCCTGTGAAGGCGCATAAATCACTTCATCCCGGATCTCTCTTATATTGTCCACGCTGTTGTTGGAAGCGGCATCGATCTCAACAACGTCCAGAATATTCTGGGACAATATCCCCTTGCATATGTCACATTCATTGCAGGGGTCTCCATTCTTTGGCTGCAGGCAGTTTATAGCCCTGGAAAAAATCTTGGCCATGGTGGTTTTGCCCGTACCCCTGGTTCCGCAAAACAAATAGGCATGCGCGACCCTTTCTGCAACAACACTATTTTTAAGGGTCTTTACCACATGCTCCTGTTCAACCACATCTTCGAATACAAGAGGCCTCCACTTCCTGTAAAGAGCTATATATGACATAATTCCTCCTGCTTGTCTTTGTATCTATTCATTATATCAAAACACAAAAATAAAAGCGAGTAACCACCGGTACAACATTCCATTTATACACCGCAGATGGACCGTCGTACCGCCTTTGCCCCCTTTTCCTCAAACGTCAATCTTATAAATTTAATTATACGTCGGACAATGAACAGTTCATTTCAATAAATGCATCTACCACCTCCGGATTGAATTGGGTGGCTTTGTTGGCCTGCAGCTCTTCGATGGCCTCTTCCCTGCTCATTGCCATCCTGTATGACCGGTTGGAGGTCATGGCATCAAAAGCATCCGCAACGGCAATGATCTGGGCCTCAATTGTTATGTCCTCCCCGCTTAAGCCGAAAGGATAGCCCTTCCCGTCAACCCGCTCATGGTGAAATGCAATGGCTTTCAGTGTTCTTTCCGAAAATCCTACGGGATAGAGTATTTTGTTGCTGATTGCCGGATGCTGCTTGACTTCCCTGTATTCTTCCTCCGTAAGCTTGCTGCTCTTTAAAAGGATATTGTCGCTAATGCCTATTTTCCCAATGTCATGCAGTATCCCCGCAACTTTTATATCCTCAATCTGCTCCCTGGACAGTCCCAGTTTGCCGGCAATCATTACCGCATACTTGGAAACCCGCTGGGAGTGGCCTTCGGTATAGCTGTCCTTTGCCTCCACCGTGGCAATGAGCGCATCAATCGTCCTTATAAAATATTTCTTGGAGGTCTCATACATCAGGGCATTATCCATGGCAATGGCCGCATTGTTGGCAATGGAAGATATCAGGTTGACCTCGCTGGGCTTTATGGTCCTCACGGCCCCCACAGACAGTGCACCGAATTTCTTGTTCTTCACGGTGATGGGGACTACCAGTACATCCTTGATCCTGCTTTTTTCCGGTTTGTCTTTGTTAACTTCATTCCAGAGCCACCTTTCCGGCGACTCCGTTATCCTGAACACCTCATTGTTTTCAATGGCCTTGCTTATAAAACAGTCTTTTATATCAATATTTCCCAGCTCACAAGCATTTTTGACACCCTTGAAATAGGAGCCGGAAAAGGCTTTTGGTTCCAGGTAGCCTCCCGACTTGTCAACCAGCCTTAGTACACCGGCGGGAAATTTGAGGGCTTCCGTCACCTGGTTGACCATCATGCTGCAAAGTTCCTCCAGGTCGAGGATGGAAGTGAGGGATTTGCTCACTGCGTTGAGAATTGCCAGTTCCCTGTTGGTTTCAACAATCTCTTCTTCCATTTTCCTTTTCTCCGTAACATCCCTGACGATGGCCTGGATTCCCATGCTATATCCGTTTACAACATAGTTTGTGAGGTTCGCTTCGGTAATTATGGTGCTGCCGTCTTTTTTTACAAAGGGGAGCTCCACCATGATGGAATTTTTATCTTTCAGCCTTTCGATGATCGTCTTTATTGTCAGCCTTCTGGCTTTGGGCATATTGATGATGTGGAATATGTTTTTTCCAATAAGTTCGGATTTTTCATAGCCTAGAATGTCGGTGCAGACATGGTTCACAAAAGAGATGAGTCCGGTTTCTTCAATGACGCATACAATCTCCGGTATATTCTTTACAAGGGCATGGTACTTCTGTTCCGCGTCGTTCAACTGCTCGATGGTCGCCTGCAGCTGCCCGTAGGACGCCTCCAGTTCGGAATTTGCTTCTTCCAGCTCCCAGTTCCTGTCATACAGCTCTGCCGTTTGCCGTTCCAGCTTAACATTGCTTTGTTCCAGGCTCACGGCCATCTCATTGATAGCATCTGCAATGTCGGCAATTTCGTTCCTGTAAGCAATATCAAGCTTCTGTCCGGCATTGCCGCTCTTGATGGCAAAGACCCCTTCTTTTACAAGCAAAAGAGGCTTGAGTATGAATTTGTTCATATAGTAGTAAAGTCCTAAAAGGGAAAGCATAAATAAAAGTAGTATGGCGATCTCTACTTTTATAGAAGAAATGTGTTTTAAAGCCTCCGTGCTACCCTGGGCGGCACTGCTGTCAATGCTGGATATGTGGTAAATGTCATAGCCAATAAGCAGTGCAGTTATAGCAATTACTAGAACAAAAAGTACTAGGAATATTGCTTTAATCCCAAACTTCCTCAATAGCTACCACTCAACTTTCCTTTTTCTACAAAATCCTACACGATATTAATAATACCATAGCCCCCAAATAATAGAAACGGCATTCTGCATTAATTTGCGATAACAGGATTATACATATTTTACAAACAGATGCATCAAAAAGATAATATCGGATTCTTGAATGGACTAGTAAACAAAGCTTTGCATCAAAAAAGATCTCTTTTCAGAGATCTTTTTTATTCATTATAACTATATAAATTTAATTGACCGTGCACCAGCCTTTGACTTACGATTACAGACGTAACCCTCGTAGTTAACTCTAATCAGGCAACCCTACGGCACACGGAAGCTACTGCTTACCGCTGCTTCCTTCCGAACCTGACGGGGTTCACAGATTTCCGTTGCGTAAGACCCAATTTTCATTGCCACTTGCGAAGGGCAGGCTCTACAAGAATAAGCCTGGGGCTGGAATTCAACCCTGCTATAGCGGATTGCAGGAATAGGGCACCGCTACCTCCCCGTCTAGCACGATCAAATATTAACTTTTCAAGCTTCCTCAAAAGCTACCTGTCTATTATACTCAAAACGGTCTTTTATATCAAGGCTTTTTAGCAATAATAAATATGAAATTACTGTATATGCTTCAAGGAAAAGCATGTTGAACCAGATTGCTATAAAAAGGCAAAAAAAATAAAGCACTTGATATAAATTATAAATAATACCGAATAAGTTAGTGCTTTATCCCAAACAAATCATATAAACTCAGCGTTTATATTTAAAAGGAGAAACAAAATATGAAAGTTATTATTACTGGTTGTGGCACTTTTATTGTATCATAAGAATTGGCAAATGTATATTAAAATTTTGTAACAATTATTAACAAACCGTGAACAAACCCGGACATGCATCTCAGCTTTTCTGCTTTTCCCGGAAAACGGTAATGATGATTACGGCGGTTATGATAATTACGGCAGCAGCCAGTGAGTTCACCGTAAGCTGTTCCTTTGCCAAAAACCAGCCCAGGAACACGGCTACGATGGGGTTGACAAAGGCATAGGTGGAAACCAATGAGGTCTCCGCATTTTTCAATAGCCAGATATATGCGTTATACCCTATAATTGAACCAAATACAATCAAATACCCCAGGGCAATGTAGGAGCGAAGGGATATTTCGAATACTTGCAGCCTGGACCAATCGCCAAGGAAAATCGAAGCAAGAATAAGCAGCGCTCCGCCCGTCATCATTTGTATCGCCGTCGACAGCATCGGCGACGCAGGAAGCCTTGCAGTACGGGAATATAAAGAGCCTGCCGACCAGGAAATCGAAGCGCCAACAAGCGCCACTATGCCGATTGCGTCGATCCCTTTACGGTCAACTCCGCCTGAATGCATTACAAGTACAACAATCCCCGCAAAGCCCAGCAGAACCCCTGCGGCCACACCGGCGCCGGGCTTCCTCCGGCTCCTGCCAAGCCAGTTGAATACAATAATCCACAAGGGAACTGTGGCCACCAGCAGTGAAGCAACAGCCGAGGGCACTCTTTGTTCCGCCCACGCAACCACTCCATTGCCGCCCAGCAGCAGTAAAGCACCCACAATTCCTGCTCCTTTCCATTCCTCAACCGCGGGACGCTTTTCTCCCTTTAGCCTGGATATGGCGTAAAGGACTCCTCCGGCAATCAAAAACCGGACCCCGGCCATTATAAAAGGCGGTATTGTTTCAATGGCCACCTTCATTCCCAGATAGGTGCCTCCCCAGAAGACATAAACTGCCAATAATGCAACCGTAATAATGATAAGCTTTGAGTTTTCTGGAGTATGTATTTCTGTCGGCATGCTCAATTGTTTCATGCTGCTTCCCCTTTCCAGTTCCCGGCTAGAGCCGAATACCATTCAACATATTTTCATATTTCCTTTATTCCATTTTCATAAATTGTAGATAAGATGAAGGTTGTGGACATTTCCTTGATTTCGGGGATTTTGACCATTTCATCAATCAGTCCGGTAATGTCCTCCGGGGCGGATACCCGCACCTTAAGCAGCATGCACCATTCCCCTGCGAGCCTCTGGCATTCCACGATATGTACTCCCGGTACCTGCATATCCACAACCCTTGCAACAATTTGTCTGAAATTCTGGCATCTGACCTTTACAAAGATCAGTGCTTTAATTTTTTGCTCCAGCTTGCTCCAATCCACAATACACCGGTATCCCTTGATGATCCCGCTTTTTTCAAGCTTTCCAACCCTCTGGTGGACTGCCGGGCGGGATATGTGCAGCAGCTTGCTCATCTCTTCATGAGAAAGCCTTCCATTCTCCTCAAGTAATTTTATGATTTTGATATCGATATCGTCCATAATGAACCTCCTGCGAGAATTATACCACAAACTAGCCCCAAGTAAACTATTAGTAATACTCGCAGATTAAATTCAAACGAACAGAAATTAAATTCCTGATATTTTTAATAAAAAGTAAATTTCAGTCCTGTTAGTCCGCTTATTTATTGCGATTCGTAACGGTTACCATTAATAAAGATTATTGGTGGATTTTAAAAGAAATTGAAAAACAAAAAAAACTTCGGAAACCCGAAGTCTTTTTGGAGCTGGTGGACGGAATCGAACCCCCGACCTGCTGATTACAAGTCAGCTGCTCTACCTGCTGAGCTACACCAGCATATTAATTTATTATGGTGGGC
>JAFADI010000176.1 GCA_023424965.1 Bacillota bacterium
AGTTCCTTCGTCACTTTTTCTTACACTGTTTAATTTTCAATGTCCATCACAAGGCTTTCGCCTCTACTCTTGCGCTGCTCTTGCGGAACAGCTTTTATATATTACCACGCTGCCGTTTTGTTGTCAACATCTTTTTTCTTGACTCTTTCTTCCAGTTGCCTCCTCGGATCCTTCACCTTCGTTTGGCTTCCGTCAGCAGCGACAGCTTTAACATTATATCACTATCTTAAATCCAATGTCAAGGTGGATTTTAAAGCTCAAAACCACACTCTCGCAGGCATATTCATTTTATATTTTATTTTATCTCCACATAGATAATTTATATTTCTAATTTCACTGGTTTATTCATATATGCTCCAATACCCATTTATTATGTCATTTACTTATCAGCTTTCCTAAAGCTTCAATGTCCTTTATATATACTTCCTTCAGGCTCTGGTTATATATAATGCTGGCAGGATGGTATAAAGGATAGAGTGAATAGGTATGATCAAATATGTCTATTCGCTGAACTCTTCCGTGCACGGCTCCTATGCCGGCATTGTAATCTCCCGTAACCGATTTTAGAGGAACGTTCCCCAGGGTCACAATAAATTTGGGCTTTACAATTGCAATTTCTTTTAGCAGATACTCTCTGCTTTGCTGGATTTCTTCCCTTGCAGCAGGCCTGTTGGACAGTCTTCCCGTCTTTTCGTTTATTTTTGCGAGCCGGAACTTTATTGCATTGGTTATATAGATGAGACTTCGGTCGATTCCGAGGATATTGAGAAACTCGTCCAGATTCTTGCCTGCCATTCCGACGAAGGGCCTGGAAAGACGAACTTCATCCTTTCCCGGGGCTTCTCCGGCCAAAAGCAGCTCTGCGTCGGGATTTCCTTCTCCCAAAACAATCTCCTGACCGCGAAACTCTTCCTTATATATAGTGTTTAACTCCCTCAAAAGCCCTTCTTTTCCCATACACACCTCTCGCTATTGTGCTGCCGTTTTCATTTCTTCCATAATATCATTGAACTTATCCCTGACCTTTTTAAGGTCTTCCCACATAAGCACTTTTTTGGATTCATCCCTCAAAAGCGCTGCCGGATGGAAAGTGGGCATGATCCAATAACCCTTGCGCTCCACCCACTGTCCTCGGATCTGTGTTATCTTTGCATTTTTGTCGATGATATATTTCATTGCGGTAGATCCCATGCAAACAATGATTTTCGGCCTGACCAGCGCCACCTGGTTCCTTAAAAACGGAAGGCAGCTTTCAGCTTCCCCCTCCGTAGGGACCCGGTTTCCCGGAGGCCTGCATTTGACTACATTGGCAATGTAATAGTCCTCTTTTTTAAACATCAGCGCATCCAGCAGAAGGTCCAGCAGATGTCCGGCAGGACCCACAAAAGGCTTCCCCTGCTTGTCCTCCTGTTCGCCGGGGCCTTCGCCTACCAGCATCATCGGAGCATTTACATTTCCGCGGCCGACGACAATATTGTTTCTAGTATTTCCTAAAACGCATTTTTTACAACTGGAACACGCACTCATCAATTCTTCCCAGTTCAACATAGGACCAACCTCCACACTTGCATTCCTTCATATAAGTATAACTTTAAATTCCGACGAATTCAAATCCATTGATGGCAGCTCGCACGACAGATTAAATTAAGGCCGGGGATACAGGTATCCGCGGCCTTAATGATCATACTTCCACTTTTCGGTTTATGGAGTAGGGGCAGAAAAACGATGAAACAATGTTGTCGTCTTCGTCCAGTTCAAGCAATCCGTGGTGCAAAAACCGGTCCTTCACACAATATCGCATATCGGTAAATATGTATTTTGTCACATCCCCATTTTTCTCACACCCCACGTGAAATACTGGTGTAAACTCACGGAAGAACTGTCCCAGGGGGCTTAGCATTGCCCTGTCCACATCGGAATCCTGGTTCCTGTCCATTACCTTTATAATGTTCACCGCCGGGTTGAAAAGCTTCTTTTCTCCAATGATGTTGCAATCAGGCTTTTCCAGTACAAAGTGCCACCGGAAAACTCCTATCATTGAGGGAAGCAGGTATATCCTGTCAAAGTCTTCCGCAAACTCGGTCCGCAAGTCCCGCTTCGCCCGGAACCTCAACAGCATTCGTGCCGCCAGGTAGACAAGAAAGATTGTCAGACTGACCTTTTGCAGCATTCCCGTTCCTGCGGTAAACCCCACAAGGGAACCGAAGAATACCGGGTCAAACGTGGTCAGCAGCCCCATGGAAAACTTTTTATTTGTCAGAGGCCACAATAGCTTGGCCCCATACGAATTAAGAATATCAAAAGCCGTATGGGATGCACAGCCCAGCAAAGACCACCAGAACAAAGCAAATACATCGGGATAGTGAAAAATTTTGCCCATGACGATGGCTATAAGCACCGATGAAACAGCCAGACCGAAGATGGAATGTGTCAGTCCCCTGTGATTCTTCAGATAAACATAATCTCCCCATTTTTGAAGCACGATATCTATATCAGGAAACATAGCTCCGGCGATAATACACATTGATACAGGGTCAGTTAAACTTATACCGTTCCCTGTTGCTTTTGATACAGCCATGCCTATGACGGCATGTGTAACAGGATCCATCCAATTTCCCCCTCAATTAAAGCAACCCTCCCTAGTAACAAAATTTGACCAATGATTTTACTAAGGTGACAAAAATTATTTTATGTAATCTATTATACATGTTTTCATAATTAATTGTAAGGTTGATACACGATTAATTTTAAATTTGCTCATTATACCGATAATACTATTCAAAATAAGAACAAATCAGGGTAATTATCGGTGAAATTCGCAAAGCCAGCCTTAAAAAGATAATAGACTTTACTTATTATAACAAAAAAGCCCTCAAATGTTCATGGGTATATATTACTAATTATTTGATAAATAATTAGTAATATATACCCCAGAGGCCCCGAATATGAGGCCGGAGATGTGCCGCTTTCCCAAGCCGGGCTATGGTTCGGGAGCGGTAAAGAAGTTTTCGTCAATAAGCTTGCGCGTTTCCTTTTTATTGTATATAAAATACCATATGCCATCCGTATATGCGGATTCTCCCGGCAAGGTATACGTCTTTATCTCCTCATACTTTATACCGGTCATGTTTTTTAGGTTGGAACTTATGTCCGCCAGTGTAATGTTGCTTTTAAAGTGCTTCCGCAGTATCAAATAGATGTCATCGGCTTTTGATATATATTTCAGTTTGGCCTTTTGCGTGATCAGCCCTTTGATAAATTCCTGCTGCATCTTTATTCTGCCGATATCTCCATCAATATACCCCTGTCCACGCTTGTTCCCCTTCCTGTATCTGACAAGCTGTTCCGCCTTTTTGCCGTTCAGCACCTGGCGTCCCTTTTTCAGGTGGATATACAGGTTTTGCTCCGGATCGTCATAATCCATGTCAAAAGGTACATTCATCTCCACACCGTCCAGGGTGTCGATGACTTTCCTGAAACCCTTGAAGTTTAAAGTTGCATAGTAATGGACAGGCAGGCCGGTAATTTCCTCAACCTTTTCCATAACCAGCTTTTCTCCCCCGGTCCTTATAAGGGCATTTATTTTTGAGGTTCTATTTCTTGCTTTTACTTTTGTGTCCCGGGCAATGGAAAGAATATTGAGCTTTTTATGCTCCGGACTGAAGTTTAAAAGAATCATGACATCCGATCTCACTTCTTCTCCGTCCAGTCCCAGCAGCAGGATATTGATAGGCTCTACGGCCTGTACCGGTTTCTCTTCGCGGGGCTGCTCCGTGCGCACAGGACTGTATTCGGCAATAGGCTTCTTCTCCGCAGGTGGTGAATACGGATGTGCAAGGATATTCAAACCGGCTAAGAATAAAAATATTGAAGAAAACATGCAAGCTGCCAAAACTATTTTATGAAATCTCATGATTTATAAATATCCTTGTTTATTTAATAGCTCCTTTAGTATATGCCATCAAAATATTTATACTCTCAACAAAACTTGGCTGTACCCGCCAGCCAAGTTTGACAAAATTATGAAAAATGCGGTCATTCTTATTTGTTTTTTATATAAAGGAAGTTCAGCCTGATTGCGTGCTCATTTTCATCGGTAAAGGCTTGAAAGAACATGTTTCTTACCTCCTGGCTGGTGGAAGACAGATAGGCGTCTCTATAAAATTCATATGCCTTTGTTTCGTCCAGAATTGCCTTTTTAATTCCCGCTATGTAACTATCGAAATATGGGGCGTGAGGAGCCAGCGCTACGGGGCTCGATCCCATAACCTTGTGATACAGCTTGCTGATGCTATTGTAATGTCTTGTCTCATCCTTTATAATTGCTGTGATAATATCCCTGTCCTCCTTGTCTTCAGCAAGCTCCAGGAGTGATTTATAATGGGCTTTGGAGTTAAGCTCCTCCTGCATGCCCTCAACCAGCTTCGGTGGAAGATCCATATATTGCATTGTAAACATAGAAATACCCCCCGTATAAAATATGGGGGGTATTTTAAATTTGTTACCTCGAATATTCTATTCTTTAGAACTTGATGAGGTTCTTTGCGGAGAAGAAAACGCAATTCCCGTCTTCGCAAATGTTGTTCCCTGTGTGGTAACCGATGCTGCAGCTTCTTTTCATCAGCTCGTCAAGTTCAATCCGGTTCTTCTGCGAAAGATTGACAAACTCAATGCCGTATTCATAGAAGCCGTTGACAACCTCTTTCCTCCGCACCTTTCCAGTAACGTTTACGACGATCTCGAAAAGGTACCCGTCAAATACGATTTTAAGCTCCCGTTCCTCTCCGACGTCCACGTCTCCGGCGGATTCAATTCTTACACCGGAGGCTGACATATCAATTAACTTAAACTTCGCGCTAGGGCCACCGGAATGGGTGAGGATCTCTCCTTCTCCCATGATATGGCATCTGGAATATGCTCTGTTTCTATCCATAAGTATTCCTCCAGTATATTTGTTATTTCTTGTTTTATATATATACCATGGCTTATGAACCTGTAAACACAGCAC
>JAFADI010000203.1 GCA_023424965.1 Bacillota bacterium
TTCGTTACGTCCTTCAAAAGAAGAATTTGAAGGCTGAAAGGGTATGAAAAATACATGTACACTGCATCTATGCGTTTAAGGTAACAAAGGCACCGGAAATGGACTTGGCCGCCGTCAGGCAGGCCGGGTTTGTGTTGCGTGCCGTTATTGTGCCTTAATGTGCGAAAGTATAGGTGAAGTGTATTTTTTATACCCTAAAAATGGGTAAGATTTATTCATTAAGGCATACATGAAGCGATAGGAATAAAATACAGGAGGAAGATTCACCCTATGAACTTGTCCAATAAGACAGAAGCTAAAAAAATTGCCCCGTGGATGATCCGGGCAGCCGTATTTTTATCCAGCCAGACCATATCGCTGTTCGGGTCCTCGCTGGTACAGTTCGCCATTATCTGGTACATCGCCAAGAATACAAATTCCGGCATGATGGTGACGATATCCACGTTGTGCTCTTTCCTGCCCCAGCTTTCAATATCGGTTTTTGCAGGGGTCTGGGCCGACAGGTACAACCGGAAATTCTTGATTATTTCAGCGGATGCCGTCATCGCCCTTTCAACTTTGGTGCTGGCCATCATTTTCTATACGGGCCACAGCAGCCTGTGGATCATGTTCCTGGTGTCGGCCATCCGTTCCTTCGGGGCGGGAGTGCAGATGCCGGCGGTGAGCGCACTTATTCCGCAGATCGTTCCGGAAGAGAAGCTGATGAGGGTAAACGGCATTAACGCCAGCATCCAATCCATGGTGTTTTTCGTATCCCCGGCGGTAGGAGGCGCAGTGCTCACTTACGGAGCCTTCGAATCCATCCTTTTTATCGATGTGGTTACGGCGGCCATCGGCATTTCCATCATGCTGACCCTGAAGGTGGCAGCCTATAAGAAAACCGTGGAAAAAGAGGGAGCGGATTACTTCTATGACCTGCGTGAGGGGCTTAAATATTCCTTCGGCAATTCCTTCATCAAAAATCTGCTGGTGTTCCATGTGATTTTTGGTTTTTTGGTAGTTCCGGCGGCCTTTCTCAACGTGCTGATGGTTACCCGGGTCTTCGGGAACGAGTACTGGCAGCTTACCGCCAATGAAATGGCCTTCTTTGCCGGTTCCATCCTGGGGGGGATTGCAATTGCATCCTGGGGAGGCTTTAAAAACCGTATTGCAACTATCGCCCTGGGCTGCTGTGCTTTTGGGGTCCTGACGGTTGCCATAGGGATCGTAAAAGTATTTTATGTTTATCTGGTGATTATGCTGCTGACGGGTATGACCATGCCTTTGTTCAATTCACCTGCCATGGTTTTGCTGCAGGAGAAGGTAGACGCGGGAATGCAGGGCAGGGTGTTCAGCCTCATACAGATTGTAGCTTCCGGCATCATGCCGCTGGGGATGCTTATCTTCGGCCCCCTCTCCGACATCGTGAGCATAGAACTGCTGATGATTGTCAGCGGGATACTCCTGGTGATTCTGGGTGTCAGCATCTTCTACAACAAGGAGTTTATGAAGGAGGGCATAAAGCCTGAGCTGCCGGCCGCTGCCGCCGATGCAGAGTGAGTAAACCGGTTGAATTCGACGGAGACTTTGAACAGGTCTCCGTCTATTTCGATGGAGAGCTTTCCTCCGTGGAGGTCCACAATGCTTTTGGCAATTGCAAGCCCCAGGCCCGAGCCTTCGGTGTTTCTCGACTTGTCCCCCCGCTTGAACCGCTCGAATATCTCGGTGGCTTCCAAGTCCAGCTCGTATGCGGAGATGTTTTTCATGGTCAGCAGGACCCGGTCGGGTGTTTCTGCCAGGTTGACATATACCCTGGTGCCGGGCATGGCGTATTTAAGGATATTGCTGATAAGATTTTCAAAAACCCGCCAGATCTTCCGCCCGTCCAGCCAGGCGTAAATCTTTTGCCTGGGCGCGTCTACCTTGAAGATGAGCTTTGAATCCCTGATTTTTTCGTCAAACTCCCCCAGCGCCTGATGCAGCAGGGCGGCGATATCGATTTTCTCAAATTGGAGCTCCACCGCACCGCTTGAGAGCTTTGAGGCTTCAAAGAGGTCTTCGATGAGCAGCCTCATCCTTTCCGCCTTTCTCTCCAGGATGTCTATGTAGTTCCGCTGCTCTTCAGCGGAAAGGCCTTCCCTTTTGAGGAGATTCACAGAATTGATGATGGAGGTCAGCGGAGTTTTCAGGTCATGGGATACATTGGTGATAAGCTCGGCTTTCAGCCGCTCGCTTTTGACCTGCTCTTCAAAAGCTTTTTTCACCCCTTCCTGCATGTTGCCGATATTCCTTGCCAGAACCGAAAGGATTCCCTTCCCTTTCACTTCAATCCTGCCGGTCAGGTTGCCCGAGACGATTTTTTCGGTATCCAGGACAATGTTGTTGAACTTGCGCAGCTTTACAAGAATGTAAAGGGGAACGGTGAAAAAATATACGGCTGTTGCAAGGGGGAGGAGGCCTGCCATATCACTCATACCGGATCCGGGATAATTTGCCAGTGCCAGCCCCAGGAGAAGGCCATAGGCGCAGGTGGCCAGGAGAATAAAGCCTGCCCTGAAAACGAGGCCTTTGAAGGCAAAACCATCCCTCACAAGCCGGAATGCCCTGCAGATAAGGCAGCTTTCCCACTGGGACCGGAAGCTGCTCTTCTCTCTGAAAAAATGAAGGACCCACTGGATGCTGAGGTATAGATAGGCCAGGTAGGCGATGATTAAGACGGATATGACGGTATCGTACACCGCAGCGGGCCAGTCAGAAGGCAGGACAGGGATGCCCCGGGAGAAAGGCAGGACTGCAAGGGCAGGCAGAAGCAGCAGCACAAGCCTCAAATCAAGAGGAAGTTTCTTGTTTTGTTCCATAAGCCCGTTCAAAATGCCCAATTCCACCTGCTTTTTTCTTCGCAGGTACAGAACCGCAAAAAGGGACGGCAGCATCAGCAGCAGGCCCAGAAGCAGCTTGCCAAGCAGTTGGGACCTTGTGTCGGAAGCATGTTTGTAATTGACATAGATGCTGCTGGTAGGCTTCAAATCCCTGGGGATGATGAGATAGCCGGAGTTTCCGTTTTCCCAGAAAAATTGGTTTGTCGTTGCCAGTTTCATCCTGGTACCGGCCTTTTGGGGAAATTCGACACTGTAGAGAGCTTTGTTTTTCAAATAGTCTTCAATATCGATGGGGTAGCCGATATTGGAATGAATTTCGCCGTTGCTTTTGTCCTTGATGTAGTACTTTATGTAATCTATCCCTTCGATGGTCCCTTTAAGGGTGTTATAGGACTGGTCCCTGGCTGAAACCAGGTCTTTCCTGATTTGCTCCTCGGTTCTTGAAAATTCCAGCCGGGTTTGTGCCATTTCCTGGTCCCGCTCATGGATCAGCTTTTCAAGCGTTTCCATATCCTGTGCCTTTTCGGCCTGTTCAATGTTGTAAAAGTAATTGTTTTTGATCACTTCCTGAAGCTTCAGAATGGTATTTTCGAGCTTGTTTTGCGCCGCGGAGATTTCCTCTTCTGTCACTTTCTCTGCATCCGTCTTCCGGGCATAATCTTTATAAAATGTATAGAGTACCCTTAACTGGTCGGTATAAGCTAACAATTCCTTTTTGAAATCCGCGCTTTCAAAATAGTATTTGCTGCTCAGCCTGTCACCCTGCCGGGCGACACCCCCAACCACCGCCAGGGAGGCAACGAGCAGGCACAGCGCCAGCACCATGGCCCCCTTATATAAAAAGCTATTTTTCAATTTTATATCCAATTCCCCACACCACCTTTAAATATTTCGGTTCTTTCGGGTTGATTTCGATTTTCTCCCGTATTCTCCGGATATGTACCGCCACTGTATTTTCTACGTTGTAGCTGGGTTCCTTCCACACCTTTTCATAGATCTCTTCCATGGAAAATATTCTGCCGCGGTTCTCTGCCAGCAGCTCCAGGATTTTGTATTCCAGTGCCGTAAGCCGGATTTCTTCACCGTCTACGCAGACGGTTTTGGCCTCTTTGTCGATGAGCAGGCCTCTCACGATAATTTCATTTTCTTTTTCCCTGTAATTGCCCAGGCTCATATATCTCCGGAGCTGTGACCGGACTCGTGCCGCCAGCTCCAGGGGGTTGAAGGGCTTTGTGACGTAATCGTCGGCCCCGATGCTGAGGCCAAGGATCTTGTCCCTATCCTCCGACTTTGCAGAAAGGATGATGATGGGAATGTTCCTGGTTTCCCGGATCCTGAAGGTGGCCTTGATGCCGTCCATTCTGGGCATCATGATATCCATCAGGATGAGATGGATGTTTTCATTGTCCAAAACCTTCAGGGCTTCTATACCGTCCTTTACTTTCAGCACATTGATGTCCTCGTTCTTCAAATAGACCTCCACGGCATCCCTTATTTCGTCCTCGTCGTCCACAATCAAAACATTGTATTTTGGCATTGTCCCCACCCTTTCCTTTTCCATTATACCATCTTGCTTCCTCCTTCCTTCAGGCTCAAGCTTATTCTATAAAGGGATTTTTACAAATTTGTCGTTGAAATTCTTACAAATTTCTTAAGAATTCCGGGAAACATGGTACAACAACCTCTGAAATGATTGACGCGGTTATGGTATAATTTTATTAATTGAAATGAGGAGGGAGATTGCATGGGCACACTGTCGGAATACCTGAAAACCGAATTGACAAAGGCGGGTGCGTCCCTTGTGGGATTTGCGGACTTAAGGAGCCTTCCGCCGGAGCAGAGGAATGGCTTTGACTATGGAATTTCCATTGCGGCTGCCATTGATCCCGCCATCATCAATGGCATAG
>JAFADI010000214.1 GCA_023424965.1 Bacillota bacterium
CAAATCCCCGGCAATAACATAGTTAACCTCCGAAAGGCTTTTGCGTGACTTATTGACGATTTTGGAAAAGGTTTCCCTCATCAGCTTGCTTTCTGCCTTCTCCCAGCTCTTTTCCCCCCACATCTCCTCTTCAATGATCTCGTCGAAATACAGCCTGAGTGGACCCTGGCCTTCCTTGGGCCCTACAATGGAGGCTGTGGATAGGATACTGGGCGGGTTCTGAAGTTTTACGGTCTGTTTTCCCAATCTTTTGCCCACAACGCATCACTTCCTCTTTACCATCAGAATTTAATCATGTAATAAATGATCCCCGCAATGACCGATGCCGAGATACCATAGACCAGTACGGGCCCTGCAATAACAAACATTCTGGCTCCCACTCCCAGAACATAGCCTTCGCTTTTGAATTCAAGCGCGGGAGAAACCACGGAATTTGCAAAGCCGGTGATGGGGACAATGGAACCGGCCCCCGCATAACGTCCAAGCTCGTCGTATATGTTCAACCCCGTAAAAAGAGCCCCAAGGAAAATCAAGATCAAGGAAGTAAGGTTTGAGGCAAACTCCTGGTTAAAGCCTTTTGCCCTCAGCAAATTTGAAATAATCTGCCCGACGACGCAAATCAGTCCCCCCACAATGAAAGCCCTTATACAGTTCCGCAAAAGCTTGGATTTGGGAGACTTTTTTTCCACATATTTCAGGTATTCTTCTTTGGTTAAGACTTTTTTCATGTTACCCTCCACTTCCTTCAGGCAAAATCCGTTGTCCCTTGCTGAATGACAAAAACGCCCCTTGAAGGAATCTTATTGGTATTCTGTTTTGAAAAAACAAACCACAGGATTGAAGCTGTCAATAAAGTAAAAATAGTGATGATGATAAGCACCCGGTACCTTTGCAAAACTGCCGTCATCCGCTCAACTCTCCTCCAATTATTTCTCAAGATAGTATTCGAAAAACCACAATGTATTATTCTCTGCAAAAATAATGCCAAAAAAAATACCCATAGCCTTGTATGGGTATTTTTAGTATCTGTCAGAAGTTTCCTATTTTTTGCCTGATTTCCTCCAATATCTTTTTTTCGATCCTTGAAACCTGCACCTGTGAAATTCCAAGCATTTTGGCTATTTGCATCTGCGTCTTTTCCTTGAAATACCGGAGGACAATGATCTGCCTTTCCCGGGGCTTCAACGTGTCCAGGATCTGCCGCAGGGCAATCTTGTCGATGAGGTCCACCTCATTGTTTTCCTCCTGGGTATTGATCCTGTCGATAAGTAAAATGGGGTTGTTATCTCCCTCTTTGACCGTACTGTATAAGGATTCGGGAGAGCTGGAAGCCTCCATGGCCATCACCAGCTCTTCCGACTGGATATTGAGCCTTTCAGCTATTTCGCCGATGGATGGCTCCCGGCCAAGCTCTTTGCTCATGACCTCTTTGGTTATCCTGGCCTTGTTATAGGTCTCCTTCAATGAGCGGCTTACCTTTATAATGCCGTCATCGCGGATGAACCTTTTTATCTCTCCGATAATCATTGGAACCGCATAGGTTGAAAATTTCACTCCAAAATTGTCATCAAATTTATTTACAGCCTTTATAAGGCCTATACATCCTATTTGAAACAGGTCGTCGCTCTCATATCCCCTGTTCTGGAATCTTTTTACGATGCTCCAGACAAGCCCCACATTCTTTTCGACGACGGAAGATTGTGCGAGCTTATCTCCTCTTTTTGCCTTCTGTATCAATTCCAGCATTCCATCTTCGACAAATTCACTCATAGGTTTTCCTTTGCCTTTCATCCTCGGTACTATATTACTATTTTGCTCAATTTTGTTATAATTTTACATGTTTACGTAAAAAAAATTATTTCCCAAGGGATTTAAACTGTTTGAACATTCTGACGGTGGTGCCTTTGCCCGGTTCGGACACAAGCTCCAGCCTGTCCATAAAGCTCTCCATCACCGTAAAACCCATGCCGGACCTGTCCATTTCGGGTTTTGAGGTATATAAGGGCTGCCTGACTATCTCAACGTCTTCAATTCCCACACCCTCATCGACGACTTCGATTTCCACCGAATCCTCATACAGCCTGCAGTTCATTTTTACGCAGCCCTGCTTGTTTTCATAGCCATGGATAATTGCATTTGTCACCGCTTCGGAAACTGCCGTCTTTATATCCGCCAATTCCTCCAGTGTGGGGTCCACCTGTGACACAAAAGCGGCTGCAACTACCCTTGCGAAGGCTTCATTGCTGGATTTGCTCAAAAATTCGATTTTCATTTCGTTTATGATCTGCATACGTTTACTCCCCTCACATATTTTTCAGCGCATCATCGATATTGTTGTAGGCGGGTATGATCTTCAGAAGACCCCCCATATCGAAAATACGCTTTACCTGATCGCTTATCCCCGCCAGCACCGTTTTGCCGTTGAGCTTTTGAACGTTTTTATACCTGCCCATGATCACTCCGATTCCGGAACTATCCATAAATGCCACCTTTGACATGTCAAAAATCACATTCTTGATTGAGGATTTTATGATCTCGCTGTCCACCTTCTGCCGTATATACTCTGCAGAATGGTGGTCCAGCTCACCGATGATCCCTACGATAAGCGTTGTCCCCTTGCTTGATAATCTGACCTGCAAAAATATCCCTCCCCAATATGTTAAGACAATACGTTATACAATTCTCCCAATATTTGAAAACTCCTTCCGAATATTTTGTAATCTTTTGGAAAACACCCAAAAATTTATCGTCATTAAACGACATAAGGCCCGGTTCAAAACCGGGCCCTTTTCTAACGAATTATTTTCTCTTTTTCAGTTTCTGCCTTTCTGCCAACGGTTGTAAGGAATGATCAACCTGAAATCACTCACCAAAGCCCGAAACGATGAGATCAATAAGCTCTTTGACAGCCAGCTGCTCGTCTTCACCTTCCGCTCCGATAACAACCCTGGTGCCCTGTGCCACTGCCAGAGACATCAATCCCATAATACTCTTCGCATTGACCTTTTTCTCCTCTTTCGTAATCCAAATGCTGGAGGTGAATTTGCCCGCCGTTTGCACAAACAAAGCAGCTGGCCTTGCATGAAGTCCGGTTGGATTAGTCACTTCAACTGTTTTTTCAACCACTTATAACTCCCCTTTCAAACTTCTTGCATTTTCTGCAATCTCGTCTAATTTACGCAGTCTGTGATTAACACCTGATTTACCCAAAGGAGGATTCAGCATTTCTCCCAGTTCTTTAAGGTTGGCATCGTTGTACGTCAGTCGCAGTTCAGCTATTTCTCTTAAATTTTCCGGTATGTTGTCAAAGCCTAGGTTGTCCCTTATATATTCTATGTTATCAACCTGCCTCAGGGAAGCGCTTACGGTCTTCTCCAGGTTGGCGGTCTCGCAGTTGACGATGCGGTTGACATTGTTGCGCATTTCTTTGAGGATCCTCACATTTTCAAGCTCCAGCAGCGCGGAATGGGCCCCGATGATATTGAGAAAATCAACAATGTTTTCCCCTTCCTTCAGGTAGCTCACATAGTTGCCTTTGCGGCTGATGACCTTAGCATGAAGCCCGAAGCTGTTGATGATATCGCACAGCTCCTCCGCCAGAATCCTGCTGTGGGTGGCTATTTCCAGATGGTAGGTCTTCTCAGGGTCGCTTATGGAGCCTCCCGCCAGAAAAGCTCCCCTCAAATAAGCTTTTTTGCAGCAGGTTTTTTTCAAATTCTTTTTATTAAAGGCCTGATATTCCGTATTGCCCCTGCTGCCCCAGTTTATTCCCATACCGCCTAAGATGTCCCGCAAACCCATGGAAGGCGTAAGTACAAGAATATAGGAAATATGCTTTTTCAGCTTTTTGTTCCTTCTGGTGATAACCTCCGGATACAAATTGTATAACTTTTTAATAATTGAAAAAGCCTTTCTCGCCAGAGCGGCATTTTCGGTTACAATACGGACATTCACCTCATCTTCCGAGGCAAACCTGACTGCTCCGCCCACTCTTACAACTGCAGCCAGCTCTGAAAACAAACAGCACTTATCATTGATATCAATCCTGCTCAGTTCATTCTTTACTGATGACGAAAATGACAAGTTAACCTCCATATCCCCGATTTGCCGAATGAATCGCCACATCTGGCACACAAAATGCAATTTTATGGCATTTCTATGGGGTTAATCGAATTTAATACACCTTCATAAAATTTATATCACATCTACCGATAGGTTGTAAATAGAATTAGCACAGGGGATGAATATTGCCCCATATTTCTTGCTCAATCGTCAGAGCACATCCTCAACATACGCCCTCAGCACTTCCCCCACACTCCAGGCCTGGGCAAAGCAGCCTTTCGCCTCGTGAGGCTCACTGCCGTTAAAAATTTCGGAAATGGAGCCCATGCAGGCATCTTCCAGGTGGTCTTTAAAAGGCTCGATAAATTTCAAGGCTCTGTTTTTTGCATGGTCGGTATTCCCATGCACCTTCACAAAGGCGGTGATGAAATGTCCCAGAGGCCAGGTCCAGACGGTTCCCTGGTGATAAGCTCCGTCCCTCCGCAGCTGATCTCCCGTATAAATCCCCACATACCCTTTTTCTTCCGGTGAAAGGCTTCTCAGACCGTATGCGGTATAAAGCTCCTTCCATACCCTGGTTACCACCCTGGCGGCCTTCTCCCCTTCAATTACGGCATTTGTCAGGCTTACGGCAAGGATCTGGTTGCACCGTACGCTTGCATCCCTGAAGCTGCCGGTTATGACATCATAGAGGCATTGCCCGGCATCATTCCAGAAGGCTTCGGCAAAGGACTCCCTCACCTTGTCCGAAAGGCTTTCAAAGCTTGAAGAGTCCTTGCCCAGATGCTTCAGAAGGCCGGAATATACCTTTAGGGCATTGTACCAGAGAGCATTGATTTCCACGGCTTTTCCGTGTCTTGGCGTCACCACCCAGCTTCCAACCTTGGCATCCATCCAGGTAAGCTGTGTGCTTTCGTCTCCGGCAGTGATCAGATAATCCGCGTCCATTCCGATTTTGAACAGGGTGCCGCCGCGGTAGGCATCGATAATCTGGGTCAGGGCTCCAAAAATATATTTTTCAATAAACTCGTAATCTCCGGTGTATTTCAGGTATTTGCCCACCGCCTCGAAGAACCACAGGGATGCGTCGACGGTGTTATAGGGCGGTTCTTCTCCGCCGTCGGGAAACATGTTGGGAATGAGGCCGTATTTGACATATTTGGAGAAGGTAAACAGAATGTCCCTGGCATCGTCAAAACGCCCCGTGGCAAGGGTAAGCCCGGGAAGGGCGATCATTGTGTCCCTGCCCCAGTCGGTGAACCAGGGGTATCCGGCAATGATGGTTTTTGAACGGGTGGAAGCCCTCTCCACAATAAATTTGTCCGCCGCCAGTACCAGTTTCCTGGCAAAAGGCTCCTTGAGGCCCGAGCGGTTCACCAGCTTTTTCAGCCTTTGCTCTTCCGCTTCGATGATCTCCGGTCCGTCTCCATGGATTTTCCCTTTTTCCGTGGTGGCGGTGATGGTTATGATCTTCTCCTCACCGGGGGCCGCCTCTACTTCAAAATAGCCCGGTATGAAATGGTCTTCCGTCGGGTGGAGTCCTCTTTCTTTCTCCACGGCATAATCCATGTTGAGAAAATATGTATTGTCCGTCCTTGTATAGGACCCATGGCTGCATTCTATACTGATATCAATATCCTGTCCGTAAGGCTTGATGGAAATTCCCTTTCCGGAGGCTTTCTGCTCAAACTGCATATACTCCCGGGCGGCGTTGTAATGGTGGTCCCGGAAGTTCACAAGGGGAGTGAGCCTCAGCACCGAGGGGCTGGAGCCGTTGATGATCCTGTATACGACGGCAACGGTGTTTTCACCGTGGACCATGCATATCCTTTTTTCTATAAATACGTCCTCCACACTGTAAATAAAGGTAGGTACAGGCTCCCGCAAAAACCTCTGCTGGTACCGGAAGCCCTCCATGACATAATCGGGCGTCTGGAAAGAATAAATGTGATGGGCCGTGCCATTGAGGACTACACTTTCGTCAATTTTCGACAGAATCAGATGCCGGTTTACGGGAGGCTTGAGGGAAGCGATCAACAAGCCGTGGTAACGCCTTGTATTGGCCCCGATGACGGTGGAGGCCGCATAACCTCCGATCCCGTTTGTCAGAAGCCATTCCCTTTCGATTCCGCGTTCAAAGGTTTTCCAGAAAGACTTTCCCAGTTCCATCCGCATCCTCCTCTAGCTCTTAACTGTAGTATTACCTTCTTTCCCGTAATAAAATTCAAGTAAACGCTTTTTTTCCCCGGGCAGGGCCCGTTCTGTAGCCACTCCCATGACGGCTTCCGCCAGCTTGGTAGGATCATGCCTCACATAATTGTTCTTTATGCCCACAAAGTCCGCTCCAATAACTTTTATCCCGGATTTGACGGTCCTGTCGATATCCAGCACCACCGCCTGGGCCCCGTCGTCCCGGTATTTCTGCGCAATTGCCGGGGGAATGGCCGCAGTGTTCACCAGGCAGTAATCGATGATCCCTTTGCAGGAATGTCCCTCAATGGCCTTCAGGTGGTCATACAGGGAATAACCTTCCGTTTCGCCGGGCTGGGTCATGATGTTGCACACGTAAATCTTGGGAGCGGAAGAGGCCCGCAGAGCTTCGCAAACCCCATCCACCAGCAGGTTGGGTATGATGCTTGTATACAGGCTGCCGGGACCCAGCACAATGATATCCGCTTCGGCGATGGCATCCAGTACATCCTGAAGGGGCTTTGCGTTGGCGGGCTCCATATAGACTCTTTGTATCCTGCCGGGATGAAACCCGTAGTGCTTTCCTATGTTGGACTCTCCCGATACCAAATAGCCGTCGTCAAGCTCCGCAAAAAGCCTAGCGTCCTCCAGGGTCACCGGAAGCACCCTGCCTGTTACGGCTAAAACATCACTCATGCGCCTTACGGCCTCTTCAAAATTTGAAGATATTCCGTCCATGGCGGCGAGAAAAAGATTCCCAAAGCTTTGTCCCTTCAGCATTCCTTCCTTGAACCTGTACTGCAGAAGGCTCTCCATGATGGGCTCGGTATTTGCAAGAGCCATAATGCAGTTCCGGATATCTCCCGGCGGAAGCATCCCCAGGTCCTGCCGGAGAACACCCGAACCTCCTCCGTCATCTGCCACCGTTACAATTGCGGTAAGGTTGGAGCTGTACGTCTTCAAGCCCCGCAGCATGGCGGAAAGCCCTGTGCCCCCGCCGATGGTGACAATCTTGGGGCCCTTGATCAGTATTCTCTTGTCATAAAGCATACTGCTGCGCCCCCCGGCATCCTGGGAAGCCTCAAATCCACCCCGCAGAACGGCTTTATGAATGTTTCCCGCCATCTTCCTTATGGCGAGAAATATGAGTATCAATCCCAGGGGAAACAGGGCAGCCGCCCAGATTGCTTCTACAGGCCTTGGAAAAAATATACCCGCCAGCAGGGCCAACCCGAGGCATACGAACAGTATTCCGAGCAGCCCCGTGGCAAGCCACCGTTTCAACTTCATGCCGGGCTTGAGCCAAGCTATCAATTTCATTTCACCGCACCTCGATTGTCCTTATCGATATCCCTGTGTTCAACATAGACCCTGTGCTTTTTGTCCTTGAGATAGAGGTATAGGGCGTCGGCGATGGCCACAGACCTGTGTTTGCCTCCTGTACAGCCGATACCGATCACCAGCTGGCTTTTTCCCTCTTTTATATAATTGGGAATCAAAAACTCAATCATATCGTTTAGCTTGTTCAGGAAAACCTGCGCTTCGTCAAACTTCAAAACATAATTCCTTACGGTGTCGTTCTTCCCTGTAAGCCTCCGCATGGAATCAATGTAATAGGGATTGGGAAGGAACCTGACATCGAATACCAGGTCGCAATCCAGCGGAATACCGTACTTGAAGCCAAAAGACGTTACGCTTATCACCAGGCCTTCCAGGCTTCTCCCTTCTACAAAAACCTGTGTGATCTGCTCTTTTAGCAGTCTTGGCGCCAGGTTCGAGGTATCGATCAGGTGGTTTGCTTTTCTTTTGATGTCGGAAAGGATCCTGCGTTCCTCCTTGATGCCTCTCAGCAGCCGCCCTTCCGGAGCCAGGGGATGCGCCCGCCTGCTTTCCTTGAACCTTTTGATGAGAACCTGGTCGGAAGCGTCAAGAAAAAGGATCTCATAGGACAGGCCCAGCTCCATAACCTTTTCAAGGGCGGGAAACAGGTCCTTCAGCAGTTCTCCTCCCCGGATGTCGATGACCAGGGCGATCTTGTCCATTTTGTCGGTGCCCCTGAGACAGATTTCCGCGAATTTCGGTATCAGTTCCGGGGGGAGATTGTCTACACAAAAGAAACCCAGATCCTCCATATATTTTATTGTCTGGCTTTTCCCCGCACCGGAAATGCCCGTAATAATTACAAATCTCATTTGTACCCCCGCTATTCCTCACCGATGATTCTTACTTCCCGTTCCAGCTCCACACCGAATTTTTCTTTCACGACCCTCTGAATATGCCTGATGAGGTTGACCACATCTTCCGTCGTGGCATTGTCCGCATTCACAATAAACCCGCAGTGCATGGGAGAAACCTCGGCACCGCCCAGCCTGTATCCCTTTAAGCCGCAATCCTCGATAAGCTTTCCCGCAAAGTAGCCCGGAGGCCTTTTAAAAACGCTTCCCGCACTTGGCATTTTTAAAGGCTGTTTGTCCCTTCTTCTCTGGTTCAGGTCCCCCATCAGGGCCTTGATTTCAGCTTTGTTTCCTTTTTTGAGCTTTAGCTGGGACCGGAGGACAATCCCGCCGGTTTCCTGGATGAAGCTTTTTCTGTAGCCGAAATGGTGTTCCTCTCCTTCGACCACGCCGGGTTCTCCGTTTTTATCGATGAACTCCGTCCTGACCACCACATCCTTCATTTCCCCGATATAGGCACCCGCGTTCATTGCCACGGCCCCTCCCAGGGTTCCGGGGATGCCGGAAGCAAACTCCAGGCCCGCAAGTCCGTGTTTCAAGGCCACGTTGGCCACTTCGGAGAGCAGCAGACCCGCTTCTGCGGTGATCACCTCTCCCTCCACGGAGTAAGCCTTAAACTTTTCGAAAATTTTTATGACCACGCCTCTTAAGCCCTTATCCCTTACAATAAGGTTTGTGCCGTTTCCCATGATGTAATAGGGGAGGCTTTCGGCCCTGCACAGTTTGATTACCTCCATGAGCTGTTCCCTGCCTTCGGGGGTTACGAAAAAATCCACCGGTCCCCCGAGCTTGAAGGAGGTATGGTTTTTTAAAGGCTCATCGGCTTTGAGGTTTTCCGGGCCCACAATTTCAAGCAGCAAGTCTGCCGTATTCTTTTTGTTCAATGCAAAGCAACTCCTCAAAAAACAACCGGAAGCCTGCCATGGCTTCCTTTATTTATGGTATTTATATATTATATTAAACCGCCAGCCTCTTAATTCTTTCTCTTCTCTCCAAAAGATAGGCGTCAAACCTTTCGATGGAGGCATTCAATACCAGCTCCTCAGGCATGTTCACCTCTTCGAGAATCTTGTACACGTTTTCAAACCTTCCCACCCCGAAGCTTATGTGGGAATCGCTTCCGCAGACAATTCTGACGCCCAGGTCCCTGCAAGTCCTGGCAAATTCCCTGCAGTTGGCCTCACTTCCCGTCCTGACATAAAAAGAGTGGTTATTTATTTCAAGCATTTTATTGTTTTCCTTGGCCGCCTTTACGACTCTTTCGATATCCACCTGAAACTGTGGATTCCCGGGATGGGCCACCGCATCGATATATGGGTTCTTCAACAGCCTTATCAAAGCATTGGTATGGTTCTCCACCGTAGACGGCTCGATGCAGATGTCATGAAAGCTTGCGAGGGCAAAATCCAGCCTGTTCAAGTAGCCGTCCGGCATGTCGGTATTTCCCTCGTAATCCATGATGTTGGCTTCTACGCCCTTTAGCACCCTTACTCCGTAAAGCTTCTCGGGAATTACCTTCAGGTTCCCGAAATGATAAAGGTGGGGTGCTCCCCCCATGGCCGGACCGTGGTCCGTCACCGCAAACATTTCAATTCCGTTGCCCGGAGCCTCCCGTGCCATTTCCTGTACCGTGCTGTATGCATGTCCGCTGGCGATGGTGTGTGTATGTGTGTCAACAATGATCTTCAATTTTCAACCTCCATGTAGTCCTGTACTAGTCCCTGGTCCCGCTGTTTATCTCTCCAAGGACCCTTTCATTCAATACCTTTGCCGCATTGTAGCCCATCTTTTTCTGCCTGTTGTTGATTGCGGCCACTTCCACAATGATGGCCAGATTCCTGCCGGGTCTGACAGGTATGGTAAGAGAGGGTATTTTTATTCCCAGAACATCGGTATATTCCTCCACCAGGCCCAGCCTGTCGTAGCTTTTCTTATCGTCCCAGAGCTCCAGTTGGATCACCAGATTGATGTTTTCCGTCACCTTGACGGAACCCACACCGTATAAGTTTTTGACATCCAGTATCCCGATGCCCCTGATCTCCATAAAATGCCTTATGATATCCGGAGCCGTACCCACCAGCGTCTTATCCGATACCCTCCTGATTTCCACCACGTCGTCTGCAACAAGCCTGTGCCCCCTCTTCACGAGCTCCAGGGCCGTTTCGCTTTTACCGACTCCGCTTTCCCCCAGGATCAATATGCCTTCCCCATATACTTCTATAAGCACCCCATGCCTTGACACCCTTGGGGCAAGCTGGACATGCAAGTAGCTGATAAGTCCGGCCATGAATCTGGAGGTAACGTTTTCCGTCCGCAGGACGGGAATCTGGTACTTCTTCGATACCTCAATCATTTCCGGAAATATTTCCAATCCTCTGGCCACTACCATGCAAGGGAATCCATTATTAAAGAAATCATCCAGCCTGTTGAAGCGCTCCTCCGGACTCAGCTCCGAAAGGTATGCGATTTCACCTTTGCCCACGATCTGAATCCTGTCGTTGCCGAAATATTCGAGATATCCGGCCAACTGGAGGCCCGGCCTGTTTACATCCGTCGAGTTTATGAGTATATCATCCAATTTTTCGCAATCGGATACGTCTTCCAGTTGGAATTCTTCCATGATTTCTCTCAGGGTTACCGAAAACATAATTTATACCCCCACCATATGATTGACATCTGTCACTAAAGTATAATTATAACGTATTCCAAAAAAAAAAGAAACCTCGCAGAAGTTAACTTTTGCAAGGTTTCTTTCTATTTTTTATGTCTCGATTACTTCTTTTCAGTAATTCTCATGCTATAGAATGAACGCCATACGAAAACGAGCGCCACAGCAAGGAACACAATACCGAAGATCGGTGCAATGGCCCTGAAGCTTTCGGAAATGGCGATTTCCATCGCAAGAAGTCCGAAAAGTGTTGTGAACTTGATGATGGGGTTCAAGGCAACGGAAGAAGTATCCTTGAAGGGATCGCCTACGGTATCGCCAACAACAGTCGCTGCGTGCAGTTCGGTTCCCTTGGCCTTCAGGTCAACTTCAACAACCTTCTTTGCATTATCCCAGCAGCCGCCGGCGTTTGCCATGAAGATGGCCTGGTAAAGACCGAATACGGCAATGGCGATAAGGTAGCTTACAAAGAGGGCAACGGCATTATTCCCGCCAATGCCGGCAGGTGAAGATATGCAGGCAAATGCGAGGGCAAAGAAGAAGATTGCGATAAAGATGTTGAACATACCCTTCTGCGCATACTGGGTACAAATCTTAACAACTTCTGTCGATGATTTTACATCCGCTTTCTTCGGCGCATTGGGGTCAAGATTGATGTTCCTCTTGATAAACTCAACGGCACGGAAGGCACCAACGGTAACCGCCTGGGTTGACGCACCGGTGAACCAGTAAACGACGGCGCCGCCAAGGAGGAAACCGAGGATTGCATATGGGTTCAGGAGGTTCAAAACATCTTCCGGTTTAACATTGAGGGTCTTCTGTATCATAAGGATGAGCGAGAAAATCATCGTGGTGGCACCAACAACGGCTGTTCCGATAAGAACAGGCTTTGCGGTCGCCTTGAAGGTGTTTCCTGCTCCGTCATTTGCCTCAAGGTAATACTTTGATTTTTCAAAATCCGGTTTGAAACCGAAGTCTTTTTCTATTTCTTTTCCTACATTGGGTATTTCTTCGATCAGTGACAATTCATAAACGGACTGGGCGTTGTCTGTTACAGGTCCATAGCTGTCAACAGCGATGGTAACAGGTCCCATGCCCAACAGACCGAAAGCCACGAGGCCGAAGGCGAAGATTGAAGGATAAACCATGAAATCGCCGAGGCCGAAGGTACTGAGGACGTAAGCAACAAACATGAGCACGAAGAACACGAGACCCTTCCAGAAGGCGCTGAAGTTACCAGCTACAAAACCGGAAAGTATGGTAAGTGAAGCTCCGCCTTCCTTGCCCGAATTAACTACTTCTTGTACATGTGCCGATTTCGGTGAAGTGAATATCTTGGTGAACTCCGGTATTATAGCTCCGCCGATGGTACCGCAGCTGATGATAATAGAGAGTACCCACCACATGTTGGTATTGCCATGGATTTCAGGAATCAGCAAGTAGCTGGAAACAAAAGTTACGACGATGGAAAGTATGGAAGTAATCCATACAAGGTTTGTCAGGGGCTGTTCGAAATCAAGGTCTTCCTTGCCGCCATATACCGCCTTGCTGATGGCACCATTGATCCAGAAGGAAACAACGGAGGTGATGATCATCAAAATTCTCATTGCGAAAATCCATACCAGCAGCTTAACCTGAAGAAGTGAGGTTAATGAAGCATCTCCGGAAATTCCCACCGCGAGAAGAATGAAGGAGATAAGGGCAACGCCCGTTACGCCATAGGTTTCGAAACCGTCTGCCGTAGGTCCGACGCTGTCTCCCGCATTGTCACCGGTGCAATCCGCGATAACGCCAGGGTTACGGGGATCGTCTTCACCGATTTTGAACACAACCTTCATCAAGTCGGAGCCGATGTCGGCGATCTTGGTGAAGATACCGCCTGCGATACGAAGAGCCGAGGCTCCAAGGGACTCGCCGATGGCAAAACCAATGAAGCATGCGCCCGCAAGCTTTGCAGGCATCAGTAGAAGGATGGTGAGCATCAATATCAATTCCGTACAAATCAGCATGACGCCGATGCTCATACCGGCATTCAACGGAATATTAAGAAGCTTGAGGGGATTCTTTTCCAGTGAAGCAAACGCCATTCTGCTGTTGGCAAGCGTGTTCATGCGGATACCGAAGGCTGCAACTGCGTAGGAGCCAAGTATACCTACCACTGTCCATAACAGGATGAGAAGAACTCCGCCGATACCAAAAAGATTATTGCCTTCATGGTCTTTTGCCAGCAGCCCAAAATATCCTGCGACGGCGGCACCGATAAAAATGAAAAGTATAGCCAGAAACTTACCCTGCTGCTTGAGATAGGTGGAGCAGGTCTTGTAAATAACATCGGATACCTCCAGCATTGCTTTGTGTGCCGGAAGCTTTTTAACCTTCAGGAACTGATAGAAACCGAATAAAAGCCCCAGTATTGTGACAATAAAACCAACATAGAGAATACCCTGAGATTTGATCTCTTCAGGCATTTTCAGGTCAGCTTCGCTTGCAAAGGCCATCACCGGTGAGAGCATAACCAGAAGAAAACTGATTAGTCCGGTCAACCATGCCTTTGACATTTTTTTTGTCTTGTGCATTGTAACATCCTCCCTTTACTTATATATTTGGTAAATTGAATAATATTTAAATCTTCCAAAGCAGGAAGAATAATAAAAAATCACACCAGAGTACATTATAATACTGAAAAATCAAATATTCAATATCAAAATTCAAAAGATTGATAAAATATAAACAAACGGAGATATATGTTGCTAAAACCAGCCTTATTCAGGAAACCGCCTTTTCTCCGTCATATGAAAATAACCGTGTGAAATTACCTCACACGGTTATTTTTATGGAGCGGGTGATGGGAATCGAACCCACGCAATCAGCTTGGAAGGCTGATGTTCTACCATTGAACTACACCCGCAGTTCTAAATTTTATATTTTAGAGGTTCGAGGTGAGATGTGAGAAATAAGATCCGGTATTGCTTCAAAAACACACCTGAATTCCAACCTCTCACTTCCCACCTCGCACATCTGTTGTGGAGCGGGTTACGAGATTTGAACTCGCGACTTTCACCTTGGCAAGGTGACACTCTACCGCTGAGTTAAACCCGCATTTCTCAATCGCATAGATGATTATACAACGCGTTCTATCCGTTGTCAAGGGAGAACTTGTAGAAAGTTATGGCAGTTCGGCAATTTCTATACGTTATATTAAAGAAGCAGTTGATTTCAAATACGGCAAGTGAATATTTCAAACCAACTGCTTCCCCTGTAAAAACAAATGTAAAAAATCGCGCAATATGCTAAATTATTATTTGCCCTGCTGTTTTGTCCATGAATCTTTGAGCGGAACAATCCGGTTGAATACCAATTTGCCGGGTGCGGAGTCCACACGGTCGGCGCAGAAATAACCCATCCGGAGGAACTGGAACCGATCTCCCTTGCCGCAATTTGCCAGTACCGGCTCAACCTTGCAGCCAGAAAGCACCTCAAAGGAATTGGGATTGAGGTTTTCCTTGTAATCCTTACCTTCTGCCACATCCGGGTCCGGAACTGTAAAGAGCCTGTCATACAGCCTTATCTCCGCATCCACCGCATGGGCCGCAGAGGCCCAGTGAATGGTCCCTTTGATCTTCTTTCCTTCCGGAGCATTCCCTCCTCTGGTTGCAGGATCATAGGTACAGTGTATTTCAACCACGTTTCCTTCTTCGTCTGTCGTATAGCTTTCACACTTTACGATATAGGCATGCTTGAGCCTCACTTCCCCTCCAGGAAACATGCGGAAATAGCCTTTGGGAGGATTGACCATAAAATCGTCCGCCTCAATGTAAAGCTCCCTGGAGAACTGCAGCTTCCTTGTGCCGGCTGCCGGATCTTCAGGATTGTTTTCCGCCTCGAACTCCTCAACCTGTCCTTCGGGATAGTTGTCGATGATGAGCTTTACCGGCCTGAGTACCGCCATAACCCGGTGCGCCTTCTGGTTCAGTTCCTCCCGGATGCAATGTTCAAGCAGCGCCACATCAACGGTGCTGAGGGTCTTCGACACGCCGATTCTCTCTGCGAAATCCCTGATGGAGGAAGGCGTGAAGCCACGGCGCCTCAGTCCCGATAAAGTGGGCATTCTGGGATCGTCCCAGCCGTTGACATACCCGTTCTTCACCAGTTCGATCAGCTTGCGCTTGCTCATTACCGTATAGGTCAGGTTGAGCCTTGAAAATTCAATCTGCCTTGGTTTTGCAGGAACGCTGACATTTTCTACGAACCAGTTGTAAAGGGGCCTGTGGTCCTCATACTCCAGGGAGCACAGGGAGTGGGATATTCCTTCGATGGCATCCGACAGAGGATGCTGGAAATCATACATGGGGTAAATACACCATGTATCACCCGTTCTGTGGTGGTGGGCCCTGCGTATCCTGTACATGACGGGGTCACGCATGTTCAGGTTGGGGGAAGCCATATCGATTTTGGCCCTCAGCACCTTGGAACCGTCGGGAAACTCCCCGGCCTTCATCCGGCGGAACAGGTCCAGATTCTCCTCTACACTCCTATTACGGTAGGGACTTTCCTTTCCGGGCTCCGTCAGCGTACCCCGGTACTCCCTGACCTCGTCCGCACTGAGCTCGCACACATAGGCCAGCCCCTTATTTATCAGCTCTTCCGCGTATTCATAAAGCTTGTCGAAATAGTCAGAGGCAAAGAACAGCCTGTCGTCCCACTCGAAGCCCAGCCAGCGGACATCCTCCATAATGGACTCCACATACTCCGTTTCTTCCTTTGTGGGGTTGGTATCATCAAACCGCAGGTTGCAGTGGCCTCCGAACCTCCGGGCAGTGTCGAAGTCGATGCATATGGCCTTGGCATGCCCGATGTGCAGGTAGCCGTTGGGCTCGGGCGGAAAACGGGTAAGCACCTTGTCGTACTTTCCCTCTCCCAGGTCCTGGATAATGGCCTCATGTATGAAATTAACCGATTTTTCCGTTCCGGCGGATTTTATTTCCTCGCTCATCCTATTACACCTCATTATTTTTATTTTGGGCCGGATGCCCGGTCGCTTTTACTTGGGTCAGGTTTTTTATTTGTTGCCTGAAAGTTTGTCAATTCCTATCCTGATTCTTCTCAAGGACTCTTCCTTGCCCAGGATGTCGGCAACCTCAATGGCTCCTCCCGGAGTTACATCCTTTCCCGTCAAAGCGGTCCTGATGGGCCACAGCATTTGTCCGTTCTTTATACCCAGCTTCTGTACCAGCTCCATCAGGCTGTCGTGAACCGTCTGCTCGTTCCACTCTTCGAGTCCCTGCAGTACTTCTTCTGCAGCCCTGAGGCTCTCAAGGGAATTTTCCGGCGTGGTTTTCATCTTTTTGTGGATATAAAGTTCATTGTCATACTCCGGCAATTGGTCGAAGAAGTCAATTTTCTGCGGTATGGCGCTTAAAATCTCCGTTCTCTGCTGGAGTATCCTGCTTACCTTCACCAGGTCGATGCCGCTGTTTTTGATGGCACCTTCATAATAGGGTTTTGCCCTTTCGTGGAATTCTTCCACCGACAGCTTCCTTATGTATTCTCCGTTAAACCAGTTGAGCTTGTCGTAATCAAAAGCAGCCGGCGATTTGCTGATGCCTTTGATGCTGAAAGCCTGCTCAAGCTCTTTGAGCGTGAACATTTCCTGATTGTCGCTGGGGCACCAGCCCAGGAGCACAACATAATTCATAATGGCCTCTACAAGGTACCCCGCAGCCATCAGGTCCTCAAAGGACTTATCGCCCTGCCTTTTGGAAAGCTTGGTGCCGTCAGGCTTTACGATCAGCGGGAGATGTACGTAAGTGGGGATCTCCCAACCGAAGGCGTGATAAAGCAAATTGTATTTCGGCGCCGAGGACAGGTACTCGGATCCCCGGACTACGTGGGTGATCTCCATCAAATGGTCGTCCACCACATTGGCAAAATTGTAGGTGGGCAAACCGTCGGACTTAATCAGGATCTGATCCTCCAGTTCCTTATTATCAACGGAAATGGATCCGTAAACCGCATCTTCAAAAGTCGTTGTACCTTCCTGAGGCATCTTCTGCCGGATGACATAAGGTATCCCGCTGTCCAGCTTGCTGCTGATTTCCTCCGGACTCAAGCTGCAGCAGAAACGGTCATACTTATAGGGAACGCCTGCCTTCTCGCTTTTCTCCTTGGCTTCCGCCAGCCGCTCCTTGGTGCAGAAGCAGTGATAGGCGTGCCCCCGGTCCACCAGCTGCTTTGCATAGGGCATGTAGATGCCCTTGCGCTGGCTCTGGACATAAGGACCATAGTTTCCTCCCAGGTCGGGGCCTTCATCATGCCGTATCCCCGCCAGCTTCAAGGTGTTGTATATCACATCCACAGCACCTTCCACGTATCTGTCCTGATCCGTGTCCTCAATCCTCAAAATAAATTTTCCACCCTGGGATTTTGCAATCAAGTATTCATAAAGTGCCGTTCTCAGGTTCCCGATGTGCATATACCCGGTAGGGCTTGGAGCAAACCTGGTTCTAACGCTGCTCATATATAATTCTCCTTCTGACGGTTCTTATCATTTTGTATACATCTTATTATTTTAATAAATATTTTGCCATAATGCCATATTTTTATCAACTTTCGTCTATTCTGTTCCAAGCAGCAGGCTTTTAAGCTCTTCCACCGTATGTGCAATCCGGGTGGGCTCACAGCTCTCCAGTTCCTCAACGGAGCCGTAGCCAAAAGCCACGGCAATGGAATCGATCCCATGGGCTCTGGCCCCCAGCACATCAAATTTCCTGTCCCCCACCATGACCATCGCTTCCCTGGGCATGTCCCTGAGCCACTTGACGGCGTACCTGACCACCTGGTCCTTCTCCATCCTTCTGCCGTCCAGATAACTGCCCACAATACAGTCAATGTATTTATACAAGCCAAAGTGCTTTAAAATTTTTCTGGCAAATACCGAGGGCTTGGATGTGGCCACAAGCACCCTGCATCCCTTTCCCCTCAGGGCCTGAAGCAGTTCCTGCATGCCGGGATAAACTTCATTCTCATACATGCCCTTGGCAGAAAAGTATTCCCTGTAATATTCCACGGCCCGCTTTGCATCCTGGTCGTTAAAACCGTAAAATTCTTTAAAAGAGTTCGACAGAGGCGGACCTATAAAGGGAGTCAGGGTATCGATGTCATCAACCACAATCCCGGATTTCGCAAGAGCGTGTTGAACCGCACTGGTAATTCCCACTTTCGGATCGGTTATGGTACCGTCCAGATCAAATAGTACAGCCTTATAATCCTTCAATTTTCCGACCTCCACCTTCATGAGCCTATATAGAAAAAACAGAAGACCGTCAGGGCCTTCTGTTTTATACCATGTTTATTTAATGCCTTGATATTAAGCCTTGCCGTCGCAGCCAAGAACGTTGACGATCTTCTTCTTAACAAGATCTTTGATGGCAGCCCTTGCAGGAGACAGATATTGTCTTGGGTCAAAGTGGCTGGGGTTTTCAGCAAAGTACTTTCTTACGGTACCGGTCATGGCAAGCCTTAAGTCGGAGTCGATGTTGATCTTACATACGGCCATGGAAGCAGCTTTACGGAGCATATCTTCAGGAATACCGATAGCATCAGGCATTTTTCCGCCGTTATTGTTGATCATTTCAACAAACTCAGGGATAACGGAGGAAGCACCGTGAAGAACGATTGGAAAGTTTGGAAGTCTTGCTTCGATTTTTTCCAATATATCAAATCTGAGCTGCGGGTTTTGTCCGGGCTTGAATTTGTAAGCACCGTGGCTTGTTCCGATTGCTATAGCAAGTGAATCAACACCGGTCTTTGAAACGAATTCTTCAACCTGGGCAGGATCTGTGTAAGAAGCGTCAGCATCCGATACATTAACTGCATCCTCGATACCTGCAAGTCTTCCTAATTCTCCTTCAACAGATACTCCTCTTTCATGAGCGTATTCTACTACCTTCTTGGTTAAGGCAATGTTATCTTCGAAGGAATGGTGTGAACCGTCGATCATAACGGAGGTAAATCCGCCATCGATACAGGATTTGCAAAGCTCGAAGGTATCACCGTGGTCAAGATGTACGGCGATGGGAAGTCCTGTTTCGATAATGGCAGCTTCAATCAGCTTCATCAGATATGTATGGTTGGCATACTTTCTTGCTCCGGAAGAAACCTGGAGAATCAAGGGCGCATTTACTTCTTTGGCAGCTTCTGTAATACCCTGAATGATTTCCATGTTATTAACGTTGAACGCACCTATGGCGTAGCCGCCTTCATAAGCTTTTTTGAACATTTCCTTGGTTGTTACCAATGCCATATTATTCACTCCTTAAATTTTATATTATATATATTTAGTTATTATACCCCGGGGTTCATAATAAAACTTTGCGCCGCTTCTGTCATGATATTTTGTGACCTTGGCGCGGATTTCATACCATACAGTCTATGTTAAATGTTTGTCAAACACGGCATTCTTTTTTGTCATAATAATTTTACCAGAAATCAATTCAAAATCAAGGTTTATTTTAAAACTATCTGTTAATTTTTTATCATGCAGAATTGCATTTTATTTCTGGGTATGCTATATTTTTTTATGATTGTGTTTATATTATAGAGTTGGAATTAAACACGCCAAGCATAAATTCTACATATATCAAGGAGGTTTTTACAATGAGTGTATTAAAGGGTGCTGCCATTTTTGGCCAGTCCGGCGGTCCGACTTCCGTTATCAACGCCAGCGCGGCAGGTGTTATACAGGAAGCATTAAAGCAGGAATGCATTACAAATGTATACGGTATGGCTCATGGGATTAAAGGAGCCTTAACCGAAAATTTCTACGACATGAGCAAGGAAGACGCTTATGAACTGGACCTTTTGAAGACTACTCCTTCTTCCGCTCTGGGCTCCGTACGTTACAAGCTTAAACATTTCGATGAGGACGAAACAGACTACAAGAGGCTGCTTGAGGTTTTCAAAAAATATGACATCCGTTACTTCTTCTATAATGGCGGTAACGACTCCATGGATACCTGTAACAAGGTGAGCAAGTATTTGCAGAAGTCCGGTTATGAATGCCGCGTCATGGGTGTTCCCAAGACCATCGACAACGACCTCTGGGGAACCGACCACTGCCCCGGTTATGCAAGTGCCGCCAAATATATCGCCACTTCAACCATGGAAGTATATCATGATGCAAGAGTTTATGACAAAGGCATGATCACCATCCTGGAAGTCATGGGCAGAAATGCAGGCTGGCTCACAGCCGCTACCGCCCTGGCAGCTTACAAGGGTGCAGGTCCCGACCTTATCTATCTCCCCGAAACCGACTTTGATATGGAAGACTTCCTTTCAAAGGCAGAAGCCATCTATAAGAAGAACGGCAACTGTATCGTCGCTGTTTCGGAAGGCATCAAGGACAAAAACGGCAAATATATCTCTGAATACGGTTCCGACCTTGCACAGCAGAAGGACGCTTTCGGACACTCCCAGTTGGGCGGTCTGGCATCCACCCTTGCAAGCTTTGCAAAGCAGAGAACGGGCGCAAAGACCAGAGGCATTGAATTCAGCCTGCTGCAGAGATGTGCGGCTCACTGCGGCTCTTCCACCGACGTGAACGAATCCTACATGGCCGGACAAGCAGCCGTAAGGTATGCCGTTGAAGGCAAGACCGACTACATGGTGGCTTTTGAAAGAGCACCGGGTGACGAATACAAGTGCAACATCAAGCTCATCAACCTCACCGACGTTGCAAATACCGAAAAGAAAATTCCTCTCGAATGGATCAAGAAGGACAGCAGCGGCCTCACCGAAGATTACATCAAGTATGCCCTTCCCTTAATCCAGGGTGAATCCTGCCCCGTTTTGGAAAGCGGCCTGCCGAGGTTTGCAAAGCTAAAGAAGGTTCTTGCTACAAAATAAACATGTATGAGGAGTGACGTTTGACGTCACTCCTCAT
>JAFADI010000227.1 GCA_023424965.1 Bacillota bacterium
CTTATCGAAGCTCTTGAGCAGGCATTTAAGGAAATGCTCATTTATCCGGTCCAGGTCAGATTCTATTACACCGTCCTGGTCAATGACATTCTGGAACATTTCAACTGCTGCTTTTTGGAAAGCAAAGAACTGGAGCAGTATTCAAATTACTATGACATTATCCTGAATGCTCAGAATATCTACGGCATCACAAAATTTATCAAGGAATTTATCGCAAAGGCGCTGGTCTTGATTGAGAATTACCGGAAAAATAATTCCTATAAGGTCATCAACAAGGCAATGGAATACATCAAGAAAAATTACTCCGGGGAAATAACCCTTCAATCCCTGGCAAACCATTTGAACCTCTCGAAGCATTATGTCTGCTACCTGTTTAAAAAGGAAACGGGGGAAAACATCTCTACCTGCATCAACCGGATCAGGATCGAAAATGTCAAACTGCTGCTCAGTAAAAAAGATTACAAAGTGAAGGACATTTATGACAAGGTTGGTTTTTCCGATGAGCAGTATTTCTGCAAAATGTTCAAGAAAGTAACCGGAATGACGGTTGCACACTACAAGAGCCGGATGGTGAAAAAGGAATAGAAATTCCTTTTGAGGAATTTTATACAATCGACAATAATTTTTTGCAATGGCATTCTCTCCCGAAAGAAAATCAGCAATTTTTCACGTCCAAAACGTAATCAAATCCATTCATTCTGTCCTCCTGCTTTATTATAATAAGCTTGAAACCGGTTGAACTTCCCACGCATTCAAAAAACACAATTTCCAATCCAATGAAGGCATGATTGGAAAATTAGTTTCCGTTTTTCGCTGGCCGCTTATCGGAAAGATACGCGGTGTAGTGAAATGATACGGGAAGTTATTTTTTCAACATGACAAAATCACAAGGAGGATGCCTTGATGAAGAAAAAGCTATTCGTAAAGGTAGTATGCATTGTATTTGCAATCACTCTTTTATTCACCGCCTGCGGAGGAGGCAATACCGCCCAAAAAGCGCAGGAACCCCAGGCAAACGCCGAAAAGACAGGAGAAACAGGACATAATGCTGATTCGGGCAAGCTGGTAGACGCACCATTTGACGGTTGGATTGAAGGACTTCCTAAAATTCAGGCACCGGAAGGCTTTGACTGGAAACAATTTGCCGGAGTCCAATTGAATTTCATTTCGGAAAATACCCCTCCCTCTTCAGCGCTGGCTGCGGACATCGCAAAATTTGAAAACGTTACGGGAATCAAAGTAAATATTGAACAGAGCGACCTGGGGATCGTTGTCGAAAAGGTGGGACTTGATTTTAATGCGAAGACGGCAAAATATCAGGTCATATACAACGACCCTTATCAGATACTGGCCAAAAACTACAATAACTTTGCGGACTTGAACACTTTCAACAATGATCCGAAGCTGCCGCACATTCCGGGCGGCCTGGAAGATTTCATACAAAGCCAGCTGGCGGTGGACGGCTACATGGCTTCAAAGGACAAACTTTACGGCTTGCCCTATGACTGTCCTACCATCGTACTTGCCTACCGTAAGGATGTGATTGAGAAATACAAGGACCAATTCCAGAAGGAAAAAGGCTTTGACTGGACTCCGGGTCCAAACCTGACCTGGGAGCAGTACTATGAGGCTGCAAAATGGATAAGCGAAAAAGCAGCCGCCGGACAGATCACCGAGGTAAAATACGGTACCGGGCATCAGGCCAAGCAGCACGACTCCTTGATGTGCGATTTCAGCAACATTCTTTCCGCCTATGGGGCAGATTATTTCTCAGCGCCCAATCTTGGCGACATCGGGACAACCAACCCGGGGAAATCCCTTTTGACCTCCGACAAGGCCATCCAGGCGGCAACCTTTTATAAAAAGCTGTTGAGTGTGGCGGCTCCCGGCAGCGTTTCCTGGGATTGGTCGGGCGTTGCCGAAGCCTTCCAGGCCGGAGATATCGCAATGATTCCCGAATGGCATGAGTTTTCCAGCTCCTTCGAGGATCCGGGAAAATCCAAAGTTGCAGGAAAAGTCGATTGGGCCATCCTTCCTAAGGGCCCCGTCCGCAGCGGAAATATTTTTGGTGGCACAGGCTTATCCATCAGCAAATATGCCAGCGAAAAGGAACAAAAAGCAGCCTGGCTGTTCATTCTGTGGGCCACCTCCCCCCAGGCGGAATATTCCATCATCAAATCCAAGGTGGGAGGCGAAACCCCTGTCCGCAGCTCCGTATACCAGCTCGCAGAAATACAGAAGGGCATGGAACCTGGAACGCCTGAGGCAAAAGCCATGCCCAACCTGCTTTCAATGAAGGCGACGCTGGAAGCCTGGAAGACTGAAAATGTGTACATGCGTCCCAAAATTCCCCAGTGGCCTCAGATTGATACCATCGTGTATACTGAGCTTTCAAAGATGCTTGCCGGCGGAAAATCTCCTGAAGACACCATGAAAGATATCGCGAAGCAGTGCGATGAACTGACCGGCAACTAAGGGCAACAAGTGATGCGCATGCGGTTATAAACCCGGGAAACCCATAGGATTATACACAAGGCTTGCGCCCCAGGCCTTGTGTATAATCTGTTATACCCTGGGGAAGGAACTTGTGCGCTTCATGAAAGAAAAAATCCATTGATTGAATTATATAGTTTAGGTCTAGAAGGCACTGATTTAAACGATATAGCACTTTAGGAGGAGCACTATGAGACAAAAAGATAGAACGGAATTTTGGATGCTCTTGCCATCATTGATACTGCTTGCGGTCATCAGCATTTTTCCGCTGCTCTACATGA
>JAFADI010000180.1 GCA_023424965.1 Bacillota bacterium
CGAGCCTCTGGTAAAGCTCCTTGTTTTTGGCCCCAACGCCTCCCGGGGATGAATCCAGCATGATGTCCACTTTCCCCACAAGGTCCTCAAAGGAACCTTTTACAGGGATCCCGAGCTTGTCGAATGCCATTTTGTCCGCTCCCTCGACCAGGTACAGGTCATAGGGCATCCCTTTTTCTTTCAGTGCACGGACAGAGATGGTGGGGGCCAGGTCCGCTACGCCAACCAACTGCATGTCTTTCTGCAAGGCCACTCCGTCCGCCAGCCTCTGTCCGATCACTCCATAACCTGCCACGCCTACTTTTATCATCGTATCTCCTCCTGTAATTCTTTCCCTTCAAAATGGTCACGCATGTGGCTTTCTCAATTTAAAAGTACTTGCCAATAACAGCCAAAGTCTTTTCTTTTCCAATCCTTATGGCATCTTCGATTGGCAATTCATAATATTCAGGCCTGAAAAGCTCAACAGAAACCATATTTGAATGCTTGTCATAGCCAATTTCCTTAAGCGTTGAAAGTATTCCATCAAGGTCAATCGCTCCTTCACCCGGCCATACCCTGTCAACATCTGTCAATATGCCAATCGGGTAATCTTCCGTGTCATCGATATGAAGGATAAATATTTTTTCACCATCTGCTTTTTTCAGATCTTCAAGCCTTGATCCCATTGCATGGAAATGGAAACAGTCCAAAACCAAACCAACATTCTTTCTATTTACAGCTTTGCATATATCATAAGCCTGGCCGAAAGTATTTACAGTTGCCTGTGGGTGACCTATAAATTCGATAGCCAGTCTCACATCATATTTTTCAGCGATATCTGCCAGCTCATTTAAAACCTTTACACAGCTTTCCTTGATCTGAGTTTTTGTAAATTTCTGTTCACCTACAAGCGGAACTACAACAATATTCTTGATACCGATCTTCTGCCCTACTTCACACATGTACTTAAGCTCTTCTTTTATTTCCTTGTAACCGGCTTCATTCCTATTGTTAAAGAATACCAGGGCATTGAAGGCATATGGTTTTATGTTGTGGTTTTTGAAATAATTTGCAAGATCCTCTACCGTATGGTTTGCAAGATAGTCCTTCAATTTGTCCATTGTCCTTATTTCTATAAGGTCGTATCCGTGCTTTTCACAGAATTCAAGATCCTTCTCAAGTGTTGAATATTTCATGGTTGTTGCCTGGTTAAAACATAGTTTCATAATTATTTTTCCCCCTAACAAATTCAGATTGATTTATAAAACTGTATATTACTTCACTTTGTTCTTCCTTGTATCCAGAATAACGGCCCCGACGATGATCGCGCCCCTCATTACCTGCTGCCAATAAGCAGATACGTTCAACAAATCCATTCCGTTGTTCAATACCCCGATAATAAGGGCTCCGACAATCGTTCCCGGAATTGACCCGATCCCTCCGCTTAAGCTTGTTCCTCCGATGACCGCAGCCGTGATGGCGTCAAATTCAAACCCGACACCAGCACCCGGCTGGCCCGACTCAACCCTGGCAGACAATATGACCGCTGAGATTCCGGCCATCAGGCCTGCATACGTATAGATCAGCACTTTATATTTGCTTACATTGATGCCTGAAATCAATGCCGCTTGCTCATTTCCCCCGATTGCGAAGGTATATTTGCCGAACCGGGTATGATGCAGAAGCAGATAGCTGATAAGACCTACAACTACCAGCAGGATGATCGGAAAAGGGACCCCGGCGATTTGTCCTCCGCCGATAAAGTTAAATTCTTTCGAGAAGTCACCGATGGGTTTTCCGTTGGTAAACAGCAGTGCCGCACCTCTGGCCGTTGTAAACATGCCCAGGGTGGCGATGAACGGCGGTATTCTAAACCCGGCGATGATGGAACCGTTTATAAAGCCTGCGAAAGCTCCCACTCCCAAACCGACAAGGATTGGAACGATAAGCGGGTTCTGCCCGGGGTGGGCCTGGCTTGCGGCTACAACGGATGCAAGCGCCAGCACTGAACCGGGGCTAAGGTCAACTCCTGAGGTTATCAATACAAAGGTGGAGCCGAAAGCAATGATGGATACGATGGATACCTGCCTGATAATATTGATGAGATTCTGCGGTTTTAAAAACGTTGGCGTCAGCAAAGACAGAATGACAACCATCAGCAACAAGACCAATACGATCCCATAGCGTTTTAATAAATCTTTTGCCATTGCGTTGGAACTATTTTTTTCTGCAACAGCCGTCTTACCGATTGTAGACATTTAGTTTACCTCCCAATAATAACAATTTTCTGAATTTTATCCCGTCAAATGGCACTTGCTTAATTCCCTGTGGCAAACGCCAGAATTCTTTCCTGCGTGGCTTCTTCCCTGCTTAGTTCGCCGGTCAGCCTGCCTTCATGCATAACCAGGATCCTGTCGCTCATCCCCAGGATTTCAGGCAGCTCGGACGATATCATAATCACCGCCTTGCCTTCCTTTGCCAACCCGGACATGAGTTTATGAATTTCTGACTTGGCCCCTACATCGATGCCCCTGGTGGGTTCATCAAGAATAAGTATGTCAGGATAGGTCAGAAGCCACCGGGAAATCAGAACCTTCTGCTGGTTGCCTCCACTCAAATATTGAATCCTCTGGTTAATACTGGGGGTTCTTATGTCCAGCTTTCCCTTTTCACCCTCACAGGTCTCATTGACTTTTTTATTATTGACAAATAAGCCCTTGAGGAAATTGCGCATGCTTGCCATAATTATGTTGTCTTTCACGGATAAGGTCAGAAATAATCCGGATTGCTTTCTGTCCTCGGTCAGTAACGCCATCTTATTCTTTATCGCATCTTCCGGTGTCTTAATTTCAATTTTCTTATTGTTTATATAAATCTCTCCGGAATCAGGCCGGGTAATGCCAAACAAAGACTGGATGACCTCCGTACGTCCGGCTCCCATCAGTCCGGCGATTCCCAGGATTTCCCCATATCTCAGGTCAAAGCTGATATTTTCGAACTGTCCTTTCTTTGTAAGGTTCCGCACAGACAAGATAACATCTCCGATGACTGTCTCTTCTTTTGGAAATACATTTTTGAGTTCCCTTCCCACCATCATTTCGATCAGCATGTCTTTATTCAGGCCGGATGCCGGTTCAGTACCCACGAATTTCCCATCTCTCAACACGGTCACTTCATCGGTTATTTTAAATACCTCATCCATTTTGTGTGTAATATAGATGATCGATATCCCGTTGGCTTTTAAATCATGGATAATCTCAAAAAGGTGCTCAACTTCCTTTTCTGTGATTGCAGAGGTAGGCTCATCCATGATGATAAGGTCTGAGTTGTAGGAGATGGCTTTTGCGATTTCCACCATCTGCATATTTGCGATACTCAAGTCCCTCATTTTGGATTTCGGGTTAATGCCCTTGATTTTAAGCTTTTCAAACAATGCAACCGTATCATTGACCATCTTGTGCATGTTCACCAAACCGGTTTTCGCGTAAACCGGCTCCCTGCCAAGATAAATATTCTCGGCAACAGTCATATAGGGGACCGGGCTTAATTCCTGATGGATCATCGATATACCCTTTTTCAGTGCATCGTGGGTATTTTCGATTTTCAGCTCTTCCCCCCTGAATTTTACAGTCCCGCTGTCCGCACGGTATATGCCGATCAGGATCTTCATCAATGTGGACTTTCCAGCCCCATTTTCACCCATCAGCGCATGCACGGTGCCTTTTTTCACCTTTAAATGAACGTTGTCCAGGGCAAGCACACCGGGAAATGAAATCGTAGCATCTTCGACTTCCAGGATATAGTTATTTTCCATCTTTCCAACCTCGTTTTATATTTTCATAAAGGATGCCAGGTTACCCGGCATCCTTTATGAATCTCATTGCCTGACTCATGCCTGTTACAATCCGGCACAAGTGCTCTATTACTTACCCCATATTTTTAAATATTTGTCCGCATCTTCAGGA
>JAFADI010000193.1 GCA_023424965.1 Bacillota bacterium
CTGGTGGTTATTACGAGAAGGCCACACCCGTTCCCATACCGAACACGGCAGTTAAGCTTCTCCGTGCCGATGATACTTGGATGGTTGCATCCTGGAAAAGTAGGTCGCCGCCAGATTTATATGACCCTCCTTTGGTTTCCCCAACAGGAGGGTCTTTACATATCTGAACGGCGTGCCCGGCCCTGGAATTGCAGGCATTTTAAATACATTCTTTTTATATTGACTTTACTGCTTTAATGGAAAATAATAATGTAAAAATCGATATTTTAGTGTATAATTTACTGGTAATAAGCTCTACCTCGGTGGTGTATATAGCAAAGGCTGAAGGGGGAACTATGAGGTTTATACAGACTTGGTCCTATGCATGTGCGAACTTTCTCATGACTCAAATGAAAGAAAATCATGAAAAAAGAAGAGTTTATTATTTTGGATTCCAGGTGGTGATCGGCACTCTTTTTGAGGCGATACTCCTCGTGGGCGCTGCACTGCTTCTAGGAGTTTTTCTCCCAATGCTGGTCACGTCGGCGGCATTCATCGGCTTACGTGTTATCGCGGGAGGATATCACATGGATACCTATGGCAAATGTACTGTTGCCACATTGGTGCTATTTCTTATTACCTCCTGCATATCAGGTTATACCCACACCCTGTGGAGCAGTCAAAGTATCTTTACCTTTATTTTTATATGTTTTGCCCTCGTACTCCCCATCATTATAAAATGGGCCCCATCGGACACACCCAACAGACCGATCTCAGACCCGGAAGAAATCAGAAAATTTAAACGCTTGTCCATAACCTACATATTTCTCTGGCTGGCAGCGGCATTGGTTCTTGCCTATTACAAGCAGAATTTATTTGTGCTGGCCTCCTGCTTCGGTATTCTTCTGGAAGCTTTCATCATCACCCCTGCAGCATATAGATTATTTGACAAATTAAGCGGCAAAAGGACGAAAACAGGTATATAACTCTGCATCGAAAGTGGCTGGTTCAAGCATAAACGATGTGGATAAAGTCTGGCCCGCAGGTATGATTCAACAGTATTTCCGCCTTTACAAATACATTTATAAGTATTAAAATGTTTATTTATAATCCCAGTGCAACCGATAAATACAATCGGCAAAATATTGCACCGGATTACATTTGCCCAAGCGGGTAAAAATAAATAGGAAACTTTTTGTTAAGGTGTGGAAAAACATATGGATAAAGCAGAGCTTGTAAATAAAATTTCGGAATTAAAAGCGGAAAGAAAGGCTGTAATTGTTGCGCATAATTATCAAATAGACGATGTCCAGGAGATCGCCGATGTGGTGGGTGACTCTCTGGCTTTGAGCCAGTATTGCGCCTCCAATGATGCAGAGGTCATTGTCTTTTGCGGAGTGCATTTTATGGCGGAAAGCGCCAAAATTCTTTCTCCGGAAAAGACGGTACTCCTCCCCGAACTCCATGCGGGGTGTCCCATGGCGGACATGGTCACTGCAGAGGAATTGATAAAAAAGAAAAAGGAACATCCCGGCGCTGTGGTTGTCTGTTATATAAATTCGTCGGCCGAAGTCAAAGCAGAGAGCGACATATGCTGTACCTCTTCAAATGCAATAAAGGTCGTCAGGTCACTGAAAGAAAAAGATATTATTTTTGTACCCGACAAAAATCTAGGAAGTTATGTGGCAAAAATGGTGCCGGAAAAAAATATTATCTTATGGGAAGGGTTTTGTGTTACCCACCATCGAATCAGAGAGGAAGATGTAAAGAAAATAAAGCAGCTTTATCCTGAAGCGCTTCTTCTGGTACATCCCGAATGTCAGGAAGATATCGTCAAGCTGGCTGATTTTGTGGGCAGCACAAAACAGATCATCGACTTCGCTACGGAATCCGATAACAAAAAATTTATTATAGGGACAGAAATGGGGGTAATGTACAAACTGAAGAAAAACAATCCCCAGAAAGAATTTTATTTAATGTCCCAGGGGCTCATATGCCCCAATATGAAAAAGACCTCTCTTAAAAGTGTCTATGATGTATTAAATGAAATGAAAAATTCCATCCAGCTGGATGAAGCTGTGAGGCTCAGAGCAAAAAAATCGTTGGATCGAATGCTGGAAGTGAAATAAGCCATAAGTAGTATATATAAAACAGCACGGGTTTATGAGGACGGCGGATCCGGTGTGATTGAAAGAGGGTAAAGGGTTGAATACTGAAAGGTACCTTATTGACTATGATGCGGACCATATGGAGAAGGAATTTTATGATGTGGTCATTATAGGAAGTGGAATTGCCGGGGTCTACACGGCACTGGAACTGCCTGGCGACAAAAAAGTTGCTGTTTTGACAAAGGAAAGTATTGATATCAGCAATTCTGTGCTTGCTCAAGGTGGTATTGCAGTTTCCTTGGGCAAGGAAGATTCCCCTGAACTGCATTTTAAGGATACCCTGTATGCAGGTGCGGGGCTGTGTGATGAGAACAGCGTGTGGGTCCTGGTAAAGGAAGCGGTGGAAAATATTAAAAACCTGTGCAAATATGGGGTGGACTTCGACAGGAAAAGTCCTGAGGAGCTTGCACTTACCAGGGAAGGAGCCCACAGCAAAAACAGGATCATTCATGCAGGAGATACAACGGGAAAAGAGGTTTGCGACAAGCTCACCTCCGTTTTAAAAACCCGGACGAATGTAGAAATAAAGGAAAGAATATTTGCAATTGATTTGCTGACGGACAAGGACACATGCAAAGGTGTCCTTGCCTATGACGAACTGGAGAATAAGAACAAGTTGTTTCTGACAAACGTTGTGGTATGTGCTACGGGGGGCTTCGGACAGATCTATGCCAACACCACCAATCCGGAGGTGGCGACGGGAGACGGACTATGCATGGCCTACAGGGCCGGGGCGGAGTTGATGGACCTTGAATTTGTCCAGTTTCATCCCACGGTTTTGTACCATGCCGAAAATAAAAATTTTCTTATTTCCGAGGCGGTGAGAGGTGAAGGCGCCATCCTGAGAAATTCCGACGGCAAAAGGTTTATGCCCGAGTATCATGAGCTAAATGAACTGGCTCCCAGGGATGTGGTTTCAAGAGCAATTTTTTCGGAAATGGAAAAAACAAAATCCGACCATGTTTACCTGGATATAACTTTTAAAGGAAGAGAATATCTTGAGAGCAGGTTTCCAAATATCTTTAAAACCTGTTTGGGTTATGGTATCGATATGTCCAGAGATTTCATACCGGTGGCACCTGCAGAGCATTACTGCATGGGTGGAATCAAAACCGATGTGTATGGGAGAACGAACATAAAAGGCTTCTATGCCTGTGGAGAAGCGGCGTGCAACGGCATACACGGGGCCAACAGGCTGGCCAGCAATTCCCTGCTTGAAGGACTGGTATTCGGGCATAAAATAAGTGCTGAAATCGAGAAATTTTTAGGCAGCGTTGGTCCCTTTGATGGGGTGTATCCGAAGAAAAATAGAAGCGATAAAAACCAAAAAGTGCAGGACCTGGAGCTCATCAAAGCGGAAGTACAAAGGCTGATGACCCAATATGTTGGAATCACAAGGGACAAGCAGGGGTTGGAATATGCCAAAGACAGGTTGGAAAGCATGCTGGCCCGGATAAAGGGCATGTGCAATACGACTGTACGGGAATATGAACTTCAAAATATCCTGCTGCTATCCGGCCTGGTAGTGCAAGCCGCCCTTGAGAGGGAAGAGAGCAGGGGGGCACACTTCAGGAATGATTTCAGCGGGCCTGACGACTTAAAGTGGCGCAGAAATATCATAAAAGTACGGCAGAGCCAGAATAGTCTCTGCAAAGTTTGAAATAAATAATGAATCTGGAAGAGGTAGAATTTATGCTGGACAATTTATATATAGATAATATAATCCTAGCGGCTCTTAAAGAAGACATGAGCCTTGGGGATATAACCACGGATTCCCTGATAAAGGAAGACGTATGCGCAGAGGCACGCCTCATCGCCAAACAGGATGGAGCTATTGCGGGACTGGATGTATGTGAAAGAGTTTTTAAAATACTGGATGACAAAATAACTTTTGAGAGAAAAATACAGGATGGAGCGCTTGTGGAGAAGGGTTCGGTAATTGCGGAAATCAAGGGGTCTGCAAGGAAGCTCCTGAAAGCTGAGAGGACAGCGCTGAATTTTCTCCAGAGGCTGTCGGGGATTGC
>JAFADI010000029.1 GCA_023424965.1 Bacillota bacterium
TACAAGCTATTATACCGGGAAGCTGAGTTATTTCAGCAGCATGTCGGTTTCGGCCCAATCCTCGGGGAAGGTCAAGCAGGTTTATGTGAAGAACAATGAATGGGTCAAGGCGGGGCAAAAAATCCTGGAACTGGACAATGACAGCTTGAACGATACGGTATACAAGAACTCCCTTGATTTGAAGGATTCACAGCTTTCCCTGGATGCCCAGAAGAAACAGCTCAACGATTATAACATCACTTCGCCCATCAGCGGAACTGTCATTAAAAAGCTTTACAAGGCGGGGGACACCATCGGTACCGGCAGCAACAGCACAACGCTGATGACGGTGGCGGACCTGTCAAAGATGATCTTTACCATCTCGGTGGATGAACTTGATATCGCAAAGATTTCCAAAGGGCAAAAGGTAAAAGTGGATGCGGATGCCCTTGCCGGGGAAAGCTTTGAAGGGGAAGTGACCAATGTGGCCATGGAGGGTACTACTTCCAACGGAGTTACCACTTATCCTGTAGAAGTGACGGTTTCGAGTCCGGGTAAATTAAAGCCCGGTATGAACGTCAATGCCCAGATACTGGTTGAAAACAAGAAAAATGCGTTATATGTTCCCGTTGCAGCGGTGACAAAAGTGGGAGGCAAATCTTTTGTCACGGTGAAGGGAAATGGAGCGGGAACCGCCAGGAACGGAACTGCAAATAAAGAAGGAACCGCTCAGGGGGATTCCACAGGCAGGCAGCCTGCGGCTCAAAACGGGGAAGGACAGCAGAATTCCCAGAGAAGGTCAGGGGCCAATGGACAGCAGGGCAATATGCAGCGCCAGGCGGGACAGCGTACAAATGGCAGCCCAGGTACTGCAAATGCGGGCGACAGGGTGCGCAAGGAGGTAACCATCGGCATCAACAACGACAGCTTCATTGAAATCGTCAGCGGACTAAACGAAGGTGATGTAGTATATCTGCCCCAGCAGTCGGTGAGCAGGACGCAGACTAATATGCCCGGAGGTCCGGGCGGCATGATGGCCATACCCGCAGGCGGAGGGGGCTTCCAGGGTGCAAGGCCCGGCGGCGGCGGAAACCAGAGAAGGTAAGCAGAATAATTCTGTAAGGATACAGGTGGCACAGTGATTAAAATAGATGACATGTACAAAATATATAAAATGGGGTCCAACGAAGTTAGCGCATTAAGCGGTGTCAGTCTCCACATCCGGCCCCATGAATTTGTGGCAATTGTAGGTCCTTCCGGCTCAGGAAAGTCAACGCTTATGAACATGATCGGCTGCCTGGATACACCGACCTCGGGGACTTACTATCTGGACAGCCATGAAGTGAGCAAGCTGAAAGAGGATGAGCTTGCAGAAATACGGAATAAAAAGATCGGCTTTATATTTCAGGGCTTCAATCTGCTGCCCAAATTGACTGCATTGGAAAATGTGGAACTGCCTCTGGTGTATATGGGCATCAGTGGAAAAGAGAGACACAGCATGGCCCTGGAAGCACTGGAGAGAGTGAGTCTGGGAGACCGAACCCACCACAAGCCCTCGGAGCTTTCCGGTGGTCAGCAGCAAAGGGTTGCCATCGCCCGGGCACTGTCAAGCAGGCCGGCTCTGATCCTGGCGGATGAACCTACGGGGGCTCTTGATTCCAAAACAGGCGTTGAAATCATGCAGATGCTGAAAGAACTGAATGCCAGCGGGAAAACCATTGTGCTCATTACGCACGATAACGGTATCGCACAGCAAGCCCAGCGGGTCATCCGTATCCAGGACGGCAAAGTGACGGAAGAATGAAGAGGAGAAGGAGGGGATTGTAATGCAGTGGACACAATCCTTCAGGATGGCGTTAAAAAGTATTGCCGGGAATAAAATGCGTGCGGCTCTCACGATGCTGGGAATTATCATCGGAGTAAGCGCCGTTATTATAATGGTAAGCCTGGTGCAGGGTTCAACCAAGCAGATCACCGACCGTCTTCAGAGCATGGGGACCAACATGATCAATGTGAACATTATTGGCAGGGGCAGTACCCGTACAGTCACGGAAAAGGATTTATTTGAGTTTCAACAGAAAAACAGTACAATTATTGAAGCGGTTGCGCCCACATTAAATGGGAGTGTAACTGTAAAGGCGGGGGACAAAAACCTGTCCACTTCCATGGAGGGTACCAATGAGGCTTATGAAACGGTACGGAACACCAAGGTACAGCAGGGAAGGTTTATCAACGCCCTGGATGTGGAGCGAAGGCAAAAGGTGGTCCTCATCGGTCCATATGTGGCCCAGGAGCTTTACCCCGGCTTAAATCCCATTGGGCAGCCAATAAAGGTGAATGGAGACCTGTATACGGTGGTAGGCTTGCTGGAGACAAAGTCCAATGCTACGGCCCAGTCCCAGGACGACAGGATTATTATGCCCTATACCACTGCCAAAAGACTTTTAAGAAACGCCATCGTGAGAAGCTTTTATTTGCAGGCAAAGACCCCCGAAACTGTCGATGCGGCCATGACAGCCCTGCAGGATTTCCTGTTTAAAGAGTTCAACAGCGAAGACGCCTACCGGGTCTTCAACCAGGCGGATATGCTGGAAAGCATCAATGAGACCACCCGGACCATGACGATGATGCTGGGGGGAATTGCCGGAATATCCCTGCTGGTCGGGGGGATCGGTATCATGAATATCATGCTGGTTTCCGTCACGGAACGTACGAGGGAAATCGGCATCAGAAAGGCAATCGGTGCAAAGAGAAGAAGCATCCTTGGGCAGTTTCTCATTGAAGCCATTGTGGTAAGCTGCATCGGTGGAATTATAGGTATCATACTGGGTTTTATCTTCTCAAATGCCATCGGCGGGGCAATGCAGATTGCCGCAGACCCTTCGCTTTTGGTGATATTGGTATCTTTTTCCTTCTCGGTGTTCGTGGGGGTTTTCTTCGGGTGGTATCCTGCAAACAAGGCCTCCCGCCTCAATCCCATCGAAGCGCTGAGAGTGGAGTAAAAACGCCGGAGTATAAAAAATGCATTTCTATAATGATTATAGAAATGCATTTTTTGACTTAAGCTTCATTACCGGTATCAGCGGGCTTTGACTTTATTTTGTTCAATTCCAGCAAGGCGTCCCTGTAATTGAGAGCATTCTTTATTTTGTTCACTAAGATCAACCGGTTAATGTGGTCCAGGGGTTTGATGATATAGTCGTATATACCATAGCTCAAAACTTTTTCGATGTCTTTGGTATCTCCCAGACCGGAAGCAACGATGATGGGTATTTCCGCAAAGAGGGGGGTTTTGGAAAAAAGCTTCAAGAACTCAAAACCATCCAGTACCGGCATTACCATATCTAAAATAATAAGGTCCACATTGCGGCTTTCAACCATCTCCAGGGCTTCACGGCCGTTGAGTGCGGAAATGAGGTTTACCCTTTCATTATAGAGATAATTGCGCAATATGGCATTATCCAATACATTGTCATCTGTCACCAGTATCGTTTTTATCATTCAACTTCTCCTCGTCAAGTATTAAAGTTAATATTCTACGAAGAAATAAAAAAACCTCTGGTAATTTAAGGATTTCGATAAATTATCGAAAAAAGGGATGCTTGATTATTGACATAAACTTAGATTCATTTATATAATGGTTATGTGAATTACATAATATGGAAGGCTGTGAAATTTGTAGGATTTGCAGATCATGGAGGTCAGTATGGAGACTGTAAAAAAAGACGAAAAGATGGAGAACATCCTGGTGGAGGCGGGACTTGTCAGCCAGGAGCAGGTGCAGAAAGCGAAGGATATCCATGCCCATACCGGAGAAAAACTGGAGAAGCTCATATTGAACGAAGGGATGGAGAATTATAAGCAGACAATGGTTTCCCTGGCACAAAAAATGGGTCTGGAATTTATCGAGCTGGAAAATGTCAAAGTAAACAAGGAAGCAGTGGCGAAATTATCTCCGGAGGTGGCAAAAAAATATTCCGTATTTCCCTTTGACCTGAAGGACAACATTCTATCCCTGGCAATGAACAATCCTGACGACATATTTGTCATTGATGAGATAAAGGTATTTTCCCAGACGGAAATCAAACCCTTCCTTGGAGATAAAAGATTGATCAATGAGGCGCTGAAATACTTTTACAAGCTGGATGAGGATGCGGCACCCGCTCAGGTTGACACAAAGCCCGCAGCGGGAACCCAGGGGGCAGCTGTACAGGGAGGTGCCAAACAGAGTGCCTCCGATGCCAATTTCAACGACATCGACAACTTTATACGGTCCATGATCCTGAAGGCCATTAAACTGGATGCAACAGATATCCATATCGACACGCTGAACGGAGGCCTGAGGATAAGATACCGGATCGACGGAAAATTATCCGAGGACGGCACCAGGACACCCATCGGGGCCGAAAGCATCATCGTGAGGCTAAAGGTTATGGCGGGGCTCTTTACCAGCGACAGGAACGTGCCTCAAAAAGGGAGGATAACCCACGAACTGAATAAAAAGGAGAAAATTTATGTGGAGGCCCTCACGCTTCCCACAATCAACGGAGAGAAGATTCTTTTGAAGCTGGAGAACATGAGGCCTTCCTTTAAGCTTGATGAGCTGGGGCTTTCGGAATTTGAGAAAAATTCCATCGACGTCATGTTCAGAAGAAAGTCGGGAATGATTATCATAACAGGCCTCAATGGGAGCGGTAAATCTACCACGGCCTACGCACTCCTGAAAAAAATCATGTCCAATGATTTGAACATTATAACCCTTGAAAAAAAGATTCTGGGAAAGATAGAAGGAATCAATCAAATTCAAATTACCGGAAAACAGGAGGAAAATATAGCTCCTTTTGTAAAATCGGCCATTGAGCACGACCCGGATGTGCTTCTGGTGGATGTGGAACCGGATGGAGCCAGCCTGAAACAGCTCATGAGCATGGCGCTGGGAGGCAAGCTGGTCATTTTGACCCTGTCTTTTCCCAACAGCTTTGAAGCCCTTTCCGGCCTTATAAACATGGGATTGGAGCCCTATATGGTGGCGGCCTCCGTCGAAGGCGTCATCGCACAGCACCTGGTCAGAAGACTGTGTACCAAATGCGGGAACAAGCATTTGAAAGCTTCGGGTAAAGCCGACGGCGGCAGCGAGCCCCGCGGAGGCTCCGATTCCTGCCACACATGCAATAACACGGGCTATAAGGGCAAAATAGGCGTTTTTGAAGTCTTTAACATGAACAAGGAGTACAGAAAGCTTTTGGGCAAAGCCGGGAATATGAGCCTGCTTGAAAGCAAAATGGGGACGGAGAAGAGTACCTTTGAGAAAAACTGTGTCAGGCTTGTAAATGACGAAGTAACATCCATTGAAGAGATCATCCGGTCGGGATTGGGCAAGGGTATTTTTGAAAATTAACCCTGAGGTGGAGATAAGTATGGCATTACCGGCATTTTTAAAGGAATTTACAAAGCCCTTTTTAAAGAATGATATTTTGAGCGTTGACATAGGCTATACGAATATCAAAGTGGTTCAAGCCAGAAAAAAAGGTCCCGGCTCCCTGAAAGTATTAAATTATTGTATCGAAAAAACCCCTTCAGGTTGTATAAGAAATGGAATTATTTCCAATCTGGAAGGCATTGCGGACAATCTGGGAAAAGTCGTCGCCAATCATGGAATCAGTGAGAGGAATGTGAAAATTGTCGTATCCGCCGGCTCAAACATCCTGTCCAAGGTGGTATTTATTTCAAAAAACGGTCCGGGAAGCCTGGAAGAAAGAATAAGGGAAGAGGTTTGCAGCAATATGCCTGTGGATATGGGTGACATGAAACTCTTCTACAGGACCATCGAAGGTGGTTCCCAAGAGAGGGAAGCCGTTATAAAGGTTCTGGTTACGGTAGTTCCCAACTCCGTCATTGAAAACTACATGAAGCTTGTGAGGCTTTTAAGGTTTAATCCCGTAGCCATTGAAATACCCTTCAGCAGTGTGGCAAGATTTTTCAGCAAGGGGATCGCTGTTGCAGAAGGCGGGAGATATATCCCTTTCCGGCCTGTTACGGCTGAAAAGGGGGCAACGGCGGTGATCGATCTGGGGTCGGAAACCACCAATCTCAGCGTGTTGAATGACGGCACGCTGGAATTCAACAGGATTGTACTGGCGGGAGGAAAAAATCTGGATGAGGTTGTGGCAAAAAGTCTTGATATAGGGAAAGAGGCAGCCAAGCTTTATAAGGAGAATTACGGCATCACGGCACCCCCGGGTATTTCAAGCGAGGTTGAAGAAGCAGTGGGAATGTGTATACGTGAATACTTGGGAGAGATCCTGGGCAACATCCGGAGGAGCCTGGATTTTTATGTGGACCGGTGCGGGGGGCAAAGCATTGAGAGAGCTTTCTTCATCGGAGGGGGATCGGGGCTGAAGGGCCTAAAAGCTTTTGCGGAGGAGGCTCTGGGAATTCCTGTCTATACCATCGACATGGTGGAGGTTAAAGGACTTGAGTTTGAAGAGAATTTGAACCGGGAAAAAATAAGATACCTGGTTAATGCCTTGGGAATTGCCATGTGACATGACAATTATATTAAATTTATCATATTTGTGTTTAAAAATTTGTAATCAAAATGTATAATTGATCTGAAGAGGTGGTGGTAGATGCTATCATCTCTTTTTAGCATATAGGGAGTGAAATACATATGAGCGATAATGAAAGGCTTCTCCTTGAAAAAGCTAAAAGTGGGGATGTTGCAGCTTTTGAAAGCCTGATCCAGGGGTGCCAGAAAAAAGTTTTCAATATAGCATTGAGAATGTTGGAAAATAAGGACGATGCCTTTGAAGTTTCGCAAGAGGTATTTATCAAGATATTCCGATCCTTATCGAATTTTAAAGGGAATTCTTCGTTTTCAACCTGGGTTTACAAAATTACTGTGAACATATGCCTGGATGAAATCAGAAAGAGAAAAAATGCCAGGGTCTTATCCCTGGATGAAACAGTCAAATACAAGGACAGCGAGGTCCAGCTCCAGATTCAGGATGACGGGCCTACGCCGGATATTGAAGCGGAAAAAAATGAAATTAAACGTGTTGTAAATAATGCCATAAAGGATCTCAATGAAGAACACCGGATGGTTATCATATTAAGGGACATACAGGGCTTTAGCTATGAAGAGATTTCCCAGATGACCAGTTGTCCCGAAGGAACTGTAAAATCGAGGCTCAACAGGGCCCGGCAGTCTTTGAAAGAAATTCTTAAATCCAAAAAGGAACTTTTTGATAATGCTTACGTCAAATAAAATGGGAAGGAGGGTTGGAAATGAAAAGCTGCAGTGATATCAATGAATTGATGACAGGATATATTGACAACGAGCTTGACAGTGACCGTCTCCGGATGTTCGAAGAGCATCTGGGGAGCTGTGAAAGTTGCAGGAGCGATGTAGAGCAAATAAAGCAGACTGTGCAGTATTGCAAGGCGATTTCCGACGAAGAACTTCCCGAAGGTTTTATGGAAGCTCTGCATAACAGGCTGGTTGAGGTAAAGGACTCAATTGAAACGGGAGACGGGCCAAAGGAAAAGTCCGACTTTATAAAGAAAAGAAACAGGTATATAGGAATTTTCTCTTCCATTGCGGCAGGATTACTGGTTTTTGTTTTTCTCAGGGGCATGACGGGAAACGTAAAAATGGATTTAACCGGTGCAAAGGCTCCGGAAAACAGTTCATACAGTGTGGCTGATGCCAGGGCGGAGGAAGCAAAAGCCGAAGCGGCCCCGGCGGAAAGCCCAAAAGCGGCGGAGGTCCCTCAAAAGGCCGATGGCGGAAATGCGGATGAAAATGGGGCAGTCATGATGAATCGCCAGTCCGCTTTTGAGGATACACAGAAGGCAAAATTCGCAGCGGCGGCGGATGGGACCGAGAAACCGGTGGCAAAGGAAGAGTCCTCCAGGGGCAAATTAAGTGATGGGAAGCCCATTGTAAACAGATATGTGGGGATACAAATCACCTCTGCCAATCCTGAAGCGGAGAAAGGGATTATAGATGAGACGGCCCAGGCTTTAGGAAGTATCGTGGATGAAAATGCAAAGTATGCGGCCATGATGACCGCCGGGGCGGAACCTGAGAGGACGGACCCCACCATCAACATTGAGATTAAAGTTCCCAACAACAAATATACGGATTTTGAGGCCGGGCTGAGAGCCAGATTCACACCGGGGAATATAAGCTTTGGTGCCATTACCGTTGCGGACATGACCGGCACGGTGGAGGAATTAAACAAAAGAGCTCTGGAACTGGAGGCCAAAATCAACAGCCTGGGAGCCCAGGCCGGGGATATTTCAGAGACGGAACTGGAAACGGTGAAAGCGGAAAAGGCCGCTATCGGAGAAGAAATCCAGAGACTCATCAAAGACTCGGATTACACCGTTGTAAAAGTTACAATAAAATTAAAGCAATAGCGGAGAAAAATAGGCAACAGCCGTTTACGGCTGTTGTTTTTTTGTGTACAATGTTTTTGGACTGAATTTAAATTTGAAATTCTGCTGAAATGAAAATTTATTTTCTTACATAATCTATATTTAGGTGATCGTTATGATAATTAATGCAGTTGTGGACAGAATTGAGGATGGCAATGTTATTTTGCTCACAGAGGATATCGGGTTGGAAATAAGCATACCTGCGAAGTTGATGACTGGAAAGTGCAGCAAGGGAGAGACGCTTTCCCTGACGATTGACGATACGGGAAAAGAAATAAACCCATTGGACGAGGTAAATGGATAATGAAAGAAAAATTGATGTTGATTGACGGAAACAGCATTTTGAACCGGGCCTTTTTCGGGTTGAGGGGAAGGGACGGAAGCATGCTGACAACCTCCGACGGGACCCCCACAAATGCCGTCTTCGGATTTCTGAACATTCTTTTGAAGTATGTTGAGGAAGAACACCCTCAGTACCTGTGTGTGGCTTTTGACTTAAAGGCACCCACCTTCCGCCATAAGGAGTTTGAGGGGTATAAGGCCCAGCGCAAGGGAATGCCGGACGACCTTGCCGTTCAGCTGCCCATTATGAAGGAAGTACTGGATGTGATGAACATACAGCGGGTTGAGCAGGAGGGCTATGAGGCCGACGATATCATCGGAACCCTTTCCTTCGAAGCCGAGAAAAATGGACTTGAGGTGGCGATCGTCACGGGTGACAGGGATTCGCTCCAACTGGCCTCCAGGACCACAAAAATAAAGATACCCACCACAAGGGCGGGAAAGACGGAGACCGATGAATATGATCTGGACAAGATGCTTGAAAAGTACGGAGTGAGCCCGGAGCAGTTTATCGATGTAAAAGGCCTGATGGGGGACGCTTCGGATAACATTCCCGGAGTTCCCGGGATTGGCGAAAAAACAGCGCTGGATCTGGTTCTGAAGTTCGGAAGTATTGAGAATCTCTATTCCGGCCTGGAGAATGTGGATAAAAAAGGCGTCAGGGAAAAGCTTGCCGCCAACAGGGAACTGGCCTATTTGAGCAAAAGGCTTGCCACCATCGACCGCCATATGCCGGGAAGCTGGGACATGGAGGCGTTAAAGCGGAAGGAATACCAGACGGAGAAGCTGCATGAGCTCTTCAGACGCCTGGAATTCAAAAGCCTCATTGAGAAATTCAACCTTAAAGGCGGGACCGGTAGTCAGACCTCACCGGAGGAATATGTTGCGGGCAGCTTTGAGTGCATAAGGGAAATTGCGCATATTGACGCGGTTGTAAGCAGTATAAAGGCCTCAAAACAACTGGCAATCAATTATCTCATCGACAGGCCCGACAGCTTTACAAGCCGTTTGACCGGCATGGCGGTGACGTGGCAGGAGGGGAAAACAGCCTACATCAACCTCCATGACTGTATCGGAGAAGATGAGTTTTTAAAGGCTTTCAAAGAAATATTGGAAGCTGCGGACATAAAAAAAATCGGCCATGATCTTAAAGCGTTGATTTCTTATCTCAAAACAAAAGGAGTGGGATTGAAGGGCCTGGAGTTTGATACCATGATCGCCGCATACATTCTCAGTCCTACCAGTGAGACCTATTCCCTGGCGGAGCTTGCCGAAAGACACCTGGGCATCCGGATACAGCCAATCGAAGAACTGGCGGGAAAAGGGAAGAACTTTACACGGTTTGGAGAGATGGCGGAGGAAAAGCTGCTGCCTGTGGCGTCAACCCATTCGCAAGCCATATTTAATCTGTGGAAGGTTTTGGACGGAATTATAAAAGAAAATGGCCAGCAAGGGTTATACTATGATATAGAGCTTCCCCTGGTTGCAGTGCTGGCGGGCATGGAATATTGGGGCTTTAAGGTGGATCCCAGAGGGCTGTCGGACTTTTCCATCGAGCTCGAGAAAAAGATCGGGCAGCTGACGGGAGATATTTTTTCGCTGGCAGGAGAGGATTTTAACATCAATTCCACCAAACAGCTGGGGGTTATCCTCTTCGAAAAGTTGAACCTGCCCGTCATCAAGAAGACAAAAACCGGATATTCAACGGATGCGGAGGTGCTTGAGCAGCTTGAAACAAAGCATGAAATCATCGGCAGGATCCTTGAATACCGCCAGCTGGTAAAATTAAAGTCCACTTATGCCGACGGGCTGATGGGCGTGATCAACCCCTTTACCGGAAGGATTCACTCCAATTTCCGGCAGACGGTTGCGGCCACCGGAAGGATCAGCAGCACGGAGCCCAACCTGCAGAACATTCCCATCAAGCTGGAGATGGGAAGAAAAATCAGAAAGGTATTTATCCCTGAGAATGAGGAATACCTGTTGCTGGATGCGGATTATTCGCAGATCGAGCTGAGGGTGCTGGCCCATATCACCGGGGATGAACATATGATATCGGCTTTTATCAGCAATGAAGACATTCACACCAATACCGCCTCCAAGGTTTTCGGCATACCGAAGGATGAAGTGCCTCCCATTATGCGGGCCAGGGCAAAGGCGGTAAATTTCGGCATCGTGTACGGTATCGGGGATTTCAGCCTGTCCAGGGACCTGGGGATCACCAGGAAGGAAGCCAGAAGGTATATTGACGATTACCTGGACAGCTATCCCAAAGTAAAAAAATATATGCATGACATTGTTGAAGAAGGAAGAGAAAACGGGTTTGTAACTACGTTATTCAACCGGAGAAGATATATCCCGGAGTTGAAAGCGTCAAATTTCAATATGCGTTCCTTCGGTGAAAGAGTAGCAATGAATACGCCCATTCAGGGCAGTGCTGCAGATATAATAAAGATTGCCATGGTAAAGGTACACCGGGAACTGGAGAAGAGAAATTTGAGGTCAAGGCTGATTCTCCAGGTGCACGATGAATTGATCATCGAAACCCATAAGCCTGAAAAGGCGGAAGTCGAAATGATACTGAAGGAAAGCATGGAAAAGGCCGTAAAACTTGACGTGCCTCTGGAGGTGGAGGTCAAGGCCGGCTCAAACTGGTATGAAGCGAAATAGAGCCTGGAGTGAGAGGAAAGGCTGTTGAAGGGTGAGGACGGGTGGCAGGGGTGCGGATCATAGGCTTAACGGGAGGTATGGGAAGCGGTAAAAGCACCGTTTCGGGAATTTTACGCGGGCTGGGGGCAAAAATAATCGATGCCGATACCGTCGCAAGGGAAGTGGTTGCGGTGGGAGAAAAGGCTCTTGAAGAGCTGGTCTGCTTTTTTGGCCCGGAAATACTGGATGGAAAACAGGGGCTGGACAGAAAAAAGCTTGCGGCCATGGCCTTCGGAGACGGTGAAAAGTTATCTGTACTTAATTCCATCACCCACAAATATATTATAGAGAGAATAGAAAAAGAAGTGGATAATGCAGCGCAGGCAGGCGTGGAAACGGTCGTCATCGATGCGGCCATTCCCTTTGAGAGAGGGTTTCTGGACATCGCCGGAGAAATATGGGTAGTGACGGCGGCATTGGAAACCCGGATCAGCAGGGTGATGAGAAGAAGCGGTTTCACCTGTGAAGAAGCGGCTGCCAGAATCCGCGCGCAGAAGTCGGAGGAAGAGTATGTGCGGCTTGCGGATGTAGTCCTGGAGAATAACGGGGAATACTCCGCCCTTGAGGAAAGAGTAACTGAATTGTATAAAAGAAATTACAGGTGATTTGGTGATCATATTAAGTAAAAAGAAATTGAAATTTATTCTGGGCTTTTTCGTGGCGGCGCTTGTCATACTTATCCTCATTGAGAATTCGGGGAAGCTTATTTATCCTTTAAAATACAAGGAATATGTCTACCGGTATTCTTACCAGAACGGCATTGATCCCTATCTGGTTTTTGCCATTATCAAGGCGGAGAGCAATTTTGACCCCAACGCCACTTCACCCAAAAACGCCAGGGGGCTTATGCAGATCACCGATAAGACCGGCCTCTGGGGAGCGGATAAACTCAAAATCGAGAACTTTTCCAATCAAAGCCTGTATGACCCGGAGACAAACATCACGATCGGCTGCTGGTATATAAGCCGGCTGATGCGGGAGTTCGGGGGAGATGTGGACCTTGTCATAACCGCTTATAACGGCGGCAGCGGAAATGTGAACGAGTGGCTGAAAAACAGGGAATACAGTTATACGGGAGATACCCTGGACAGGATTCCCTTTAAAGAGACCACGGTTTATCTGAAGCGGGTAAAGAATTTTTATATATCCTACAAAGAACTTTACGGGAAAGACGTTTAATGGTATCTTAATACTATAGACAAAGGAGGACAGGCTATATGAGTAAAAGCGTAGTATTCGAAAGGGATTTGCTTTATCCCACGGGGAATTTATCAGAGCCGGGCAGCATCCATATCGAGGTGCTGGGGCCGAATAAAAAGAGTAAAATGCCTATCGTGATAGAAAGTAAGACTGCACATTCTCCGGTCGATTACATCAATTCCATCATTGGCATCATGCAGGGTGACATTTTCGACAGGATCAACATAAATGTCAAGGCCAACGCGGATTTGTACATAAAGAGCAGCACCGAACTGAAGCAGCGGTTCGGAGAGCATAACTATATAAAAATTGTCTTTGACGGCAACAACATCAATTATTGCGCAGTGGATGACATCGACGAATAGCTTTTTTATAAATATAAGACTGAACCATACAAGAACGGTATGATTGGCCGTTCTTGTTTTTTTTGAGCCAAAGGAGGGAGTTAACGTGCAGAAAAAAGTACCCGGTTATTCCTATTTGCTGATTACGGTCATTCTTTTCAGCACCTATGAGGTTGTGAGCAAAACGCTTGTGGGAAAAATCGACCCTTTTCAGATAAATTTCATACGGTTTCTCACGGGAGGAGCAATTCTGTTTTTACTTCTTCTGCTTAAAGGTGACTTGAAAATCGGGAGGAAGGATTTTTACGGCGTGATTATGCTGGGGATCATCAATGTGGCCCTGAGCATGAGCCTGCTTCAGGTGAGCTTATACATCCCCGGCTCCAAAGCTTCCGTGGCGGCGGTTATTTTCAGCAGCAACCCGGTATTTGTCACTGTATTTTCCTCTGTTTTTGAAAAAGAAAAACTGGCCCCCTACAAAATCACAGGATTGTTCATCGGCCTGGCGGGTATAGGAATTATTTTCTCAGAGAAGCTGGATATGGGGGGAGGAAACCTCTTAAGTCCTTTGCTGGCGCTGTTGTCTGCCCTGTTTTACGGTTTGTATACGGTTATCGGGAGAAGGGTTTCCGTCAGGATCGGAAGCCTGAAAATGAATGCCTATTCCTTTGTGCTGGGAAGCCTGTGCCTGCTGCCGGTAATGCTGTTTTACAAAGTTCCCCTCTTTACGTTTGATTACAGCGGCATAGGGCAGGTGGCCTACCTGTCGGTATTTGTCACCGGAGTGGCTTATCTGGCTTATTTCAAGGGTTTGACCCTGGTCAGCGCAAGCAGCGGGTCCCTGGTGTTTTTTATAAAACCCATCCTGGCCAGCCTGATAGCAATTTTATTCCTGCGAGAGGCCGCCACGGTAAATTTATTTGCGGGCACCTGCCTGGTTGCCGCCGGCATTGTTGTAGTGGTTTTCTGGCCCCAGATCCGGGTAAAAATTGTTGAGAAATTGCAGGAATTTCGCAACGAGTAGAGAATAATCTATATATTGATATATTAAAGAAATTTGGCAATAAATTAAATTTAACCTCATAAAAAGTGTTCTATCACTTTCGGTATGTCAGTTTCATTTCGTTTTGTTGCCGCAGCTCCGACTCATGGAGGCTAAAATAATGAGTGGAAAAAAAGGCGAGGACAGCGGTCAATTTTTTGAAAAAACCGGAGGCAGGTTCAATAAAGCGGCAATTTACTTCAGGTGGTTCTTTGTGGCTTTTGTTTTGCCTGTTTTTTTGCATGTCAGTCAAGACGCCGTTTCCCCCATCCTGTTTTTTGAAACCCTCGCTTTAGCCGTCGTTTATAATATTGCCGTAACCATATACCTGGTGAGGCATAATGGTGAAAATAAAGGGACAATAAGCCTGCTGGGATTTGCGGATGCTGTTTTCGTATCCGTATTCTCCTATCAGCTCGGTGGAATCGACTCGGATATTTATGTGGTCCTCCTTTTTATTATCGGGTACTGCGGCATCTATGGCGACAAGTCCTCTGCCATAAAGGTAAGCACCTTCTCCATCATTACCTATACTTTGTCCACGGTATATGCTTCGGTCGGTCTTTCTTCAGGGATCAGCTACTGGCGGCTTGTACTCAGAGATTTGTTCATCCTGTTTGCGGCTGTGGGCATCTCATTCATTATCGGCGAAGCAAAAAAATACAATGAGATGCACAAGAAGGAGTTCAAGCTGGCAAGGACGGATAAATTGACGGGGCTGGCCAACAGGCATTACCTTGACCAGAAGCTGGCGGAAGAAGTGGATTATGCGGATTTTTCCGGAGAACCTTTAAATGTTCTCATTTTTGATCTGGACAATTTCAAAAAATTCAACGACACCTATGGACACGTCTGGGGAGATAAACTCCTGACGCTGTTTTCCGACATTGTGAAGCAAAATATAAGAAGGTATGATATACCCGTAAGGTATGGAGGCGAAGAATTCCTTATTTTAATAAGGGGTTTGAGCATTGA